>CAMWSU010000008.1 GCA_947176965.1 uncultured Lachnospiraceae bacterium | reverse complement strand
GGCATAAAGGGAACGCTGAAATCGAAAAACATCAGCACAAAAGCAACTGCAGAAAGCATACCGATCATCGTCATTTTTCTGATTTTGTTATTTTTCATTTTCTCCTCCAAGCTGCGGCTGTATTGGCGCCGGGAATGCATTTCCATTTTCGCGAAAGGACGCGCAGTTTTTCTCTTTACGCAAAAAGACCCCGGACTCGATTCGTCCGGGGCATGGGATACCTGTACGTTAAGCCTGCTGTCTGGGTTTGCATGATTCGCCATAAACTGTGATGCAGCGTTTACGCATTGTCATGCGATGCCATGCCGCATACGTTGTGCGGCGTCATACATGATCATGCATCATCACATGTCATCTGACTGCCTGCTTGTTACAAGGTTTTCTTCTCTCATCCAGACTTTACTGTCGGTTTTGGAATCCTCTTAAGAAAAGAGTCACCAAATCAGCCGTCACCGCATTTTTCGCCGTGACAGGTCGCGGACTGATACTTTCGTAATCACCGCCGGTAGGGAATTGCACCCGACCCCGAAGAATCGCTTTATCAAGTTGTACCGTGGCTATTGTAATATGTTCCGGTTAAAATGTCAACAACAGGAAATTTTTGTATAAACCCCACTTTTTCATTTGGTGTTAAACTCACCGCTGACCCAAAAATTTTCTGTCGGTACATGAATGTGCCCGTCCTCATCAATTTTATATTTCCGCCCGAACACCGTGACCTCATCCCCTACGGAATGACCCTTCAGGAAATTCATACGATTATATCTGTCAACAAGATTTAATGCTACTTTCTCCGTGTCAACCCTGCCATCCTCATATAAATAATAGGTTCTCTCTTCCCCGTCTACGGAAATGCTGAATTTTCCCGGTTTAATGCCGACGTTTGCCAACGCCTGCCTCACGTCCGCTTTGGGTGTCCAGTATAGACCGTTTATAGAATCCCTGATCAGCCCTCCAATGACAGACACCGTTGAAAACATCTCCTTATAGTCCTTTGTTGCTCCTCTCCCGCTTTCAAGCCAAAACGCACTTTCCGTAGATGCCAGCATCAAATTTTGTTTGCCAACCGCGCAGGCAAACGCCACACCGCCTTTCGACGTATAAGAGACATAGCTTCGGGATGACAGACAAAGTTTGTTATTCGTGGCTTTCAGTTCAGGTAAAGCTTCCGTCTTAATCCGCGGGATCGCAGACTTAGGGATAATCTGCTCATACCCTTCTCCAAGCCAAAAGTCACCGTTATTATCGGTGCCATGCAGTCCTTCAAAAAAATTAATTGCATCCAGCAGGGCACGCGGATTGTTCCTGTTCTCAAGATAGAAGGAGAAACGTTCCCGGTCAATACCTACCAAAGAATCAACCGGCCCTTTCTTTTCCTGCTTTGTTCCATGTGTGATATATTGAAATATGGATTGGTTGTTATGAGCCACATTTTTACTATCGTAAATGCTGTTATAGAAAATTTTCACGAAAGATACCTCCTATCGTTCATTTGCCGGCAGATCCGGATAGACATAATCTATTTTGAACTGCGGCGTAAATACCTCATTTGACTTGCTTGCGGAGATATACCGGACGCCCCATTTCTGCGCAAGTAATGACGCATCCACCACCGGCAGGTCTTTCATATAAGTTGTGTTTGTTGCCGCCCATCCGCTACTGGATTCTCTGGAAAAATAGCGCTTCGAGCAAACAGTGGTACTGCATCCCGACACAGTAATCCGATAGCCGGTAGCTCCTCTCGGAATTACTGAAACAGTACGTAAATCGACAACATCCTCCCATGTACCCTTTGCCGGTAAGGTCTGTCTTCCGAATGAATGCGTATAGCTATCCAAATGATATTCCGGGTTCCCGACCATAAATCGATAGCTTACAGTTGTGCTATCATCATGATACAGCCGAAAATAATAAAATCCGGTGTCACTTATCCTAATATTAAATACATTTTCCGCACCGGAAACCCCATTATAGGAAAATGTATAAAGTACTGTCTCTTTTTCATCTAAAATATCAATATTGATTGTTCCCGTCGCATTGTCGATCGTAAGATAACTGTCAAACTCCGGACTAAGCATCAGCCAATACCAATCTTCGTCCTCTCTTCCTGTCAGATTACCCGTTACATACTTGTAACCTGATGTGTTGCCGGAAACCGTGTTTGAAGCCGACATCGAATTTCTGGCGATAAACTGCGCTTCTGCAAATGAATCATTACTCTCCTGATCCATATACGCCGTTGCAGCCTTTACTTCTAACGGCCGCGTATTCAACGCAGCTGCTATGAATAAGCTTGCTAATAGGATATTCCCGATGCCTTTTTTCTTAGAACCCTTCTCGCATGCTCCTATTTTTTTTGATCCTCATTCCTTTTTACCTCCTTCTGCACTCTCCGATAAGCTTATTATTACCTATATTTGTAGTTTATATCTTTTTTGACATATAGCACACTATGCATGTTCTACTCTCATCATGCATCTCATCCTTTTGAACTACATATTTTATCGGCATACAAATAGCATTTCATTATAGTCATAACTATTTTTGCCAATCAAAATATTTCAATCGAAGAAATATCCTCCCAAAGAGACTCCGCCTTTTCCCTGATCACGGACTCGCCGTGCTCTCCGACCGCGGTAAACAATGTGATCGACAGCTTGTGACCTTTCTTTTTCCATTTTCCGACTACCTGCCCGTTAAGCATGACCGGGGGCATCACAATCCCAGCAAGATTAAAAATGGAACGCATGTTTTCAGGCTCTAAATACAGGCTCTCCTTTTTTTCATATCCCAGCATCAACTGGTCAAAACCGGCAAGAAACAGGCATTCAGGAATATCGTGCGCATAAGACTTCCCATTTTCGATATAATAATAGGTTTTGCCGCCGCATTCCACGCTTGTTACCGGAAGCGCGGAAAGCCACTTTTTTACCTGTGCGGCAGGCGCATGAAAAAAGTACATGGCATCATGGATCGTCGCCGGAGCGATGTTTGTAAAATATCTTCTCGCAATCTCAAGCTCCGCTTCCTCCTGCGGAATGGGTGAGAACGCAGGCGATAAACAGTATGCTTTTTTCTCCTGAACCACATAGTTCATAAAGCCCCTCTCGCAAAGCTCGCGAATGCCGCCGCCCCATTGGTCAAACATACTGCCCTCTTCCGCCTCCGTCATGCCGTTTTCCGTGCAAATGGCTTTCAATTCATCTCTTGTATGCGGTTCTTCTTTCAGTGCATCCAGGATCACTTCCGATAGGTATTTCTGCCGCTCGGGTGTCAGCACCCACACCTCTCTTTGATTCCAAAAGGACTTCCCGTTCCATTCATTCCGCCTGTAGTTTTCCCCATTATCACAATGAAGGAACAGCCCTAAATCGTCTTCGGCAAAAACGTGGACTGTTCCCCGTATTGTCCAGTTTTTAACAAGACCGGTTTTCACAGTGGATTCCTCGTAATCATTACAGCGGATCTTCAATGAATGCATTGCATTTACCATAAACTGCGATTGGATACCGCATAGATCCCGAACCACCGTCAGCTTATCCCCCGGAACAATTAAATATTGATTCGTTAGTTGGCGTACTTTGAGCTCCTCTGCCGTCATGATGCTCCTCCTAAGGGGTAAATTCGTTTTTGATGCTCCTTGTGAATAGCTCATCCAATATCTGTTTTGCGTCTTTCTTTCTATACAAAATATCATAAACGGCATTGCAGATGGGAAGCTCGGTATAATACTCTTTTCCGAGCCCCACAAGGGCGACGACCGTATAATAGCCTTCGGCGAGCGCAAAAAAATTCTCCCCCTTTACAAAGCTTTCCCCAAACTGCCTGTTGTGGCTGTGCGGCGAGAAAACGGTCGCTTCATAATCCCCTAAATGACAAAGACCGTAAGCCGACAGTTCATTGCCACCCATCGACTTGATCAAGCGCGCTACCTCCCTGGTGCCGCGCGACATCAACGCTCCTTTTAACGATGAAAGACAAAGTCCGTCCAACATCCCCGCAGCGATACCAATCACATTTTTAGCGGCGGCACCGATCTCATTTCCGATCATATCCTGTCCGTAGTAAAAGCGGATTAAACTGCCGGAAAACGCATCAACAAGCTGCTTTTTGACCGCTTCATCCCTACTGTCAATGACCATGCAGTTCGGGATATTGCGATAAAAATCCTGCACATGTCCAGGGCCAAGCCAGACGGCGATCTTTGCCTGCGGAAAAGCCGCCTCTACAATCTGTGACAACCGTCGTTTTGTAGCGATTTCAATGCCCTTCATACACAGTACAATGATCTTATCCTGCATGTCGTAACGCTTAAGCTCCTCCATAAGTGCCGAAAGCCCCTGCGCGTTTATGGAGATTACGACCACTTCGGATTCCTCCAAAGTTTGCAGACTCGTTGTGAGCGCAACCGATTCCGGAAGGGACAGAAATTCATTCCTGCGCTCTCTCATCAACTGTTCCATATGTTTCGACGTTTTGCGCCCGTATAACATAACATGGTGCCCAATGCTGTCCAGATACCACGCGATAAACGTCCCAAAGCGACCGCAGCCAATCACTGCAATTTTCATGATCCCTCCTCCAACTCTCATAGTAAAGTAAACCAACCTTGTGTTATTTTAACAGTACCTTCCACTCACCGCCTTCGATCACATACTGAAATTCTGTCAATTGGTCGTCCGTTATTACCTGGAGCAGCTCGTAAAAGTCATTTACTAAATTTACATTTAATAATTCATCCTTTTTGACCCAATGCATTTCTCCTTCTTCTGAAGATCGGAGTTCTCCCTCAAATGTATCCGCCGAAAAAAGAAAAACAAGATACCTCCCATGATCTATCGGGAATTGCTTTATTCCGCAAAGCTTCGGATGGATGACGGTCAAGCCTGTTTCCTCCCGCATCTCACGGACAACAGCATCCACAATGGACTCTCCGGGCTCCACATGTCCGCCCGGCATGGTATAACCTTTCCAGTCCTTTTTGACCCGGTCCTGCAAAAGGTATGCGTCTTCCCTGTGTATGAGGCATAACACCGTCAATTCTACTTCTTCTGTTCGTTCCATTCGGATGATTCCTTTTTATCCTTTCCTGATCTATACTACAGGCCGAAGCCCCCGGCTCACTCCGCAGTCCTATTCTTTCTCGTCAAGCCTCATGGTCAGGGCGATCCGCTTTTTCGCCGTATCCACTTCCAACACCTTCACATCCACAATGTCTCCGACGCTGACCGCCTCCAGCGGATGCTTGATAAAGCGCTGCGTGATGCGGGAGATATGCACCAATCCGTCCTGATGTACCCCGATGTCCACAAACGCGCCAAAATCAACAATATTGCGCACGGTTCCTTTCAGGATCATCCCCGGCTTTAAGTCCTTCATATCTAATACGTCGCTCCGCAAGATAGGCGCCGGCATGCTCTCACGCGGATCGCGGGAGGGCTTCTCCAATTCTGCCACAATATCTTTCAAGGTAATCTCGCCGATTCCCAGCTCTGCGGCAAGTGCGGCCGGATCGGATATTTTCGCCGCAAGGACGCTTCCTCTTCTCTGTTCTTTCTCCTGATTTGCGCCATGGCTCTTGTCCGAACGTTTTCCTGTGCCGTTATCTGAGCGCTCCGTCGTCAATGTCATTCCGCCCATCGCGGCGGCAAGTGCCTTTCCCATTGCCGTGTTCGTATTGCGGATCACGATCTGACCGCCTCTCCCGCGCCCATTCCGTAACGTCTGTTCTTTTTTATCTCCACCTTTTGCTGCATTCTGTGTGCCTGCCGGCGCGTTCTGATCCTGCGCGTTCTGTGCGCCTGCCTGTGCTCCTCCGACGCCCTGATTCTTTCCCGCCTGCTTCCATGCAGCGCGCACATCCTCCATCGTCAGACCGAGCTGTTTCATGAGTTTTTCCGCCGCCTCGTAGGATTCCGGATGCACACTCGTCGCATCCAAAGCGTTTTCACCGTCATGAATCCGCAAAAATCCCGCGCACTGTTCATACGCCTTCGGCCCTAACTTTGCCACATCAAGAAGCTGTTTTCTGTTTACAAAACGCCCGTTTTTTTCTCGATAATCCACGATATTCTTCGCGATCGCCTTACTGATGCCCGAAATATACTCCAACAGTGCTGCGGATGCCGTGTTTAAGTCCACGCCCACCTTGTTCACACAGTCCTCCACGACGGCATGAAGCGCATCTCCCAGCTTCTTTTGATTCATGTCATGCTGGTACTGCCCGACGCCGATCGCTTTCGGCTCGATCTTCACCAGCTCCGCAAGCGGATCCTGTAAGCGCCTTGCAATCGAGGCGGCGCTTCTTTGTCCGACATCAAACTGCGGAAATTCTTCCGTTGCCAGCTTACTCGCAGAATAGACCGACGCCCCTGCCTCATTCACGATCACATATTTCAGCGGCCGGTTTATTTCTTTGATCAACTCCACGATCACCTGCTCGGATTCGCGTGATGCCGTACCGTTTCCGACAGATATTAAATCAATGTTATACTTTTGTATCAGTTTCTTTAATTCCGCCTTTGCCTCAGCCACCTTATTTTGAGGCGCAGTCGGATAAATGACCTTGGTATCCAAAACCTTTCCCGTCGCATCGACGACCGCCAGCTTACAGCCCGTCCGAAATGCCGGATCCCATCCGAGCACGACCTTTCCGGTGATTGGGGGCTGCATCAGGAGCTGCTCTAAGTTCTTACCGAACACGCCGATCGCGCCATCCTCCGCTTTTTCGGTCAGTTCATTGCGTATTTCTCTTTCAATAGCAGGTGCTATCAATCTGTCATAGCTGTCTGCAATGACTTCCTGTAAGACGGGCGTCGTCACAGAGTTCTCCTTCCCAATGACCTGCTTTTCCAGATAGCGCAGAATCCGTTCTCTCGGCGCGCGGACGCTGACAGTCAGGATTTTTTCATTCTCGCCACGGTTTAGGGCAAGGATTCTGTGTCCGGCTGCTTTTTTGACCGCCTCCTCATACTGATAGTACATCTCATAGACGCTCTGCTGCTTCTCGTCCTTCGCCGTCGATACCAGCACGCCCTCGTCTACGGTCGCCTCTCTGATATAGGTGCGATAATCCGCTTCGTCGGAAATCTGCTCCGCGATAATGTCTTTTGCGCCCTGCAGAGCCTCCGCCGCGTCCGCCACTCCCTTTTCCTCACTGATATAGCTTGCTGCGGCTTCCTCCAAGCTTCCGGTATAGTCCTGCTCCATCAAAAGGGACGCAAGCGGCTCTAACCCCTTTTCCTTTGCCACGCTCGCTCTTGTCTTACGTTTGGGGCGGTACGGGCGGTAGAGATCCTCGATCGCTACAAGTGTCTGTGCCTCAAGGATTTTATTTTTCAGTTCGTCGGTCAGCTTTCCCTGCTCCTCGATACTGCCGATGACCTGCGTCTTTTTTTCCTCCAGATTCCGCAGATAGGAGAGGCGCTCATCCAAATTGCGCAGCATTTCATCGTTCAGCGAGCCGGTCGCCTCCTTGCGGTAACGCGAAATGAACGGTATGGTGTTCCCCTCGTCGATCAGCTTGACCGCCGCCTCCACCTGCCATTTTTCCACGCCCAGTTCTTCCCTCAGTTTTGCTATGATGTCCATTGCCCTGCCATACTCCTTTCCGCAAATTCTGAAAAGCTCAGTTTTCATCACACCCCGAAGAATTGCAAAGAATGTTTTACATTCTTTGCAATTCTTCGAAATGAGTTCTGCTTTGCAGAACTCATTTTATGATAGCATGTCCTTCCCAAAAATGCCAGTCCCCGCCGTTCAGTTTCAGCGGAAAGAATCCGAGCGGAATATTTTGCTCACAGGAAAAAATGATTTGTCATTGTCATGTAGGCGTGATAAAATAGAATAGAAACGATCATGTTAGCAAAACTATTCAAAACGGAGCGAAACTATGGATTACGGCAATCAGCATCAGGGCGATACCCCCATGCGTTATCAGTTTGAACAGACCGCACCGCCGCGCAACGGTATGGCGACAGCCGCCTCTGTTTTAGGTCTTGCGACCATTGTGACAACGATCCTGTGTACGGTATATATTCCCTTTATTACCGGATCTTTGGCGATTCTGTTTGCGCTCCTTTCTAAGGGAAACAGCGATCGGATGAATCCTACCGCAACGACCGGCGTTACATCCGCCGTCGTCGGACTGATTATGAACGTGATACTCATTATTACCGTGGTCGCGCTTTATCTGACAAATCCCACGATCAGAGAGCAGTCGAACAGACTGTTTGAGCAGCGCTATGGCATGACAATCGAGGAATGGTGGGACAATTTACAGTATAAAGAATACTAACAGTAGAAACAGCAACGGACGCCCGCAAAATCAGGGTATGTTAATATTATCTACACATAAAAGATAAACACATTTTCATATAGAATGGAAAGAAAGGCAGGAGCATTATTATGACAATCGGTGGTATTGGCGGCGTTTCAAACGTCAGCAGTTATCTTAAGAATCCCGGAGAATCTACCATTAAGCAGGCAGGGCGCAAATCCTCTCCCGCCGAATGTGAGACTTGTAAGGAGCGGAAATATCAGGACGGTTCGGACGAAATGGTTTCTTTTAAGTCCGCTTCACACATTTCCCCCGAAGCCTCCGCTTCCCGTGTACGGGCTCATGAGCAGGAGCATGTCTCCAACGCTTATAAGAAAGCCGCGCAGAAAAACGGCGAGGTATTGCAGGCAAGCGTCACTCTCAAGACCGCCATCTGTCCCGAATGCGGGCGCAGCTATGTTGCCGGCGGCGAGACGACCACACAGATTAAATATTACAACGAAGATAATCCCTACCAGCAGGATAAAAAAGCAACGGACAGCCTTCTCTATACCGGCATGAATGTGGATCTTGCATGCTAAAAAAGAATGGCGCGTTGCGCCATTCTTTTGGACTGTGAAATTTCCTATAAGTTAAAAAGAACGCTGCGCGTTCTTTTACATGCAAATTCTTCCGGACTGAGATATTTTTATTTATAAAATTGAGGAACATAAATTTGATGAATATGACTAAGACCTCCGCCGAGCTGAAAGCATCCGCCAAGGTGCAGCTGCTCGGCAATTACGGAAAAATGATCAGCGCCTTTCTTTTGATGGAATGCAGCTGTGGCTTTATTCTTTATTTCGCAGGCGATCTATTATCCGTGCTCACGATTTCCAATCGGATTCTTTATTATGTCATTGAAATACTGGTCTATCTGCTGCTTGGCGTATTCATGCTGGGACAGGCGAGACTGTATATGAATTTTGTGACCGGACGCCCGTTTTCCCTAAACGATCTTCTCTACGGTTTTCGCTCCCGTTCCGAGCTTGGCATCAAGATCATGCTTTATTATATGGGCATTGTTTTTCTATGCATGATTCCGTTTATTATCGCGCTTTCAGCCTATGTATACTTGGGCTCCGTCCATCTGTTCCCGCTTATATCCGCTCTTTTGGTTGGCGGCATGATTGTCTCATGTATCCTGATTTTGTCGCTTTCTCAGTGCTATTACATTGCGCTTGATTTTCCCGATTATGGTTTTGGGCAGGTATGCGCAATGAGCCGGCGCGTCATGAAAGGTCAAAAAGCGCGGCTTCTCTATCTCTATGTCAGCTTCCTTCCGCTCGTGCTGTTGTCAGTCCTCAGCTTCGGGCTTGGTCTGCTGTGGCTGTATCCGTATATGCAGTGCACGCTGACGAATTTTTATTTTGATCTGATGGATTATCACACGAAGCAATACGCATGAAAGCTGCATTGACCGGATATCGGAATCGACTTGTATGGAACTGTGCTTGGCTCTGAACAGCAGCAAATAAGATTTATCGGGAGTACAGCATTTATGAATGAAAGTTATGAAGAATACAAAAAAAATTTCTCTCGTGAGCGTAAAAAACATAACGACCTTCACAGTGGGAAATGGCTGCTTTTACTTGGCTTGGCTTTTTTAATATATACGCTGTTTATCCTTCCGTTCCATGCGGACAATGTGGCGGATCTGCACGGAGACGAGGTAAAAGCCGGACAAATTTATCATCCCCTAAAAGTTTATTACATAGAGAATCTGCAGATTTTGCATGCCAAAACGGATGCTGACAATGACCAGATATACTGTATCGCAAAATTTCTCGATATGGATGAAAACGAATGGATCATTTCGTTTACTCCCGGCAAAAATGAGTGGGTAATACAGAGCATTGAATTCTCAGATCAGTTCGGCAAGGAGCTTGATTTGACGGTGAGCGGATACTTTCATCTGAGGCCTTTGGAGGAACTCCCTTACCAAGCGGACTCCTTCTTTACCATATTTGGCGCCGGATACGCAGATGCCGAAGGTTCCAATATGCTGAGTGTTAATGCGGAATACCTTTGTGACAGGCGTGACAACTATACGCTGAAGCTGCTCCTGCAGCCCGGCATTCCATTCGGCAGCCTTATAGTCGGCTTGGTCAGCGTCATAATCGGCGGGTTTTTGTTGATCAAAAATCGCTCTCGGAAAGGAAACTGAGAAAACAGTAATCTTATAAAGAAAGGCGGAACAATCTATGATCGCATCCACAGAACACAAACTCTATCAAAAAATGAGGAAAAAAGGAAAGGACAGCATCTTAAAATCCATCCGAATTGACAAGGGCGGCGGAAAAGGTCTGATTGCCGGGGCAATCGTTCTTTTGATCTTTACAGTCCCCATTTCCATTCTCTCCTTGCTATCCGATCCTAATTTCGTCATAGCAGCCGCCGTATCAGCACCCGGTCTTTTACTCCTTGTATTGGGAATCGTTCTAAAGAACAAGCGAACTGCTTCCTGGCTTTCGTATTATCAGGAACAGACCGGTTTCTCGGAAGGGGAACTGCAGCAAGTCGATCGCGAGCTGGTTTCCCCATCCACTACCATTGTGACCTGCAGATTTCCAAACACCACGAAGGACAGCTATATTGCCGGCTTTTTCACAGAGCATTATGTGGTCATAAACGGGGTATCCCCTTATGTTCGGCGTTTGGAAGACATCATCGCGGTTGCATTCTCCGACAGCACGGATATCTGGTGCATGGCGTTTTTAACCGTACAGGATAAGGAAGCCCTGGCGGTGAACCTCGTCACGGAAACCAGCAGAAAAGTAACGCTTGCCAATGAGATCATGCAGGAGCTTACCCGCCGCAATCCCAAAATTCTCTGCGGTCAGGAAATTGTCTGCGACGGCAGGCAATACATATTAGAGCGTGACGGTGCACAACTCCTGCGCTTATATCAGGAAGGGCGCACGCTCGAGCTTGCAAGGTGACAAACACGTGCGTTATGCATACTTGCATATCAGAGCCCATTTCCCAAACCAAATCACAACACAAAAGAAGGCCGAAAAATGTTTCCATTTTTCGGCCTTCTTTGCGAGGTTTGCTTCGCAAACTCGCGGATATTTTTTATTTCCAAAAGAATCCGCCTTGCGGATTCTTTGAAAGGAACGGTTAGTTCTGATAGGAACTGACGTTCCTTTTTTAGTCCGGCAGATCCTCCGTCACGGCAATGCTGCCGCCGACACTCTTCCATTTCAGATACGCGTTGATAAACGGATCGAGCGCGCCGTCCATCACGGCATCCACATTGCCGGACTCCTCGCCCGTGCGCAAGTCTTTCACCATCTTATACGGCTGCATGACATAGGAACGGATCTGATTGCCCCAGCCGATCTCCGTCACATTGCCGCGAATATCGGAGAGCTTATCCGCATTCTCCTCTTTCTTTAACATGTACAGCTTTGCCTTGAGCATCTGCATCGCTTTGTCTTTATTCTGAAACTGCGAGCGCTCATTCTGGCACGTCACCACAATACCGGTCGGAAAATGCGTGATCCGGATCGCAGAGGATGTCTTATTGATATGCTGTCCGCCCGCGCCGCTGCTTCGGTAGGTATCAATCCGAATATCCTCATCGCGGATCTCCACATCGAGATCTTCCTCAATATCGGGCATGACGTCCAAGGACACAAAGGAGGTCTGCCGCTTGCCCTGCGCATTAAACGGGCTGATACGCACAAGCCTGTGTACACCCTTCTCCGACTTTAAGTAGCCGTAGGCGTTCTCTCCGTTTACCTGAAAGGTCACGGACTTGATTCCCGCCTCGTCACCGTCTAAGTAGTCGAGTACCTCGACCGCAAATCCTCGTTTTTCCGCCCAGCGTGTATACATGCGGTAAAGCATGCTGCACCAGTCGCAGCTCTCCGTGCCGCCCGCACCCGCATTAAGCTTTAAGATGGCATTGTACTTATCATACTCCTCCGACAAGAGTGTGCTGATGCGGAGTTTCTCAAATACCTCCTGAAAAGAAGCATATTCCTCCAGCACTTCCGGCACAAGGCTTTCGTCGTTCTCCTCGTTCGCCATCTCGATTAGCGTCAGAATATCGTCTTTTTGTGTCTCCAGCTCGTGGAACTGCGAGACGGTATCCTTCATGTTTTTTAATTCTTTCATTTTTTGATTAGAACGCTCGGGATTATCCCAGAAGGACGGCTCCTCCATCTCGCGCTCTAATTCTTCGATCCGCTTTGCCTTATTTGCTAAGTCAAAGTGAATCCCTCACTTCCGCTAAAGGTGTTTCATATGCCTGCAGCTCTAAGCGCAGGTTATCTAATTCTACCACTTAACGTCACCCTCTTTCTTTTATTTCACTTATTTTTTTTGAACCTGTTTCCCCATATCATTTTATCAACAGTCAACAAATTTGAATTTTCACTATATCATTCCATATATTTCAAGAGTTTCCGGAGCATTAAACATTTTAACAGACGCATCCATCATTTCCTGAATATAGTCGCCATCACTCATTGTAGAAAAGAAAAGAATATCTTCTCTCTTAAAGCCGCTTTTTTGAAATATTTCTTCTCGAATTTGTTTGATGCATTTTTCCAATACAGAAAGCAATGTTTGTGCAAACTCCCACTTTTCATCTGACGGATTGCAAAGATCAACATTATCGCAAGCCTCAACAATGTCTACAACAGGTTGATAAAGGAAATTTGGGTTCAAGCTCTTTTCCCACTCAAAATACTCATTTATGTTGTTGCTGTAATCCCATGTCAGATAAAAACCGTAGAAATCATCTGTTGTTATAAAACCGATCGCACATGCTTTTTTACCTTTCGCATCACTCAGTATCTTGTCGATTTCATATGGTAATTCTTTGGAACAGCCCTGAGCAAATTGATCAAATATAGCGGTATCCATTTTGATCCTCCTCATGCCAGGATGCCTTTCGTTTTGCCGATTGCACAAAAGGAACTTGAGCAAACGACTTTTTGCACGATGTTCGCATTCAGAGGCTTATCGGAATGCTCTGTGCAATGGCGTGCGCACAAATTCTTTTGTGCAATCGATCATCGCATTATGACTACAGTACCTTTAGCCGAGGATTCTGCCAAACGCACCCTTCTATTTCCTTCCGCAGCAGTTCTTATACTTCTTGCCGCTTCCGCACGGACACGGATCGTTCGGATAAATCTTGGCGTTGGCGCGTCTGACAGGTCCTTTTTGCAGGGAATCGTCTTTGTTCGTGCCCGTTACCTTTGCAACCTGCTCACGCTCCACCTTCTGTTCGATGCGGACATGGAACAGCATGCGCACGGTCTCCTCCTTGATGTTCTCTGTCATCGCATCGAACATCTCGTAAGCGTTCATCTTATATTCCACAAGCGGATCCCGCTGTCCGTACGCCGCAAGTCCCGCACCCTGACGAAGCTGATCCATATCGTCGATATGATCCATCCATTTGCGGTCGATCGCTTTCAGCAGAACGACGCGCTCGATTTCACGGATTGCCTCGGGCTCCGGGAACTCCGCCTCCTTACTCTCATAGAGTCTGACCGCCTCTTCCTTAAGCTGCTGCTTTAAGCCGTTTTTCGTGCGGTTCTCCACACGTCCCAAGATCACCGGCTCGATCGGCACATTGCCGAGCAGCACGGAATTTAATTCCGTCAGATTCCACTCCTCCGGCTCCGCATCGTCGCCGATCACCATATCGACGGCATTTTCCACAAGGTCGGTAATCATTTTGTAAATGACATCCCGCATGCTCTCGCCGTCAAGCACGCGCCGCCTCTCGGCATAAATGATCTCACGCTGCTCATTGTTGACCTGATCGTATTCCAACAGATTCTTACGGATCCCAAAGTTGTTGCTCTCAATCTTTTTCTGTGCGTTCTCGATCGCTTTCGAGAGCATCTTATGCTCGATCTCCTGCCCTTCCGGGATTCCCAGTGCGTTAAACATACTGATCAGACGCTCGGAACCGAACAGTCGCATGACATCGTCCTCAAGAGAGATATAGAATTTTGACTCACCCGGATCTCCCTGACGACCGCTTCGTCCGCGGAGCTGGTTATCAATTCGTCTCGACTCATGCCGCTCCGTACCGATGATCTTTAATCCGCCCGCCGCCTTTGCCTCGTCGTCCAGCTTAATATCCGTACCACGTCCCGCCATGTTCGTTGCGATCGTGACGGCTCCGTGCAGACCCGCGTCCGCGACGATCTCCGCCTCCATCTCATGGAATTTTGCGTTCAGGACCTTATGCGGGATGCCGCGCTTCGTCAGCATCGCGCTGATGACCTCGGACGAATCAATGTTGATCGTGCCGACAAGCACCGGCTGACCTTTTTCATGCGCCGCCGCAACCGCATCGCAGATCGCGTTCAGCTTCTCGCGCTTTGTCTTGTAGACGGCATCCTGTAAATCCTCACGGATGACCGGCCGGTTCGTCGGGATCTCAATAACGTCCATTCCGTAAATATCGCGGAACTCCTTCTCCTCTGTGAGCGCCGTACCCGTCATGCCTGCTTTTTTATCAAATTTATTAAAGAAATTCTGGAATGTGATCGTGGCAAGCGTCTTGCTCTCCCGCTTTACCTTCACATGCTCTTTTGCCTCGATCGCCTGATGCAGACCGTCGGAATAACGGCGTCCCGGCATGATACGCCCCGTAAATTCATCAACAATGAGTACCTGATCGTCCTTCACAACGTAGTCCTGATCGCGGTGCATGAGGTTATGCGCACGCAGCGCAAGAATAATATTATGCTGGATTTCCAGATTTTCGGGGTCCGCAAGGTTCTCTATATGGAAGAACTGCTCCACCCTGCTGACGCCGCGCTCGGTCAGGTTCACGACCTTATCTTTTTCGTTGACAATGAAGTCGCCCGTTTCTTCCCTCACCACACCCATGATGGCATCCATCTTGGAAAGCTCCTCCATATCCTCGCCTCTCTCAAGCTGGCGCGCAAGAATATCACAGGCGTCATAGAGCGAAGTGGACTTTCCGCTCTGTCCGGAAATGATGAGCGGCGTCCGCGCCTCATCCACGAGCACGGAGTCGACCTCATCGACGATCGCATAGTGCAGATCGCGGAGCACGAGCTGTTCTTTATAAATGACCATGTTATCACGAAGATAATCGAAGCCAAGCTCATTATTCGTCACATAAGTAATGTCGCAGGCATATGCTTCCCTGCGCTCATCAGGCTTCATGGAGTTAAGAACGACACCCACTTTTAACCCAAGGAACTCATGCACCTGTCCCATCCACTCAGCATCACGTTTTGCCAAATAATCATTGACCGTAACGACGTGAACGCCTTTTCCCTCCAACGCATTCAAATAAGAAGGAAGCGTTGCGACCAGCGTCTTGCCCTCACCGGTCCGCATCTCGGCGATACGCCCCTGATGCATGACGATCCCGCCGATCAGCTGCACCCTGTAATGCTCCATATTTAAGACGCGCCTCGCCGCCTCGCGGACCGTGGCGAACGCCTCGGGCAGTACGGAATCCAACGACTCCCCATCCTGCTGTACCCGCTTCTTATACTCGTTTGTTTTCTCGCGCAGCTCGTCATCCGAAAGCTCCATCATGGACGGCCGAAGCTCCTCAATCCGATCTACCAGCGGCATAATGCGCTTTAATTCTCGCTCACTATGCGTACCAAACACCTTCTGTATCAAACCCATATCGGTAAACCTGTCCTTTCTGACAAACCTAATGCCTATTGTAACAGATTCCTTATTTTTATTCAACCCAAGGCATATGAACATTCTATGAACGAAATTGCACGCTCCAACCGATAAATTTTTTTGTAAAAATGCGGTCATATCGTTACTTTTTGGCTCACCCTCACCTTGACCTTTGTCCGCCGTGGTGCTATATTTGAGGTAAAAAAAGACAAAGAGTGAGGTATGGAACAAATGAGCAAAAGTTTTGACGATTTATTATCCAAAGTATCCACTTGCAGTAAGAAGCGTCTGTCCGTTGCCGTAGCGCAGGATCTGGCGGTTTTGGAAGCCGTCAAAGCGGCGAAGGAGCGGAGCATTGCAGATGCGATCCTTGTCGGCGACGAGGCAAAGATCCGCGAGATCGGCGCCTCCCTTAACATGAATATGGACGATTATGAGATCATCAATGAACCGGATACGGTGACCGCTTCTTTAACTGCGGTAAAGCAGGTTCATGAGGGACGGGCTGATATGTACATGAAAGGGCTGCTCGATACGAAGACCTTCTTAAAGAGCGTCCTTGACAAAGAAGTCGGACTCCGCACTGGAGCGGCACTTTCCCATGTATGCGTGTTCGAGATTCCCGGCATTCCCCGACTTCTCTTTTTAACTGACGTAGCGTTTATCCCGTATCCGACGCTGGAGGATAAAAAAGTTATCATCAAGTACGCTGTGGAAGTTGCAAATGCCTGCGGTATCGACTGCCCGAAGGTTGCGCCGCTTGCCGCCGTAGAGCTTGTCAATCCGAAAATGCCGACAACAGTGGAGGCTGCGGAGCTTACCCGCTTAAACGACGAGGGCGAGATCACCGGCTGCATCGTTGACGGTCCGCTTTCCTTTGACATTGCCATCGACATAAACGCCGCCATCGAAAAGAACGCGCAGAACCGCAAGGTCGCGGGCGACGCGGATATTCTTCTTTTCCCTGACATCCACGCGGGCAATCTGGTTTATAAATCACTGGTACATCTTGTTCCCGGCATTAAGAACGGTAACATTCTGACCGGCACGAAGGCTCCGGTCATCTTAACCTCCCGCTCCGACACCTGCGAGACGAAGGTCAATTCCATCGCGCTTGCGGCGGTCATGGCGGAGCAGATGCAAAAATAAAGAAAGGAAAGATATTTCTATGGCAGTGAAAAGTTTGATCATTAATCCCGGCTCTACGTCAACCAAGATCGGCGTATTTGAGGACGAAACGCTTCTTTTTGACGAGACGCTGCGCCACTCTACAGAAGAGATCGCTCAGTTTGCTTCCATCATCGATCAGAAGGATTTTCGTAAAAATATCATTACATCATTCCTTGCGGATAAGGGTTTTGATATGAAATCCCTTCAGGTTGTTGTCGGACGCGGCGGTCTGTTAAATCCGATTCCGAGCGGTACTTATACCGTTACAGACAAGCTTTTGGAAGACTTAAAAATCGGTGTACAGGGACAGCACGCAGGCAACCTCGGCGGTATTTTGGCGCGTGAAATCGGCGATTCGCTCGGCATTCCCGCCTATATCGT
Source organism: uncultured Lachnospiraceae bacterium (assembly GCA_947176965.1). Lineage (GTDB taxonomy): Bacteria > Bacillota > Clostridia > Lachnospirales > Lachnospiraceae > DLAJ01. The sequence goes on along the minus strand of CAMWSU010000008.1, from coordinate 37,255 downwards.
TGACCCCATCGTCGTAGATGAGCTGATACCGGAAGCCAGAATTTCCGGCTGTCCGGAGCTTCCCAGAACGAGTATTTTCCACGCGCTGAACCAGAAAGCGGTTGCCAAGCGTTACGCAAAGGAGACCGGAAAGGCTTATGATTCCTTAAATCTCATTGTGGTTCACATGGGCGGCGGCGTTTCCGTCGGCGCGCATCGAGGCGGTAAGGTCATCGACGTATTTAACGCGCTTGACGGAGACGGCGCTTTTTCTCCTGAGCGTTCCGGCGCGGTTCCTGTCGGCGCTTTGGTAAAGCTTTGCTTCAGCGGTCTGTCTGAAAAAGAAGTTTACAAAAAGCTGGTCGGAAACGGCGGCTTTAACGCATATCTCGGCACCAACGATATGCGTGATGTTGAAAAACTCTGCGATAACGGCGACGAGAACGCTATTTTGCTCCGCAGCGCGTTCTGCTTACAGATTTCCAAAAACATCGGCGCAATGGCTGCCGCGCTTGAGGGCAAAGTGGACCAGATTATCATGACGGGCGGCATCGCGTATGACAGCTATGTCGTGGACAGCCTGAAGGCACACACGGGCTTCATCGCCCCTATCACGGTTTATCCCGGCGAGGATGAGCTTTTAGCGCTCGCACAGGGCGGACTCCGCGTAATGACAGGAGAGGAAAAGGCGCTGGAGTACTAAAAAAGATTGGCGCGGATGCGCCAATCTTTCGAAGAATTCGCCTGCGGCGAATTCTTCCGAACTGAGAAATTTTCTATTTATAAAAGGAGCGGTGTGCTGCAAATGCACGCCGCTCTTTTTATCAAAGCTGTCCCTCAAATTCAAACCCACATCATCTTGAGGTCATTCCAATTTGTTTTGCAAACTCCGCAACGCTTTCCGCTTTCGCTGCCAGCTTTAGCCATGAACGGAGGGTTTCTGTATCCCTCTGAGATGTGATCTGTTCCTTCAATGCAGGCGGTATCTCGCCTAAATCGTTAAGCAGGTCTAATATATCATGTATTTTCCCTTGGGTTATGCCCTCGGCAAGTCCAACGGCTTTTCCCTCGGCAATACCTTCTTCCCGTATCCGCTCTTCAATCTCAAAGCTTTTCATATAGGCAAACCCTACCTTTCCGTCACGCTTGACCGCCGTTACCATCTCATGCAGTCTTTGTAAGTTCTCTGTCTTTGCATTCTCCCTTGACGAATATTCCATGTAATGCAGAAGTTCCCGTAAACTCTCCGGCGGATTTCCCTTCGTTCCCTGCGTATAGAGAAAGATCGTTCGCGCTCCGTCCTCATACGGTAACTCCGGAACCTCTATACAGCCACTCTTAACCGTATAGACCATCCGGTCAAGTTCAAACGGGTCATAGGTCGTGATAAAAATCACAACGACATTCCTTAGGGCACGATATCTTTCTCCCGCTTTCAAGCTTCCGGCATCCAGCTTCGCATGATAGAACCGAGCCCTTTTTGGCAGGGCAGCAACGTCCTCTTTTCCGCTGTTGTTATCGGGTTCCATGTCGAACAGTTCCCCATCCTCCTCATCAAGGTACACGTCCATGCGGATACCGTGTTTGTCCGTATCCTCTCCCTGCATGAAGTGCTGCGGAATCACCTTGATCTTTCCGAGCTTTCTGCCCAAAATGCACTCCAAGATGCATCGCGCCGCAGGCTCTCCGTAGATTTGGTGGCTCGTCAGGCTGTTCACCAGAAAGTTATCCACCAGATTCAGTTCTTCCAATTGTCTCATTTTTCCTCCTGTTCCCATAGTGCACGAAAACAGGAGTCAGTCTGTCTCTTTTCTTTTTTCATACACTATGCTTTTCAATTTGTTTTGTAGGTAAAGCATAGATTGCATTGAAAAAGATAAGATTAAAGAAGCGGCAGAATGCCGTCTGACACGGATCATCTTTTCGAAGATTGCCTGTTGTATCGAAACGTAATCCATCAAAGAATATATGCTTTGTGCTGATTATACAAATATTGGTATCATACGTCAAGGAAATTTTGTATAAAAGCCCAAAAATGTTCGTAAGTTAAAATCATCAATCCCCTCTTCCTATCATATGATTTAGTCTGAGTTTCATCTCATCCTCTGTATATCCTAATACACACATTTGTATTCCATCATGGATCAAAACACTTTCAATCAGTTCTGAACCTTCCATTTCTCATTCAGTCATTTTTTATTCAGTTATTATACCAACGGATTAAACCCTCCCGACGATTTACCATCAAGATATGCCTTCAGCTCCGCCGCATCATCCGTAGCCATCTTCACCGTGGCTCCTTCACCCCTGAATTCCAAAGAGCGATCAAATAATGTTTCTCCTTCCTTAAGTCCTTTTATCATTTCCAGTTCTCGTATCACGGATTGCACAAATTCCTCTGTAAATTTCGTTTGTGAATGTAGCGCATGATCAAAAAAGGTATTAAACAAATGTAACACATACCGCAAACCGCTGATTTTCGTCATTGTTTCTTTTCCCGGTTTTTGATAAGACAATCTATAATACATTTCCCAGCCGGATAGATAAGCGCTGACCACACTTAGCAGCTCACCAATGGAAAGCCTCCTTGCCGGTTCTCCTATTTTAATTTCTCCGATTTTCGCTTTATCAAAAATTTTAATTAACTCTTTTGCCTTATAACCCTTCGGGATCCGCTCCGCATTCATAATGATTCGTCCTTTTAACGGGGACCGGTTCTCCGCATTCAAGGACTGCACTAATGGCAAATAAAGTTCTTCTTCCGGCCTCAGCATCCCCAGTTTACTTCTAAGATATAAGAGCAAATTACCGCTTACAGCTTTTTGCATATCGTTAGTGATTGTAAACAACCTGCGCCTTGTCGTAAGATCCGGCGTGATAAATAGGGAAAATGCCATTTCATAAACCATATCATCTTTTAACCCTTCGTTGCGATAGCGGTCATCAAAGGCAAACAGTCTATGCTGACCGTCAATAATATCAATGCAATTTTCATATTGCTCCAATTCTTCCTGTGTATCTGGAAACAGGATGAAATATTGCGTTCTTCCTAGTTCATCGATTTCCTTCTCTAATTTCAGTTTATCCTTATCCCGCGTACCAATCATTACGGATGCCGGCAGCATTCCCTTTTCTTTTGGTCCGGTATAGTCGGAAATATCTTTCAGATGCTTTTTGTCTAACGGTCTCTGCGCCTCTTGAATATCACCGACATCAATGCTCCGATCCGCCATTTTCACTAATCTTCTCGGATCATACTTACCAATATAAAAATCAGTACCATACTGCTGAACCCGTAATACTTCCACTCTTTTCATCAAGACACTCCTCTCTTCTCCCTAAACAAATAACGCAGTGCGCAGGCCACATGATTACTTTTCCGCTCATTGCAATCTGCACACAACGCTTGAAGGTTATCCTCTAATTCATCCCCCACATAATCCCAAGGAACTATATGATCTACATGCAGATCATGCAGTTTAATCGGTTGATTGCAAATTGCACAGCACCTCCCCTGTTTTTCCCAAAGATGCCTTCGCTCTTCCTTCGTAATTGGCTGGCGTCTGGTGCCTTTATGAAAATAGGCTTTGATGCATTTGTCCAACCATGTTAAATCCTCATCCGGCAAAGTCTTTCCGCATACTTTCTGAACAATTCTTTTTACTGCCAAAATATCATCCGGCGTCTTATAATAAATCTTCCGTATCTCAAGATACTGCTCCATACCGGATTTCATATATGTAATGATCTCTCCCAAAAACATCTCCCGAATATCTTGGTAAAGCGCCTGCATAACTGAATCTTCCTGTATATAATTCATATCCAGAATCTTTTTTATTTCTCTTTTCATTATTACCTCCTTTTTTGATCTATTATAATAGAAATTTTATTTTTGTCAATATTGCATTTTGTTGATTTTAGATCTAATTTCATCAAAACACAAAAAATAGACGGGCTATATTGTATAGAGCTGATTATTCCTTTCTCTAATACAATATGCCCGCCTGTCTCACTCCACTTTGGAGAGCGCCGCTTCGTCCGCCACGATCGTAACATCATTGTGAAGCTGTAGCACGGATGCCTGCACCCCCGGCGTGATCGCACCGAAAAATGCCGTTTTCAAGATGTCCGCCTTGTCCTCACCGCTCACCACGACCACAATCTTTTTTGCCTGCATGATCGTCTTGATTCCCATCGTGTACGCCTGCCGCGGCACATCCTCCATCGACGCAAAAAAGCGCTGATTCGCCTTCATCGTCGATTCGGTCAGCTTCACGCAATGCGTCTGCGCCTCAAACGCCATACCCGGCTCATTAAAGCCGATATGCCCGTTATGCCCCAGACCGAGAAGCTGTAAATCAATGCCCCCGACTTCGGAAATGATACGGTTGTAATCGCTGCATGCCTTTTCGCTGTCCGGCTCCATGCCGTCAGGCAGAAACGTCCGGCTCGGATTGATATTTACCTTGGAAAAAAGCTTTTCCCACATAAAATAGTAATAGCTCTGTTCGTTATCCTTCGAAATGCCCTTATACTCATCCAGATTGACCGTTGTGACAGCAGAAAAATCAAGATCTCCCTTCCGATACCATTCGACAAGCTGCTCGTATGCGCCAATCGGCGTGGATCCTGTCGCCAGTCCCAGCACGCAGTTTGGCTTCATGATGATCTGCGCTGAAATGATATTTGCCGCTTTGCGGCTCATGTCCTTATAATCCGTCGCTCTGATAATTTTCATATAATACCCACGCTCCTCTCAAAATCATTTGCTCTCCAATCATACCGATGCTCATTCAGCCCACGCGAAGCTTACTATACCTTTCCCGCAAGCATTTGAACACCGTTCAATTTTTGCATTTTCCCACGCCCGCTCACACAATCCGTATGTGCCTGCTCAATATTTCGCGCCCCTGTCTGCACAATCCATTGAAATAATCCTCTATATAGTTGGAAACCATTTGACATCGCGGCAACACCGATTCAGGTAAATAAGCACAACATCCCCCAAATATATCCCGCATCATTTCTTCCGTTATATCACCGCCGAACAGTATTTCTTCCGGGTTGAGCACACAGATCAGATTGATAACCGTCGAAGTCAGAATCGCTGCGCGATTGCTTTTACCCGCATCAGAAAGCATCCGCCCCTCTACGCTGATCCCTGCAAACCCTGTATGCAGTTCTCCACCTGTATGTGGTTCACCCGTAGCCGAAGTTACCGTTCCCGTATCCGGCTCCGGTGCTTCTTTTCCCGCATCCCGCTTCGCCTTTCCGAGCAGCATGCTCCCGACCTCACCCGCGAAACTGCGAAATCCCGAATACAATTTGCCGTCGATCACAATACCGGCACCCACCTCGGCTCCCTCCGCATGCAGGTAAACAAAACTCTGTGCATGCTCCGCACTGCCCAGCAGATATCCGGCCGCAATCGCATTCATATCATTCATGACACAGACCGACGCAGAAAATCTGCTCTCCAGATATTCTTTTAAGCCGAAATGTTCCCACTCGGGAATTGTCGGAATGGAGAACACCTCGCCGTCCGCCGACACCGACCCCGGCACGCCGATGCAGAGCGCACGTATCTCGGTCCTCTTTTCAAAAAGCATATGAAGCAGCGACATCAACTCCTCTGTACAGGATGCTCCTTGGTCCAACAAGCGCTTCTCACGCAGTTCCACATGTAACTCCAGATCCGTCACTACCGCCTCTATCACATCTTTTTTGATCAAAACAGCGGCGAGTGCGGCACGTTTGCTGTTGAGCGCGAACAGCTCCGCCCGTCTGCCGCCCGTTGACTCGGCAATACCGAGACTGATGACCGCCTGCTCTTTCACCAGCTCCCCGATCAGCATGTTTACGGTCGGCTGGCTTAAGTTCGTGAGTGCGGCAAGCTCCACGCGTGTCGCCCGTCCCTTATTCTGCAGCGCATCCATGATCAGACCGATATTTAATTCCTTCATCAGGGCGGGTTTCCCCGTCCGTTCCTTATTCTGTGCCATATCCGCACTCCTTTTTACCGCACCATTTTATCAAGCGCAAAACGGACTGCGCCCAAAACCGGCTCTTCTTTTAGGATGACAGGATATGCCTGCGGCGCTGCCCTATGTACCTGTTCCATATACGCGTCAATCAACAGACGCTCCCCTGTCTGAAACAGGCTTCCTATCAATACGACGGGAACCTTTTTCTCCGTCATTTCAAGTCTCTTTATGACAGCGGCAGCATAACGCCCTTCTTCCCTTCCCATGTCGGACAGCAGCTTTGCCGCAACCGCGTCTCCGCGCTTCGCCGCTTCAAAAACAACGATCGGGATGCTGTAGCGCTGTTTCTCATTCGGTCCGTCGTTTTTGATCAGACCGCAGACCTCCTCCATGGTCTTTACTCCAAACACGGGCGGAATGAGTTCTTCTAACAGAGATTTGTCATACGTCCCCTCCTCGGACCGGAATGCATAGTGAAGTGCCCTCTCGCACAGCTCCGCTCCGCCGCCGCAATTACCCGTTATATAATCGAGATTTCTAAGCGTCAACCGCTCGCCCCGTCCATTCATGCCCGCATGCGCCGCGCCCGTGCCGCAAATGGACACCACGCCCTCTATCACGCCTTTCCTTTCGCCATTTCCTGCCGGGCAGCCGTCCGCCGTTCTGCCCTCTGCCGCTCCGCTTTCTGTCGGCTCACCCGCGGCACTTCCCTCTGCCGCTCCGCTTTCTGTCGGCCCCTCTGCCGCGCCGCCCAGCGCCGCGCGCAGACCGATCCACGAATCATGCAAAACTTCATACGGCACGTCGAGCAACACCTCGCCCACCGTCGGGATGAGCAGCGCAAAATCATCCTCACCGTCCGCGCCCGACATGCCGAGAACCGCGTAGGAAATGTCCGAAAGACAAAGCTTTGCCTGCGTAAGCGCCCGCTCCACGGCAAGCGTAAGATTCTCTTTCGTCTGTGCGATCCCGTACATCTGGTGCTGGGCGGCTCCCGCCTCCCCCCTGCCGACGATATGCTCTTTTTCATCACAAATCATGCAGCGCGTCTTTGTGCCGCCCGCATCGACCCCCATCACATACATTGCCATCCTCCGTTTCTGATCTGCCTCTCATGTCTTTTCCTAAAAACGCTTTACACGCACTTCACAATCTGGATTCCGTGGCGTTTTCCCTTGTCCGTTCTTTACATTCTCCCAGCTTCTCTTTACGACTCTGCCTTGAAAAAAGCAGGAAGATATGGTTTGTGCGCTTCCATCATCTCTTCCATCATCGCGCGTGCATCCGGCATTTCGTGCACAAGCGGATGATGCATGAGCGCAAGCAGCGCCTTGTTTCTGTCACCTTCCACTGCCGCCTCAACGGTCAGGCTCTCATACGCCTTGACCTGCTCCATCAGCCCTAAAAAGATCGGCGGAAACTCCTTCGCCGCAAGCGGCGTCGCCCCGTCTTTTCCAATCACACAGTTTGTCTCGATCACGGCATCGTCCGCAAGCTGCCCGATCGTTCCTCTGTTTAAGGTATCAACGACCTGTACGTCCCTCCTGTCGTGATAAATACTGTCGATCAGATTGATCGCCGCCTCCGAATATCTCGCGCCGCCGCGCTTTGCAAGCGCCTCCGGCTTTTCATCCAGCTGCTCATCCTGATAGCAGGTAAACAAATTCTGTTCTACTTTTTTCACCTGAACGGCACGCGTACCTTCCAACCCGAGCGCTTCCTGCTTTTCGTGCTGCAGAGACGCCCTCTCGAAATAAAAATATTGCAGATATGGGGAAAGCATACAGCCAAGCTCTCTTGCCATATCATCCATCCCGTCATTTTTTTCGATATTTTTTACAATGCTTTCTTCGTTTCCGGCCTGAAGCGCTTCGTGTATTCTGTTTTCTCCCTGGTAAAACGCGTGCGTCATCACGCTCAAATGATTGAGTCCGATAAAACGGCAGTCCAAATCCTCCGCAGATACCTGCAGCCGCTCCGCTGCGTCATGGCGCATATTGATCGGAACATTGCAAAGACCGATACAGCGCACTTTCGTATGCTTTAAGACTGCCTCCGTCACGATACCCGCCGGATTGGTAAAATTGATGAGCCATGCATCCGGGCACACCTTCTCCATATCCCGGCAAATATCCAGTATCACGGGAATCGTGCGCAGTGCCTTAAAAAAGCCGCCCGCTCCCGTTGTCTCCTGTCCTATCATATCATATTTTAACGGAATCCGCTCATCCTTTTCCCGTGCGTCAAGTCCTCCGACGCGAAGCTGCGTAATGACAAACGCTGCACCTGAAAGCCCCTCCATGCGGTCAAACGTATAGCGGACATCTGCCTCATGTCCCGCTTTTTTCAGCATGCGCTTTGCGAACGCGGTATTAATCCGCACCTTCTGCTCTCCCTCCGGCACATCGATCAGCACGATCTCCTTCACAGGCAGAGATTCCCTGTGTAATATCACTCCTTCTACCAATTCCGGGGTGTAACTGCTGCCCCCGCCGATGATCACAAGCTTCATACTCAACCCTCCATTATGCGCTACTTTTTTAACATTCTTAAATATGTTATCATTAGCATAACATATTCATTTACAAAAAGCAAGCATCTAAATCTTTTTCTTTCTATAAAACAATTTACAAGAATTTTCAAGTGAAATGCAGCACTCTGCTGCACTTACTCTGAAAATTCTCGTTTCCTATTGAACGTCAACACCACATCACTTATAATGATTTATACGTCGTACTCGGACGTTTGCAAAACGACATGACACGAATGGAGAGGAGGAATTCACATGAGACATACCGTATACGTAACCCACAGACAAATCAGGAGGGTAACGATCGCGTAGCCCTCAAAGCAGGGAGGCTTAGTATGTACCTACAATTTGAAAATCTGACGATCAGAAATGCAGCAACGAAGGATGCCGGACAATTAGCGGCATGGTGGAATGACGGAACCGTGATGGCTCACGCCGGTTTTCCGAACGGGCTTGGACAGACCGCGGCAGACATTGCCGAAGACTTGGAGGCTGACAGCGATGATTCCGGCAGGCGCTTAATGATCGAACTTGCCAAAGTTCCGATCGGCGAAATGAATTACCGTAATATTGGCAGTCATACTGCTGAGATCGGCATCAAAATCTGCGATTTTTCGCTGCATGATAAAGGCCTTGGCAAAAAGCTGCTCAGTATGCTGATTTCATCGTTATTTCACGATCTGGGATATGAGAAGATCATTCTCGACACGAATCTCAACAATCAAAGGGCTCAGCATGTTTACGAGCAGTTGGGCTTTCAAAAGCTCCGGGTTCGAGAAAATTCATGGCAGGATCAGCTTGGAGAATGGCAGTCCGCCGTTGATTACGAATTGATTCCGCAGGATTTTGTCAATTATGCAAAATAAATCATTTAGGGAAACCAAGTTGTGCTTTCCCAACGCAGCAGTAAAGACAGCCGTCCTCTGCTTTATCGGGCGGCTGTCTTACTGCTACCGAGAAATTCAGTTTTTGTGAGTTATCACCTCTATAACTTTGAAAACATGCTGTTTTCAAGGTTATATAAAATTTACTATTTCATACAGATGTTCACATTTTAATTTGTGAACGATTCCTTTCTTATCTTCTATTTTATGCATCTTCCCGATGCTTAGCCTTTCTTACTTGCTCTTTTGACCATCTGATCACAGAGTAACGCTTATAATCAGAAGTTGCAATCTGTTCGAGCGCATCTGCAAATTCCCGTATCAAGAACTCCTGAGCCTCTCCTGTAATTTCCGGTAACTGATAGCTGACCTGAAAGTTAGAAGTCCGACTATAAATTCTCTCACGCGTTGCATGCATTGCCTCTATTCTCTTTATTATCTCAAAGACGCTTACGACTGTCATAAGGGACAACACGCCACAAATTATTATAATAAAGTTCCATTCCTTTATTTTTTCCATTTTTCCTATTCCTATCCATAATATGCCCCCCATACAGGCAACCGCCGCAATCACCATCATCGCCACCCACTTCTTCCACGTTCTTTCCTTAAGAATCATCTGATAACACAGCATCTTTGCCCTTTTCAAAATATATGTATAACTTTTCACTTTCGACCTGATTTCCTGCTCCCCATTTCCTTCCTCGTTGTCCTCATCTTTCTTCTCGTTCTCTTCCGTAAGCGGTTCAAACAGATACGCGTTAAGCCGCATTTCTTCCATACCCTTCATCTAAAAACACTCCTCTCCAAATCTATTTCTTCTCAGTTTGTGAAAACGCTGTGCAATTTTAAATAGCTTTCCAATGACTCTAAAATCCGATTTCTCATTCCATATGCATAAAATGGATTTTTCTGCAGACGATACACAATTGCTTCTATCCTTTCACCATATGATATATCGGAAAATTGCGCCCACTCCAGATCAGCCAATTCTATCCTATAAATCGACAAAACACCTTGCAGTGCCACTTCGCCGACTCTATCTCCACTATCTCCATACAGAACTTGTACTTCTGACAGGCTCAACAGCGCAGGAACCGCGCTCTCTCCGGTTTTGATCATTTCTTCCAAATTTAATTGAGCTTGCGGTATATGATCTTCATCTTCAAACCTTCCATTCTCATACTTATACAGAAACAATTTCGCATTATACTCCGGAAACCAATTTGCATTCCATAGCATGGCAATCATTGCAAATATGATTGCCATCATGCACGCCCTGCCTTCTCCCCATATTTTTTTTGTTAAATTTAACGTTGCAATGAAAAAATTCACATCAAATAGAAAAAATAATATAAAAAAGTATAACTGCCAACTATTATTCTTATGAATCCCCGCTTCATATAAATGACGTGCATAACGGATTACCGCCATAAACAGAATAATCATCTTTGAAATTGCCGCCGCTATCGTGCGCTTGCCAAGAGACTCTCGCATATCATTTTTTATATAATTATGAGCTGCCAGACACACTGTACTCTCTATACAGAGGCATACTAAAATGATATGATAACCGCTTTCCCGTATCCCAATCTCAGCCTGAAGACTCAGCATTACCCAATAATGATAAATCTCTATCACTATTATCAATAGGTTCACAGCCAAAATAACACAAAGCATGAAAGACAAGGATGTTTCATTATAGAAAAATTCCTGTATACCGCATCCTAACGTCTTGTTATGTTCCCCCTGTCCCCCTAATGTATTTTCCTTCACTTGGTTTTGTAGTAAACCAACAGAAAATCCATATAAAACAATTGCTAAAAACACCCCTCCTATGCAGCTCATAACAATCTGAGGAAGATATGTGTATAAACTATATATCATCATCTGTATAATAAAAACAAAGTCTTTCTCAGCAATTGAAAACAATATGCTCAAAACAATCATCAGCAATGCCGATAATCCAATGGCGATTCTGACAACGCTCCTGCGCTTTTTTTCCTTGTTCAGGCTATCGTCAGGCGAAAAATATTCATTCACATACGCAAACAACAGAAACCACATATTTTGTTGAATGTTTCGCAGCACCGCGCGCGTAAGTGGTGCCGGATATTGGATGCGGTATAAGGCAAGCAACGCAAATACAATGAAGAGCACAGTCATTCCACTCACTAACAGCGCGCTTTGACAAAAATATGTTGCTATTGCGAAAAGCATTGACAGTAAAAAACATAATCGATAACGCTTTGGCTTTCCCGTATATTTTGAAATATAAATACAAGAACCGCACAGCATGCCGATTAAAAGAATCGGTAACAGGGTCGCCGTCATTATGCTTCTACATAAAATCAACATATATAACGCAATACAAAAAAATGTGATTCTCTTTTTTCTGTTAATCATGCTTTCCTCCGTATTCATTTCACCTGCAGAGAGTATATCTTGCTTTCTTTATCCGTCACTTTAATCTTCAGCCTTACCCGATTCTCCTGCCAAAATGCAAATAAGTAAAAATCATCGGAAATATATAAACACTGTTCTTCCCCGATATCCGCCCAAACATCCTCATTTCTTCCACCGGCATCGATACAAATACTCCCTGCAACCTTCTCCATAATCACTAACGTCCATATATTGTCTTCTATTGTGATACTATCTTGCCCTCCTCTCCGCATTATTCCTTCATCTTTCCATTTGCGGCATCTCTTTCCGGTTATGGTCCTCAAGATTATCCTAAGACATTCCCTGATTCCCTCTCCTATTCCGACATCCTCCGTATCAAGGAACACCTGCTCCCCAATGTTCTCTTCCAGCACCACCTGAAATCCGTATCTTAGTTCTTCTGTTGTCTGCCTGTTTTCTAACGTTGCACTTGTTTCCTCGTACGGACAGTTACTCTCGTAACGGACAAAACATATTCTTAATACATCCTGCTCTATCAGCTCCTGCCATTTGTGCAGCCATGTCACAATCTGGTCTTGCTCCGACTGTGCTTCTTCTATTCCGTGATAGCGTTCTCCCTGCATATTTCTCGACGAAAACAGATCCGAAAAAATGATGACCGCAAGTGTTTCTCCGGGCTCTCCGCTATACTCTGTGATCCAGTCGTCTATTTCGGAAAATCCGGCACAAACCGATGTCTCTGCATTTGCTCGCGTCAATAATTCTTTCGTCATCTCCGAATATGGTCCGATTACTTTCGTATGAAATCCCATGTATTCCACAGATAACAAACCCGGTGCATTCTCCGCCAGGGCAAGCGTTGCCTCCATCATGCTCTCTACAGCATTTGCCGCCATACCGGTAGAACCGCTGACATCCATCACGATCAACAGACGTGTGCCCTTTTCTTCCTCTCCTCCATCTTCCTCTAATTCTCCGCTTTCCATTTCGATCGCAGTATTTTCTTCATTAGGCTTCGTCCCCTGAAAAACCGAAGCATCACCTGTTTCCGCTTGTCCGGTTTTATTGCCACATGCAGTAAGAAAACACAAACAGACCGCCAGCAAACGACTTCTGCGTCCCACTCTCCCTTTAGTTATCATTATTAATCTCCCCCTCTTCATATACATCGGAAAGATTATCTGCAAACGTATAATACTCTACATCCGACCTATTTCCCGATTCCGCTTCCATAATAAGATCATATAAAATGCGCAGGAACTTCTTTGTTAAGACATAATATTTCTCGCTCTCGGCCCTAGGATCATCTTCCGTATCCTCTCCGTTTTTCCGAGGAGTCATTTCAAAATACCCGATCAGTTCTTCCCTTCTTAAAACCGAAAAGGCAAGTCCCATCCCCAATTCCTTTACATCCTTGGTCCGCACCATGGAACAATCCACGTCCTCACACCACCCGGATACATAATCCTTTTTCGTGCTCCGCTCTGGATATTTCATATGATACTCCCATACTACTTTATAAAGTTTCCGCACCTCTATCCGTCGAAACAAGGCGCGCGCCTCCGCTCTTAAGGCACTCACCATCTTGTTCTCTTCTTCCGACTGAAGCAGTTTTACCAGTTCCTGCTCTTGTTCTAATGTAAGAGTTATTGACTTATTATGTTTGACTGCCTTCTCTAAAAATCCACGAAGCGTATTTTCATCCTCGGCATCCTGGGTCAGGCTGTCCCATGTTGTTTTCAGCGCCTGATATGTCTCATCCTTTTCCCAATCGCACGCATCCTTATGTACTTTTTCATAAATCCAAACAACAATCAGTGCCATCAGCGCAAACACCGAGACAAAACTGATAAGCGCGATAACCAGCACCGAATGATCCCATTTCCCCCATCCTCCTCTGTAAATATAGTAGGCCGCAAAAAAGATCAACCCCGATGCGGTTCCAACACCCCCGGCAAACCGCCGTCGTTTCATTTGCCGTTTTTCACTTGGTGACAGCTCATCCAAAATAAAAATACGATATACCAGTCTGCGGTACCGCGGAAGCGCATTTTCATAATTATTTTTGCTCTTATTCAATGTTAATACGACTGTCAGTGAATCAATGAAAGCTGCCAAAAACAACATCAGCCAACACATCAGACTAAACCTCGACCATAGCTTTGTAAACGCCAGCTCCATATCCTTGACTTTTCCAAGACTTACTCTGTAGAAAGAATATATTTGATCCAAAAGCTTGCTCTGGTTTAGTCCGGCGATTGCCTCTTCCATAGACTCGCTCATATTCTCCCATTTCTGCGGTCTCGGTACACTTTCCAATATCTCCAGCATCGTCTCTAAGATTCTTGCACTTTCGGCATTAATAACAGCCGCATCTCCGTCTTCATCCTCTCCGGATGTGCTATACTCTTCAAGAATTTCCGCCGTATTGCTTAAGAGGCTGTCTAGCGCCGCCCTGTTTAGTCCAAGATTGTAGGTGACATTTTGCGCCTCCGCGGCTGCTAATCCCTCCGCGTAATATGCACACAGATTCAGATAATTATTAAAAATGAGACTAATATCCTCATCCGACTCCGTTCCTTCTCCCCCCTGCACTCCCGCAGCCGTCGTATATTGTATGAGTGCAGAAAAAGCCTCTCTCAAGTCCGCCCTGACCTGCTCTATATCCTCCGCATTTGCCAAATAGAGCGCATCTGCATAAAAAGTGTCCAACAAATTGAGTGCCCGGTACGCGGCGTCCGTACGCAGGTAAACCGCATTGCCTTCCTGATCCTTATAGACTTCATTAAGATCATCCTCAAGTTCCTCTATTTTGTCCTCAAGATCAAATATCTGGTCATTCAAATCTTCGATTTGAATTCTTATGCGTTCTCCTTCCGTTTCGTCCGTTACCCCCGCCTGCTGCAGTTCCAAATCCAAGCGTTCCGCAGTAAGCCGGTTCATTTCCTCTTGACGCGCTTGCAAATCCTGCCGCAGTCTCTCCGCGGACGCATTGAGCTCGCGCACATCTTTCATTGACCCCTCTACCGCAGTTCTCATGCTATCATTATATTTTTGCAGTTCACTCACAAGCGCACCCTGATAATCTAAAATGGACTGTGAATAACTCTCCGCCTGTTCTTTTACCAGATTTACCACAGAAATATAATTTTCTATCGGTACAGTGGGTTTTATCCATTTCTCAAATAGAAACAGGTAGGAAAATCCGATCGAAACCACCATGGACAATGCTAACAATACCCCATATAACGCAATCGCCCTTCCGCTGACACGTTCTGTCGATTGTTGACCACCCAGCAATGATCCCGCCTGACCTTCTTCTATATAAGATCGATCCGTCTTCTTCTTTAATTCCTCTTTGATCTTTACTGCGTAATCATAATAAGAAACCTCCTGCTGCAGCCTTTTCTGATCCTGTTTCTTTTTCCCCCATTCAAAGGCAATTTTATATGACATGGAAAGAATACCGACCTGAACGCCAAATGTAATCATTGCCGCAACTGTCCAGCCTGCAACCTGCTGCATTCCATTCATCGTCGTAATGAAGGACGCAACACTGAGGGCAACGATCGCATAGTTACTGAGCAGGAACTGTGTTGCTTCCGTCAGTTTGCCCATCAGAACAATTCGAACAACATCAATGAAATTTGTAATGCTCTCTAACGCGGCAAGACCGTCTCCGATAAAACCGATCAATAATTTCCCCGCATAGTCAAAAAGTCCTAAAATACTATACTTCTTCTTTCTTTTACTTCGCGTTACATCATATAACGTCAAAAATATTATAGTCATGATTATTATCATCAAATACAAAAAAGGATCTGTCAAAATATCTTTTCCCTCACGGGTAATGGTGTCAACAAATACTCCCCACGCACGAATAATTACTTCCATCGCCCTCTCCCCCTTTATATTTCTTCTACTTATTACTCTATCACGGCGAAATATTTATAAAATGATTAAATATTCACCATCATTTTCCATATTTCAACAAAAATTGATAAATTGCATATTTTTTATTGCTATTTTCTCTTTTTTATACTAAACTAACTGCGATATTAGTCTTAAGAGGTGACACTATGGCAGACAATACAATGGACAGCATTTCTCTCCATGATTACAAAATTGCTGTTAATAAAAAAATATCTAAGAACCTCATTTACTTAATGAAAGAGCATGGCTATAATCAAAATTCGTTCCGAGAAGCTTTGCAGGCACAAGGAATTGAAATCAATCAGGGGACTATTAATAAATATCTCAGACATGCCGACACAAATTTTATACCGGTTGCCGTACTCATTAAATGCAGCGAGCTATTCCGTGTCTCCTTGGAGAAGCTGATTTTGGAAGATTTTTCTACCACTCCCCATAATAAATCGGAATATGTGAAAGCCTTTGTTCATGAACGAAGCAGTTCATTGCGGTCTGGTTTCACTGAACAATTTCGACATGTCAACAATGATTTTATCGTAGATAGTGATGACCGGGCATTTAATGGTCTGTACGGTAATTATCATTGTTATCTGTTTCCAACACTTTCCTCAGACTCAAAACCTCTGATCGGAACGTTTACAATGAATGACCAAAATCAAATGTGTGAAGCATATTTGAGAATACCTAACCGACAAAAAATTTCAAATGCAGGATGTGATACTCATAAAGAGTATAAGGGAATTGTCATCATCTCAAATTCATTACATAATTGCTATTGTATCTTAAGAAACAGCCTCTTGGGTGAATTTTGCTTTATCATTTTCCGCCACATTTATCTTACTAACCGCCCATTAGATTGCCGACTGTCAGAGGTGTTGACCGTATCTGCCGGAGAAAGTCACTGTCCTACAGTACACAGGATGTTTTTTAGCCGTCAGGCTTTATCAGATGAAGATTTATCATTATTGTTACCTCATCTGCACTTGAGTGGCTCCGATATCATAATAGCCGAAAAAGATTTGCTGCAAATGCAGGAACTTTCCCTGATACCAAACCCTGCACTTTCACAACTAATTCAATCCAGTAATCCAATACCATTTTACTCCTTTAAGGAAGACTATGTTTTTAGATTACTGGAGCACTATTTGCCAGAATCCGGCCAAACAGATATTCTAATCTATCTTTCCCTGATCAGAGAAAGAGCTGTATCACAGCAATTTAATAGAATAAACAGGCATGCGGATCGCAACGTTAGAAACCTGTTATTAGCGCTCGGTTATTATTCTTCCAACTAACACAAATACAAAAAGTATGGCTGCTGCAGTGTATGTGCAGCAGCCACCAGACTATCAATGACAATTAGTCTTTATCAAACCCGAATGCCGCTGTTACGCATTCCCCTCACGCCTCAAACTGAAAGCTCACAAGATCAAAATCACAGCCGGGTAAAAAATCAAATTTGACATCCGCCCTGCCCGCCGGTATCTGAACAGGGAATGTGATATTCGCCTCTTCTTCCGTGTGAGAAAATTCCAATATTTCTTTTTTCTCTCCCCACTCGCCGACAACACGCATATGGACGGAATCGTGCGCATGATGCGTCTTTCCTTTTATGGTAACGCTCGTGATTCCTCTTGTAAAATCAAACCCGTCAAACTCCATGAACACGTTATTTCCGATATGGCGGACGGCGCTCTCTTCCACAACATAGTGATCCCCGCGGATACCGGAATACTCACATGCGCTGATTTCCGCATACGCCTCTTCCTCTCCCTCAAACGCAAAGCCGCCAAAATACACCCTCTGCGGCGTCGCCCCAAACACAAAACAAAGATCCTTCATACCTTTCAGCTTCTTCTCCAACCGGTAGCTGTTCGGAAGATAAGTCTGCCACACAAAATCCGCTTGATAGGTAAAGTCGCCAAGTTTTTCCGAACCCTCCTCATCCGGCATACCGCTCCATAAAGAAAAAGAAAATGGATCGTTACAATGCCAGTGAATGACATTTATGCGGAAGCGGTCGGAACCTGCCCTGCCGAAAGAAACATTGCGAAAGCCGACAATGCGCTGCCTGTTCTCTCCGGCCTTGACGCCGCCCTCAGACACCTCGTCGAGTGTCTCACGGCTCAGATTGTAGAGGCTTGCTTTCACAAGCGCTCCGTACGGATCGATGACCGCACTGCCAAGCCCCGTCACCTCCATCTCCAATTCGGAAATGACATCGGGGTCGGGTTTTCCGTTCCTGCTGTAGCAGCGAAGCCGAAACGCGCCGTCCCCACAAACGCGCACAATTGCCCGCCTGCCGCCCGGCGTATGCACCGTCTGCGCCGCGCCGCATAACTTCCCAGTCCCGGCCGTTTGCCTTTCGCCGCTTGAATGCTCTTCTCCCTCAACCTGCTCTCCGCCGCAGGTTCCCTCGTCCGGCACACCGGCACAGCCATCCTCAACCGACACCACTTTAGCAATATTCGTCTCCACTCCGGTCTGTGTCACCGCTGCCCATTCAATCTCATAGGCCGCATCAGGCGGAAATACGACTGCCTCCACCTCCGTCTGAACGTGCACCGCATCAAATATCTGTCTGCGCGCCTTCAGCTCGATCTTACGAATCGGAATATCCTCCGTCTTGCATATCGGATTGCCCTTCCGCTGTTCTGAATCGCATTCCCGACAGCTCTCCGACATCTCTGAATCGCATTCCCGACAGCCCTCCGCCGGCTCCAAACCGCGGACCGTGCTCCCCGTCGGTACGTTCTCCGTGAATGCGTCGCCCGTGCTCCCCGTCGGTACATTCTCCATAAACGCGTCGCTCGCGCCCTCCGGCAGCGCCGCCCGCTCCGCAAACAGGGTCAGCTCCGCATCGGGAAGCCCCGGTGAAGCCACGCGCACCAAAATCTCCCCCTCATCCTGCTTTCCCGCGATGATAGCGAGCAGTTTTCCGCTAAACAGCCGCTTTGAAGTACCCTTATATTCATCGTAATCCGTGCTGTCCCCGCTGTCTAATCCGACAAGCCGCCCCGCTCCGCTCACGGAGACTTCCACACGGTTTTTCGCATTTGCCACAAACACGCCGTCCGCCGAATGCGCCGAAATCGTCAAAAAGATCAAATCCTCGCCATCCGCCTTTAGGCGCTCCTTATCGGGAGAAAGAATAAGGGATGCCGTCTCCCCGAAGGAAGTCGTCTCGTCCTCGGCTGTCATCACACCGTTCCTGTCATATGCTGCCACGCGAAGCGTTCCTTTTTGATACGGAATCTGCCAGTCAGCGCTGTAACCCGCTCCGATTTCCTTTTTTCCCTGCGATTCCCCATTCAAAAACAACTCTACACAGGGCTGGTTTGTATACGCCATTACATCGATCAGCTGCCCATCGTTAAAATCCCAATAAGGGAGAATGTGCAGCACGGGCTGATCCGTCCATGCCGCCTGATACAGATAATAACTGTCCTTGCGGAATCCCGCCGTGTCAATCTGACCAAAATAAGCGTTTTTCGTTTCGTAGGGACTCGGCTCTCCGATATAATCACTGCCCGTCCAAATAAACTGTCCCGCGCAGAACGGCGTATCCCGATCGGCAATGATGGACGTCTGCGCCGTGCGTTCCGAAATTCCTGCACGGCAGTTCTCCAACGAGGAACACTGCAGATCGTCATGCGTGATGTACGCCGCCGCCTTCGGAAAATGATAAATTCCCCTGCTCTGCACGCGTGCCGCCGTCTCGCTGCCATAGATGCACCACTCAGGGAACCGCTCGTGATGCCCCTGATAGAGCGCCTCCCCGTAATTATAGCCCACAAGTTCAATGTGACGTGCGCAGCGCTGTGCGCCCTCCCACTCGATATAGTTAGAACCGATGGTCGTGTACGCGTTTTGCCACGGATCATGCTTTTTTACCTCGGCACAGAGCGCTTTCGTCACTTCCTCGCCGCGCGCGGATGCATGCGTATCATAAATCTCGTTTCCGACGCTCCACATGATGACCGAAGGATGATTCCTGTCACGCCGAACCCAGCTCGCCACATCCTTTTGATACCACTCCTTAAAAAAGCGCGCGTAATCATATTCGGTCTTGGAAAGCTCCCACATATCGAACGCCTCGCTGTCTACCAGAATCCCCAGCTCATCGCAAAGCTCCATCAGCTCGACCGCGGGCATATTGTGCGACGTCCTCACCGCATTCGCACCCATTTCCTTCATGGACAAAAGCTGCCGTCTTAATGCCGTCCGGTTCACCGCCGCTCCCAGCGCGCCTAAGTCATGATGCAGGCATACCCCGTTTATCTTTACATTTTTTCCGTTCAGCCAAAAGCCGCTGTCAGGTAAAAAAGCAATTGTCCGAAAACCGATGCGGCAGCGCTGCTCATCCGCCCTGCTGCCATCACAGTAGAGAACCGTCTCAAGCGTATAAAGCTGCGGATCTTCTAGGTCCCACAGCGCCGGGTTTTCCACGGCTGTCCGCACTTCGGTACCCGGTCTTCCCTCTGCCGAAAAAAGAATCTTCCCCGTGCTGTCGCTTGCGGTGTAGCGCACGGTAAGCGCGCCGCACTCCTGCTGTCCGGATTCCGTTTCCCGTATCCATCTGCATGTGCCCTTCGCAGTTTCCGGCTTCTCCACGTCCACGCATGCATCAGGTTCAGCTCCCGAACTTTCCGCACGCCGATCCCCTTCCGCTTCGCACATAAGCCGGACATTCCATTTTTCCCCGCTCTGTTCGGCATGGAAATACACGCTATCGGATTTTAAGTACACGCCCGCATGCTCTAAAAGATAACAATTCCGATAGATTCCCGCTCCCGAATACCAACGCGAATTAGGCGCACGATGGTCAACACGCACGACAATCTCGTTTTCTCCCTCCCGAAGCAGCCGTGTGATCTCCACCTCAAAGGTCGAATAGCCATACTTCCATTCGCCGGCGGCTGTTCCGTTAATATAGACCGTCGTATCCATATACACGCCTTCGAAGCGGAGGATACGTGTCTTGCCCATATCCTCCGCAAAAAAAGACTTCCGATACCAGCCTGTACTCGTCTCATACAAGTCCTTCGTCTGATAAATCAGCCAGTCATGGGGAATGTCAACACGCTCCCATCCCCCATCGTTTACCACTTCCTCAAACGCGCACTCCGTCTTTGTTTTCTTAAAGCTCCACCCATCGTTAAACAGCCGCCGCATTGTCCGCTCCTCCCTATAACTTATAATATCCCGCATGCTTCGGCGGCACCGTCACAACGCCGTCCGCAAAACGTGCCTCTCTGCCGATCGCATAGATTGTCTTTTTCGGTAAATACGCACAGGAAAAGCTCTGCTCTTTTCCTGACGGATTGATGATCACAAGAATTTTTTCCTCCCTGCTGCTCCGCACATACACGAGCGGATACGCCTGACCGACATCCACAAACTCGATCTCTCCGCTTGCCAAAAGCGCCGGATGCGCGCGGCGTAATGTGATCAGCCGTCTGACCTCATGATACATCGAATCATCGTCTGCAATCTGCGCCTTGACAGTCGGGCGGTCCGCACTTTCATCCAATGGAATATATAGCTTCTCTTTCGGTGCCGCGCTGAAGCCCGCATTGACGGTGTCATCCCATTGCATCGGCGAACGCGCGCCCGTTCTGTTATATCCGCCCTCAACAGAATAAAGTCCCTCCACATACCGCATACCGATCTCATCCCCGTAATAGATGAAAGGTGCGCCCGGCATGGAAAGCAGGAACGCAAACGCAACCTTCTGCTCATCAGGCGTTAAGCTGCGCGCAAGGCGGTCCATGTCATGATTTCCGGACGGAATACAGATCAAGCCCTTCTTTTCCGTCTTCTCATAATTTTCCTGATACTTTTTGACAAACGCGGACGCATCGCCCTTTCCCCTTGACGAAAAATACGGCTCCTCACATCGGAACAGATCATTATAATGGGACGGTCCGAAATGAAGAAGGAAGTCCATATGAAAACCGCCGAGCAGCGACTTATCCGGCTCACCCCATTCCGAAACGATCGCCGCCTCTGGAAATTCCCGGTCAAGGAACGCCCGTACATCCTGCCAAAGCTTTATCGTTCCCTTGCCGTCCTCATCCCCTTTTACGAGAGAGCCTGCCATATCGACCCGAAAGCCGTCGCAGCCCATCTGCAGCCAAAAGCGCATGATATTTTTCATTTCCGCAATGGTTGCCTGCGGTCCCGGCGCATCCATCGACTGCTGCCACGGCTTATCCGGTTTATAAAATCCGTAATTCAATGCGGGCTGATGGGAGAAGAAATTGACTGCGCAGGCGCCTTCCCTTTCCGATATTCCGCGAAGACTGGCCATTCCTTCCGGTGCCTCCCAAATGTCGTTCGTCCAAATATAACGATCGGTAAATTCATTTTTTTCGGCCTTCATCGACTCCCGAAACCAGACATGCTCCACAGAGGTATGTCCCGGAACCAGATCAAGAATCACATGCATATTAAGCTCATGCGCCTTTTCAAAAATCTGCTTGAGCTCTTCATTTGTTCCGTAACGCGGAGCAGCCGTATAATAATCCGAAACATCATATCCGGCATCCAAAAAAGGAGACGCAAAGCAGGGGTTCATCCAGATCGCATTGCAGCCAAGCTCCTTAATGTAGTCCAATTTTTCCAAAATCCCCTTGAAATCACCGATCCCGTCGGCATTCGAATCCTTAAAGGACTGCGGGTAAATCTCATAAAATACAGCATCTTCCAACCATTTCGACATCGTTCCACTTCCTTTCCATCAATACAAGTGTACAAAAGGGCGGGATCTGCTGAATATTCGGCATTTCCCACCCTCTGTTTGATTCACTATCGCTTCTTGGCATAACTGCATTCGCATTGCAATATTGGAAGAATCCGTAAACGGATTCTTCCGTACGAGAAAGGTTCGCCACGCGAACCTTTCTCGTACTTTACTTCGCTGCGATTGCTGCCTTTAAGCTCTCGGTAAGCTGCGGAACGATCTTATTTAAGTCGCCGACGATACCATAGTCAGCTACGTCAAAGATCGGCGCATCCTCGTCCTTATTGATTGCCACGATAATATCGGCCTCCTCCATACCTGCTACATGCTGGATAGCGCCGGAAATGCCGATTGCAAAGTATACATGCGGGCGAACGGTCTTACCGGTCTGTCCGACCTGAAGATCCTTCGGCTTCCAGCCTGCATCCACAACCGCGCGGGAGCAGGATACCGTACCGCCGAGAACCGCTGCAAGATCCTCCAGGATCTTGAAGTTCTCCGGTGTTCCGACTCCACGACCGCCGGATACCAGAATCTTAGCATCCATGATGTCAACCGTATCGGTCACTGCCTTTACAACATCCTTGATCGTCACATATCTGTTATCCGGTGTGAAGCCCGGATTGAACTCCTCAACGACTGCCTTCGCACCCTTGATCGGCTCGATCTTCTGCATAACGCCGGGACGAACCGTTGCCATCTGCGGACGGTTGTTCGGGCATGCAATCGTTGCGATCGTGTTGCCGCCGAATGCCGGACGGGTCATGAGAAGCTGGTTATGTTTCTGCTCCGACTCCTTGCCCGGAACGGCAACAAGCGGGAAATCACCGATGTCAAGCTGTGTACAGTCTGCCGTTAATCCGGTTGCCACTCTTGCGGATACGGTCGGTCCTAAATCACGTCCGATTGCCGTTGCGCCGACAAGCATGATCTCCGGCTTATACTTGTTGATGACTGCGGCAAGCGCATGTGCATACGGCTCTGTTCTGTAATCCTTCAACTCCGGATCATCCACAACAATAACCTTGTCCGCGCCGTACTCCGCAAGTTGATCCGCCAGATCCTTGATACCGGAACCAAGCAGAACCGCCGTTACTTCTTCTTTCAAATCGCCAGCAAGCTGTTTCGCTTTACCGAGCAGCTCGAATGCGATGCTGCTGATCTCATTGTCAACCTGCTGTGCGAATACATATACTCCCTTATATTCTTCTAAATTCATGGTTATTACCCTGCTCCTTTCTCGCTGTTAAACAATCTTAAATTACATGCTTCTCCTGCAGCTTGCCGACAATGTAGCTGACTGCATCTTCCGGTGAATCGGGAACAACCTTCTCGCCTGCACCCTTGCGTACCTTATCGGATGCTTTCGCGATCTTGGTCGGGGAACCTGCAAGACCGAGATTGGAGTCATCGACATCCTTTAAGTCTGCTCTGCCCCATGTCGTGATCTCTGCTGCGCATGCATCAAAGATTCCGCCCGGAGTCATGTAACGCGGCTCGTTTAACTCAGATAATGCGGTGATCAGACACGGCATCTGTGCCTCTAAAATGTGGTATCTGTCATCATACTGACGCTGAACCGTCACCTTATTGCCATCAACCGTGATCGCCTGTGCATAAGAAATAACAGGAATACCGAGATGCTCCGCAATCTGCGGTCCTACCTGTGCGGTATCGCCGTCGATCGCCTGACGTCCCGTAATGATCAGGTCATACTCTAAATTTCTGATCGCGCCTGCGATCGTTGTGGAGGTAGCCCATGTATCGGCACCGCCCAATACTCTGTCCGTTACAAGGATTCCCTTGTCCGCACCCATTGCGATCGCCTCGCGAAGCACGTCCGCTGCCTTGGGAAGTCCCATCGTCAAAACCGTTACTTCTGCGCCATACTGATCTTTCAAGCGAAGCGCCGCCTCTAAACCTGCCTTGTCATCCGGATTCATGATGGCAAGCATTGCACCTCTGTCAAGTGTTCCGTCCGGATTGAACTTTACGCCGCCCTTGGTATCCGGAACCTGTTTAATACAAACGATGATTTTCACGATAATTTACCTCCTATTTTAATAAGTCAGAAGAAATAACCATACGCTGAACCTCAGAGGTTCCCTCGTAGATTTCCGTAATCTTCGCATCACGCATCATTCTCTCTACATCGTACTCTCTGATGTAGCCGTAGCCGCCGTGGAGCTGTACGCACTTCGTTGTCACTTCCATCGCAACCTCTGCCGCATAGAGCTTCGCCATTGCCGCCTCTACGGAGTAAGAAATCTTCGGGTTCTTTGCATACTCTGCTTTCTTCATTGCTGCCTTATATACCAAAAGCTGCGCTGCCTGCACCTTTGTCGCCATATCCGCAAGCTGGAACTGCGTATTCTGGAACGCGCCGATGCTTCTGCCGAACTGCTTTCTCTCTTTTACATAGTTGATCGTCGTCTCAAGCGCGCCCTCAGCGATACCGAGCGCCTGTGCCGCAATACCGATACGTCCGCCGTCAAGCGTATGCATCGCGATATTGAAGCCCTTGCCCTGCTGTCCCAACAGATTTTCCTTCGGGATACGGCAGTCCGTGAAGATCAGCTCATAGGTGGATGAACCGCGGATACCCATCTTGTTCTCTTTCGTGCCGAACGTGAATCCCGGTGTTCCTTTTTCTACGATAAACGCGGAAATCTCCTTGAGCATCTTGCCGCGCTTCTCGATTTTTCCGGTTACTGCAAAAATGACATAAACATCCGCTTCTTTACCGTTGGTGATGAAGCACTTCGAGCCGTTTAAGATCCACTCGTCGCCGTCAAGAACCGCCTTGGTCTGCTGTCCCTGTGCATCGGTTCCTGCGCCCGGCTCCGTTAAGCCAAACGCACCTAACTTCTCACCCTTTGCAAGCGGGATCAGGTACTTCTCCTTCTGCTCCGGCGTACCGTAGGTCTGAATCGGGTCGCAGCAAAGGGAGGTATGTGCGGAAACAATAACACCTGTTGTTCCGCAAACCTTGGAAAGTTCCTCCACGCACATCGCATAGGTCAACGGATCGCAGCCCTGTCCGCCAAACTCCTTCGGAACGGGAATGCCCAAAAATCCGTATTTTGCCATCTTGTCCACGGTGACTCTCGGGAACTGTTCGGTCTCATCGACCTCCTGTGCGAGAGGCTTTACTTCTTTTTCAGCGAAATCCTTGAATAACTGTCTCGCCATTTCATGTTCTTTGCTTAACGTGAAATCCATGATTTTATTCCTCCATATAAAATTAAATGACATGCCTTTCTAATCGTTCTGCGGCTATCTTATTTTTTGCTGTAATCAAAGAAGCCTTCGCCGGTCTTCTTGCCAAGCTTGCCGTCTGCAACCATCTTCTTTAAGAGCGGCTGCGGCGCATACTTCTCATCCTTCGTCTCGTTGTAAAGCACTTCCATGATCGCAAGGCAGATGTCTAAGCCGATCAGATCGCCCAGATGTAAGGGACCCATCGGATGGGATGCGCCAAGCTGCATCGCAATGTCGATGTCCTCTGCGGAAGCGGTTCCTGCGTCAAGCACGCCGATCGCCTCGTTGATCATCGGGATCAGGATTCTGTTGACAACAAAGCCCGGAGCCTCTTTCACCTCAACCGGTGTCTTGCCGATTTCTGTTGCGATCGCTTTGATCTTGTCCACCATTTCCTGCGGCGTATTCTCGCCCTTGATGACTTCCACGAGCTTCATTCTGTCAGCCGGGTTAAAGAAATGCATACCGATCATCGGTCTGTCCAGGCCCTCGCCGATCTTCGTGATGGAAAGGGAAGAGGTGTTGCTTGCGAACATGCAATCCTTCTTTACGATTCCCATTAACTCCTTGAAAATGTTCTGCTTGATCTCAAGCTTCTCAAGCGCAACCTCTACGATCAGATCGCACTCTCCACAGATATTGTTAAGGCCGGTTGTAATCTTGCCCATGATCTCGTCCGCTTTTTCCTGTGTGATCTTCTCCTTGCCCACAAGGAAATTCAAGTTCTTCAAGATCTTGGCTTTGCCGCCCTCAGCATACTCCTCCTTAATGTCGCAGAGGCATACCTCGTAGCCGTCCGTCATGGCAAATGCCTGTGCGATACCGGAACCCATGGTTCCCGCGCCGATAATACCTACCTTCATGTTTCTTCCTCCTTTTATATTTTCCTGCGGCTCATAGGCCGCTTTTACTTACTTTTTGCTCCCGCGTGCCGCGTACGGCCGGGCATGTCCCCATGTCCTTTGGGATTAGTTGTTCGTGAAGTTTTTCTCTTTTCTCTTTTCAAGGAAAGCGGTCATGCCTTCTACCTGATCATGCGTTTCAAAGCAATCGCCGAACAGCTTCTCCTCGATCACGATCGCCTCATCCATGGATGCGTCTAAGCCGTCATTGATCGCTTTCTTGCAGTTGCGGACAGCGATCGGTGCATTTTTCGCAATGCCTGCCGCCATCTTCTCTGCCTGCGCCAAAAGCTCCTCCTGCGGATATACGGCGTTGACAAGCCCGATTCTGAGCGCTTCATCTGCCTTAATGTTTCTTGCGGTGTAAATAAGCTGCTTTGCCATGCCCGCACCGACCAGTCTTGCCAGTCTCTGCGTTCCGCCGAAGCCCGGTGTAATGCCAAGACCCACCTCAGGCTGTCCGAATACCGCGTTATCAGAGCAGATCCGGATGTCGCAGCTCATGGAAAGCTCGCATCCGCCGCCAAGTGCAAAGCCGTTTACCGCCGCGATGACCGGAACCGGCAGCGTCTCTAACTTGCGGAACACGTCGTTTCCTTTCTTGCCGAACGCTTCTCCCTCTGCTTTAGTGAGGGAACTCATCTCACCGATGTCCGCGCCCGCAACAAAGGACTTCTCACCCGCGCCGGTCAGCACGAGACATCTGACTGTGGCAAGATCCACGCCGTCAATGACTGCATTTAATTCGTCAAGTACTGCGGAATTTAAGGCGTTGAGTGCCTCGGGACGGTTGATGGTAATGATGCCGACTGCTTCTTTTTGTTCATATAACACAAATGCCATGATAGTATGTTTCCTTTCTTTGAATATTGGTTTCCGGCGTCATAAAATGCCATGTGCCGGATAATCGTTACATATGCACAAATCGTTGTATATGCACAGTTAGGAGAACACCCTGACGGGTATTCTCCTAATCGTTACCTGATTCACCGCTGACGCGATCATTCCGGGTCACGAAATATCCTATGACATACAGACGCTTAGTCGCGCTCTACAATGGTCGCGCAGCCCATACCGCCGCCGATGCAGAGCGTCGCAAGACCCTTCTTTGCATCTCTCTTTACCATCTCGTGAAGCAGTGTCACAAGGATACGGCAGCCGGACGCACCAACCGGATGCCCGAGTGCGATCGCACCGCCGTTCACATTCAATACGTCGTTGCTGAAGCCTAAATCCTTCTGTACCGCAAGGGACTGTGCCGCAAACGCCTCGTTTGCCTCGATCAGATCAAAGTCATCGATCTTCATGCCGGCTTTCTCCATAGCCTTTTTGGTGGCAGGTACGGGACCTACACCCATGATGGACGGGTCTACGCCGCCGAGTGCGCCCGCAACAAAAGTTGCCATCGGCTTCACACCAAGCTCTTTGGCCTTCTCCTCGCTCATCACAACGATTGCAGCCGCACCGTCGTTGATGCCGGATGCGTTTGCCGCCGTTACGATGCCGTCCGGCTTAAACGCACCGCGAAGCTTCGCAATGCTGTCCTTTGTAACGCCCGCGCGCGGTCCCTCGTCGGTGTCCACGATCACGGTCTCTTTTTTCTTCTTTACTTCAACAGGAACGATCTCATCCTTGAATTTGCCTTCCGCCATTGCCTTCTCGCATTTCTGCTGGGACCATGCAGCAAACTCGTCAAGCTGCTCGCGGGTCAGTCCGTACTGCTCCGCTACGTTCTCTGCCGTGATACCCATGTGGTAATCGTTGAAAGCATCCCAAAGCGCATCATTTACCATGGTGTCCACTAATTTGCCGTTGTTCATTCTGTAGCCGTAGCGTCCCTGCATCACCGCATAGGGAGCCATGGACATATTCTCCATACCGCCCGCAACAACAATATCGGCATCACCCGCTGCGATCATCTGCGCAGCCATGTTCACACAGTTCAAACCGGAACCGCACACTACGTTCACGGTAACGGCGGGCGTCGTGACCGGCAGCCCTGCCTTGATGGATGCCTGACGTGCTACATTCTGTCCGAGTCCTGCCTGAATAACGCAGCCCATATATACATGATCGACAGCATCTGCGGGAACTCCCGCTCTGTTCAAGGCTTCCTTAATCACGATAGAGCCGAGAACCGGCGCCGGCGTTGTGCTGAGTGCGCCGCCCATCGTGCCGATCGCCGTACGACAAGCACCTGCCAAAACAATTTTCTTTGCCATTGATAATCCCTCCTGATATGATTTTAATCCCGTTTCGGGCATGCCAATGATTGTTATTTTTTTATCATTGTGCTCTGTTGATATTCTAACATAGAGACGTGAGTTTTGCAACGAAAAGTGCGGGATTGCCGGTGTTATTTTTTATCGCTTTTGCTATCTCGCCAAACCCCATAAGCAATCCAAATAAAAGAGTAAAAAAGAACCGCACGCTTACCGGGCAGTCCTTTTCGCATCGTTTCTGTTTCCATACAAGTATGAATAAAACACCACGCAGCTCACTGCGCAAGATAATCCGCCACCGCCGGATCGGTCATGGGAACGCTGCGAATCCATTCTCTTGTGTCGCCGACTTTTTCCACCGCACTTCGGTAGCGGCTTAAAAAGTTTGTCAGGTCATAACAGTCCACCCATATTTCATTGTTTCCGTCCTTTTGGGACTCATCAAAAATAAGCTGCAATCCCCAATGCAGATGCACGACCTCGATATTGTTCGTGTTCTCCGTCGTACTGTAGCCCGTATGACCCATATAGCCGATCACGTCACCCGCTGTCACGACGCTTCCCTCCTCAAGTCCCTCCGCATAGGGATAATTCTGTCTCAAATGCGCGTAATAATAATAGCGTCTGCCGTCAAAGCTTCGGATGCCGATGCGCCAGCCGCCGTAACGGTTCCAGCCGAGCGCCTCCACATAGCCGGACTCGATCGCAACGATCGGCGTGCCGATCACGCCCATCATATCGTGTCCCAAATGCGGCCGTCTGTAGCCATAACTCCTCGACGCGCCGAAATCATCATAGTCATTGTAGGCAAAGCCTTTTGCGATCGGCGAGAAAACCTTGACGCCGTAAACGCGCTCCATAGTCGTGCTGCCGTCCTCCGCCTGCCGCTCAATCTCATATTCTCCGACATAGCCGCCCAGCACCGCGGAATAGGCTTCATAATAGTAGTCAAAATAAGAAAGCTCGTTCGAGAGCTTCTCCACTGTCGTCTCACTGTTCTTCATCCGTTCGGCAAGGTCGCGTATATAACCCAGAGAGTTGGACGAGAACTCTCCGCCGCCGCGACAGCCCGCATACGCAAGCAGCACGATCCAGTCAATATGAATATCGGTCCCATAGGTATCAAGGTCATATTGCAGGGCGCAGCGCATCGCTTCCGCCGTGACATTGAAATCCACCCATGTGATATAATCCCTGCCCGTTCCTCCCGATTCGTCGTACAAGCGGGTACCCGTAGAAAGCGTCTCGCTTGCCGCCCCGTCGCTTTTCCCGTGCAGTGGCGCAGTATGGGTTAAAAAAAGAATCGCCGCACAAATGCCTGCCGCTTCCACCGCAATTCCGATCCGGAGCAGCAGACCGCGCCGTTTTGCTTTTCCACGTTTTTCTTTCATAGTATTCCGCTCCCCATAAATCCCGTTCTTTGAAAAGCGCCTTATTTGCGCACTTCCTTCACACTATTTTATTGCGGAACCCGGGGCGGTATGAAAAAGAAGCTGCCGTTTCCTGAATTTTCATTCAGGAAAACGACAGCCTCCTTGTTGCTTTCGTACCCTATGTTTCGTTTGTGTTTCGTGTTTCTCCTGTATCTTAACGATCTCTTTTGCGCCTTATGCTTCTTTCGTGCTTCGTGATTCTTCTGTACCGCAACGATCTCTTTTGCGCCTTATGCTTCTTTCGTGCTTCGTGTTTCTCTTGTACCGCAGCAATTCCTTTGTACCTGATATGTTCTTTCGTACCTTACCGCTTCCGGCGCGGTTCACGTTCTTCTTTTACCCTATGCACGCATGCGCCTGCCGTCTTATTAGTACCTTCGCTTGTCCGCGTTCTGCATGTGATCTATGTAAAAAATCATCTTTGGTAACCGCTTAAAGCTCCGGTTCGATCAGACCGTAGGTGTTGCCCTTTCTCTTATACACAACGTTTACCTGATCGGTCTCCGCATTGCAGAATACAAAGAAGCTGTGTCCTAAAAGCTCCATCTGGATGCAGGCATCCTCGGGATACATCGGCTTAATGTCGAACTTCTTCGTACGGATGATCTTGATCTCCTCTTCCTCCGGAAATTCCCTGTCAATATAATCCTTCTTAAAATAGTTCGCTGACTGCTGCTGCTCTACCAGCTTTGTCTTATATTTCTTTAACTGTCTCTCGATAATTTCCTCAACTAAGTCAATGGAAACGTACATATCATTGCTGACCTGCTCGGAACGGATGATATTTCCCTTTACGGGAATCGTAACCTCGATCTTCTGCCTCTCCTTTTCCACACTCAGGGTTACATGCACCTCAGTCTCTGTCGTAAAGTATTTCTCGAGCTTGCCGATCTTGTCCTCTACCGCAGACCTGAGCCCTTCTGTCACTTCGATATTCTTGCCTAAAATAATAAACTTCATAGCATCATCCCTTTCGTTGTTATATTGTATAATGATTATACCACAGAGCCCCCGTTTTTTGCAACATTTTATACAATTGTCTGAAACTTTTTGACATTAAGAAAGTCAAGCGATTTTCATGTTTTTTTGGCCGTTTTCGTATTTTTATGATTTCTACACAAAACATCCGTTCCTTATGGTTTCCATAAAAACAGTTCTTTGTTTCCTCGTTTTTCCTGTGGATAATGTGGATAACTCCGTGTATAAATGGTGATTCCGCATAAAACCGCCATTTTCAATGTGGATAACCGCACTCTAAAAAAAGTGAACTTTTTCCAAAAAAGGACTTGCTTTTTTTCCTTTTGTACATTTTTCCCAAATCGCACTTCTGACATATGTGTCGTTCAATTGAGAAGCATTACCACAAGGGGGATTTCAACCACCGCACACACCCAGACAATTGCCGTCACACTGCTTTTCACCTTACGTTCGAGCAAATAGGAAAAAACCATAACTCCAAGGAGCATCATATATTTTCCCATATATTTAAGGCACAAATAAGTAAAGATGGAAATACCTCCCCAGATTCCGTCCAAATGCTGCAGACTATACGCAGGTGCAAAAATAAACTCTGTTCCCCACAAACGCAGGGTTCCCACAAGCTGTGGCAGCCAGAACATGCAGAGCAGGACAGCCGCAATCAACATTCCGATCAACATTTTCGATCCGATATATGCCCTTCGCCCTTTTACGGTTGAATGAATCAGGCGGTTTTCCCCATGTTGATAGTCGATTGACACGGTAAGCACAAAGCATACGGCAGCAAACGCATACATGACAATAGATGTCATGATATTCTGCCGGTTTACCACACCATTCCCGCCCGTAAGCGCCGTGTACCCCTGATTGTATATGTAATAGCTATCCTCATGATCGGATAAATACGCTGCATATTCCGACATCCATGTTAGCGCTTCCAGCATGGCATTATAAGTGATCAGCTGTCCCTCCTCCAAGCCCGGCTGCGTCATTCCGGTATAAACCGTCTCCCGGTTTTGACGTATAAATTCGTCAATCTCGTCCGTATATGCGCCCTTGACCGCCTCCGAATACCGATAATAAAAGACTTCCGAAAGGGAAAGTCCATTCCAGCCAAAGGGCGTATACAATAACCATGCAAAGAACCCCGCAAAAATCAATACATAAATGATCTTCTGCGAAATAAACGTTTTATAGCACTCATGGCGAATTAATCCCACACTCCATCTTTTCTTTCTGTCAAAAAAAGAACGCCTGTCAGATACTATATTTTTTTCATACGATAACGCAAACACCTTAACTGCCGCCGCAAAGAACAGAAGCGCCAGCACGCCGCATATGCCTGCATATAAAATCAGCTTGTTCACTGCTATCCCAAATACATTTACGCATTGGTAGCGTTCCAGCAGCGCTCCCGCCCGACCGAACGCAATCGGATTCATGGTCTTAAGCGGTGCCAGATAGGAATTCTCCGAAATACTCATATACAGGTAAAGCAGCAGCCCGGTTGTTCCTGCCAGTATCAGAAAAATGGGGATTACTTTGCGCAGCAGGCAGCAGACAAAATAAAATACCGCCGTACACAAAAGATAAAAAAGCATTTTTATAACCATATAGATACACAGGTAGCCCAAAAT
Source organism: uncultured Lachnospiraceae bacterium (assembly GCA_947176965.1). GTDB lineage: Bacteria > Bacillota > Clostridia > Lachnospirales > Lachnospiraceae > DLAJ01. The sequence goes on along the minus strand of CAMWSU010000008.1, from coordinate 4,361 downwards.
GTTTACTCGAAGCGCACAATAAGAAAATACGGATTGAATGGGGTGCATAAGCGACAAGAAGGGATAAATGCTCCCGATCACAAGAATGCTTTCCGTGATCAACAGCACCGTAACAAAGGCACATACGATTCCCAAAGCAAGCGCCTTGACAATCCCGTGCGCCCGCCTGCCGCGGCAGGTCGTCTTCGATAAAATGATCAATTCATTCTGGCGCTCCGCCGTCAAAATCTGAAATACTGCAAGCAGCAGAATAAATAAACAGCAGCAGTCCGTTACCGGATTATCCACAAACGCCCTGATTCCGCGGGAAGGATAAAAGACCGGCTCTACATCCATGAGCCCCTGATATATCTCCCGTGTCTTTCTGAGCCTGCTCTCCATAAAACTTCTTTCCATGGGTCCGTAGCTTCCGGTCTCCGGTCTGCCCAGATGCGCATCCGCATTTTGGACAATAGCGCTTATCTGATCCTGATAGCCCGTGACCCGGATGAGTTGCATCCATTGTCAATATGATACTACACATTCAAGATCAGGCGGGCGCAGCTGCTGCCTGATGCCAAGTGTGAATGCTGCCTTGTCAATTACGCCAAAAAAGGGGGGGACAGTCCTAAGACTGTCCCCCGCCTTACTTTTATTTAGTTAAAGATTCTTCGAATGCATGCGATCGGCTTATAGGTCGCGCTTGAAATCTTAATACCGGTTCTCGGTGTACTCGCATGAACGATCTGTCCGTTCCCGATATAAATGCCGACATGACCGGAGTAGCATACCAGATCGCCCGGCTGTGCCTCTGCAAGGCTTCCTACCGCGGTTCCCATACTGCGATCCGCTGTAGCCGAATGCGGCAGGCTGACGCCATACTGTGCGTATACCGCAAGAACAAAGCCCGAGCAGTCCGCTCCGTTTGTTAAGCTCGTTCCTCCATATACATACGGATTACCGACGAACTGTAATGCATAATTGGCAATCTCCGCTCCGAGTCCACTTCCGGTGGATACCGGCGCAGGTGCCTGTTCAGTCCCGACCACCTCACTTGACACCGGCGGCTGCTGCGCCTGTGCCAGTGCTGCCTCCTGTGCCGCAAGCTCTGCCGCCCTGCGCTCCGCTTCTGCACGCGCTGCGCGTTCCTCGGCAAGTCTTGCCTCTTCTTCCTCTTTGGACTCCGCCGAAACGAAAGAAATTGCGACCGTAACGTAATCAGCAGATACATAACCCTGCGTATCGTTCACGTTTACCTTGATCCATCCGTCTCCATGATCGGACTCTAACACATCAAGCTTATCGCCATAGGGCAATAGCTGTAATACTCTTGCCTCCGTGGAGCCTTCCGCACGAAGCTTCAACGTCTGGGTGTTCACCGTTGCAATCTGGATGCTGACCTCATCAATGAGCGCCTCCGCTTCCTCGCCGGATACACAGTAATCTGCGCTGACATAACCCGTAACCGTGCCGGACGCGATGTAATACCAGTCGCCCTCCCGCCTGATCAGCTCGCCGACGGAATTATTATACAGCTTTCCGACAATCTCGCTGTCCGTCGTCGGACCGCTTCTGACATTCACCCAATCGCGTACTCTTGCAATGACAAGGCTGCCGTAATCCTCCGGCGCCTCCTCGTCCTCCTCTGACTCATCCTCCGCGTCCGTATCTTCCCCATCCGCATCGGCATTTTCTTCGTCCGTATCGCCCTCTTCATCGGCATCATCCGCATCGGTATCTTCATCCGGCTCCTGTGCCTCATCACCGTCCACACTCCGTCCGATGCCGTCCGCTCCGGTATCTTGCGCTCCGTCCTCAGACGGTACCGTTCCTTCCTCCGGAACAATGTCTGTTGACATCTGCTCACCAAAACCTGCTGTCACCGCCAGCCCCGCTTCCTGGGACATGGCAAGAACCTCTATATCGCTTTCTGCATCCGCTAACGCACTCTGCTCCAGTTCCTCGACAGAGGTGCCTTCCTCAAGCTTTAACGCCACTCCCTCTGCAGGGAGCAACGTTTCAACCTGTGTCGCATCCGCCGAAACATCCGCATTGGAAGCAGCAAGTACTCCTGCAAACAAAATCGCTGCGGCTATCAATTCTTTCCGTTTCATTCCCTTCCTCCAAAAAATCAACAAAGGTCATTTCTATCGTATTGTGTTAAATTTGTTACAAAATTATTACATCTTGTTGCTAAATATAACACGCGACGCTTTCCTTGTCAACCCTTGGAAGGATTTTCCAATTATTTTTTACCCGGATTTCATTATGAAATTTATAGAAAAAAATAATTGACAAACCGGACGACTTTTTTTAGCATAAAACCATCAGATGTCCGCTGAATCCGGACAGAAAGGATTTCCTCATGAACCGAACCGTACTGATCACGGGTGCATCCCGCGGCATCGGCAGGGCCTGTGCCGGGCTGTTTGCCAAAGAAGGTTTCGACCTGATCTTAAACTGCCTCCGCTCCAAAGAGGAGCTGACAACCTTTGCCGCTGATCTTACCGCACAATATGGCACACACTGCCGCCTGTTTTTCGGCGATGTCGGTGATTCCCGTTTTGTTGACGGCATGTTTGCGCAGATCGACCGTCTGGATGTACTCGTCAATAACGCCGGCATTTCGCATGTCGGTCTTTTGCATACAATGACGGTGGAAGAATGGCTTCACGTCATGAACGTCAACCTCAATTCCTGTTTTTATACTGCCCGCCACGCCGTTCCTCTCATGTTAAAAGAGCACAGCGGGCACATCATCAATATCTCGTCGGTATGGGGCTGTGTGGGCGCTTCCATGGAGACCGCTTATTCTGCGAGCAAGGCAGGCGTGGGCGGCTTTACCAAAGCGCTTGCCAAAGAGCTTGCGCCGAGCCATATCCCCGTCAACGCCATTGCCTGCGGCATCATTGACACGGACATGAATCGTCATCTTTCCGCCGAGGAGCTTTCTTCCATAAAAGAAGAAATTCCGGCGGATCGTCTCGGCACGGCTGCGGAAATCGCACAGACCGTCTTACAGCTTGCCAATGCTCCCGATTATCTGACCGGGCAGATCATTACGGTGGACGGGGGCTGGACTTGATTCCTCCTGCCTTCGTCTGCTTTGCCTATTCCGCCGGATTGTTTTTACTTTCTTTTCTTCTTAATCATCCATGCTGTCAACATCAAAGCGAACAAATTCGCCGATTGAAAAATCTTTGATTTTTCAATCTACTTACCTTCCGTCATCCGCCGCTCCATGTACGATTCCACCCGCGTGCGCATCCACGCAAATTGTTCCCTCGTTTTGGCGCAGTCGCTTTCAAAATGTAACAGTCTGTTCAGATACCCCTGCTCGCTCACGATGCGGACGCTGATCGGATACACAAGCTCAAACACAAGCGAAATATGTCCCGCCACATAATCGACCGGCGTCTTTTTTAAGCTGCGCAGCGTTGCATGCTCCTCGGAAAAGCTTGCAAGCACCTCTTCGCTGACCTCACTGTTTTTTAACGCCCGCGTCGTCGTATTATAGATTGCCTCAAGCGGCACATCTACGTTGACGCGCATAATGTCGATCTTATCGGCATCCCTTAATATATGGCAATACATCCGCGTCCGCTCGTCCATGTCCTCCGCAATGCGGTAAAGACTATGGCTGCGAACCGCTGTCTCGATGAGTTTCAGGATTTCTTTTGGTGTGTCATCCGCAAGGTAATTCGCGATCTCGCCGTCCCGAAACAAAATATCCGCTCCAAACTGCGCATGATCGATGGAATCCGCATCCACAAACGTCCCATAGCGTCGAAGCTGTTCAAATCTTCCGACGTCATGTAACAGCCCGATCGTCCAGGCTAAGTCAAGCGCCTGTCCCTCTAAGCCGATCGACCTTCCGATCCGCTCACTAAGCGCCGCCACACGATAAGTATGATCGACCTTCAGCTTAATCTTTTCATCCGTTCTGTCATAACCTGCAGTATACGCATCAAACGCCGCAATCGCCCGCTTTCTGTCCACTGCAAATGCAATCTGCTCCATATCCGCCTCCATTGGTATGAGCTTTAGAAGTACTTCTCACACTATTTTTCCCCGCCTGCGCTGTTTTCTTTCCATCTGCGATTCTGTTTTTTCATAGTAAAAAGACCGACACCGTCAGCTAACACCCATCCGATCGGAATCGCCGCCCAGATTCCGTACACGCCGACCGCGCCGATCGGCGCAAGCAGATATGCCAGCACAACACGCGTCCCAAGTGACACGATCGTCAGCCAGAGTGACATCTTCGGTCTGTTCACGCCGCGGAAATATCCATAAAGTAAAAAGAGCAATCCGATCCCGCAATAGCATGCGCCTTCGATGCGCAGATAATCCACCCCGATAGCAATGATCTTCGTCTCCTC
>CAMWSU010000007.1 GCA_947176965.1 uncultured Lachnospiraceae bacterium | reverse complement strand
TCTGACCACTTAAAAACGATCAGATACGGTTCGATCAGCTTATCTGCTTCGCCCTGATACAACAATTATTCCACCGCCTCCTTCTTTTTCAGCTGTCTAAAAGTCTCCAGTTCTGAATCCAATTCGTTCATTGTCATATCCAAATATGAATATCCCAATTTGTCATAAATATCAATCAATTCGGATTTTCTGATTCCCAAAATCTCTGCCGCACTGCCATATGAAATTGTCTGATTTAATATATATGGATACAACAAAAGTGCATTTCTGGTAATCTCCGTTTCCGCATTCATAGAACTCAAATATTTTGCCATTCCTACCAGCACATTTCTAAGACAAAAAAATTATACGAAATATATTGACAGCTCTACTTTAGTGGTATATTATAAGTTACAAATTAAAAAGCAGAGCTCTGGTTCAACTTTTTGCTGGCCGGAATATCTACCTGGTGGTGAGATTCGCGCTTGATGTTTGACTTATATGAGGAGTCATGTCCGGTGTGGATGTGATTCTTTTTTTATAGAGCCCTGCGGAAAGGAGGATTTTTATTTTCTTGTAACCGTAAATGGGCTCTTTTTATTAACAAACAAAATTAGGATGATTTATATGAATTTAGTATTAGCAATTTTGGGACAGACAAAGTTTGGAAAATCTACCATGCTAGCACTTCTAACAAATATCTTCTTGAGATTTTTAGGTATTTTCTCTAAGCAAGGGAGCGGCAGGACAAAAACTCTGACAGAATATTTTTATGATTGTAACAATGAAAATAAAGAAATTTGGATTACAGAATTAATATTTAGAGAAAAAGAATGTTTGGGAGGTGTGCAGAATAGTGTTCAAGCATATAATGAAAATCTAGAAAAAAATCCTATTCTTTCCAAAAAACTTGGTTTTAAGGCTCTTGAAAATGGAGTTAAGCCTAAAGAATATCTTAGGAGACGCGCAAATGAATTTTGTAACAGACCACTGTCGAATGAAGAAATCAGACAATTGCTCTGTACGGACAAGCTTGATGAATTTATAAAGAAAGTTGTAGTTCGTGTCCCCGCTAATAATATTTTGAAAAAATATTTAGAAAAAAACAATATGAAACTTTCTATACGTGATACTAAGGGCTTACTTGACTTTTCTATGGATGAGACCATGACAAAAAGCAATGCCAATCTTGCAGAAATTGGTTTAGATCGGATAGATGGAGCTTTGTTTGGATGCAGTGAAAGCTATCCTAATGTTGTTCAGGAAGTATATGAAGACACATTATATAATGTATTTAATTCTGTTCCGACATTTCTTGTTGCCAAAGATACCAGCATGTATAGAAGCTTCGGTAAAGGCAACGATATTAGCGAAGAAGCAGTCAGTTCATTTATTGATGATTATCAGAGTGGAAAAGTGGATGACTATAAGGAAATGGACGATGAATTTTTTCTTGATACTGATCAGTTGTTTACTGAGCTAAAAATAATGAAAAAGACAGATGGAATATATTCATTTGCCGAAACATATTTTAGGAAAAATGAAACCGAGTTTCTTATTCCTGTTTCGACTACATTAAAGAAATATGGAACAAATGATGTTGATGAAGGGCAGCTTGAAGAGGCAGTTGATTTTATCTTTCTGCAGATGGTTATTTCTATTTCTGTGATCAAAATGATTGATAAGATTGTAACATTTAAGAACAATGTTAAGAAACTAAAACTTGAAAACCATGCTAGCGATTATATGATTCAAGCTGCTCAAAATACAAAAGATGAACTACTGGAGGATTTGCAAAAATATAACAATGCATCACATGGCAGAGATGCTTCTTTATACTGTAAACCGCAATTAAGCAACGTGACTTATCAAGTTTTAGAGGAGAATATAGATGATAAGACGGTAGATATTCTTGGTCCTAATGGAGGAATCACTACAAGAAACAATGGAAAGCTTCGTTATTACACAACAGCAGTTGTGGCTGTATCTGCAAGAAAGTGGCTTGACCATATTATAAGTAATGTAAATATTACTGAAGACATCAGCGATAATGATGGAAAAATTATGTTTACTGGTCTTGAAGGTGACTATGAATCGCAGACAAAGCTCGTGAAAAATATTCTCCGCAATTGTTTGTATAAGGAATATACAGACACCGAGGCTACAATACAATACCACTTGTGTGTGAATCGAAATAAAGCAAGTTTTGGTATCGAGGAAAGAAGAAAGGCACCGGTACTTGATAGAGCTTTTAAGCAAACGATTGAAGTAATTGTAAATGATTTTTGCCGAGCGTTGGCTGAATCAAAAGCATAGGCGCTGTGATAGAAACGGGTATTGAAAAGCAAATTTATACTGATCATAAGCATATGCTGATGTGCACTGCGATGTCAAAGAATTAAGCATTATGATCTGGTAGAAAATAGGTAAAAAGAAAGATACTGCGTCTGTGGAACCATTTCCTTCACAAATATATAGAAGATCAATGTTATTTAGTTTAGCTTTATAGATACTATAATTATGCGGTTTCTGTACTTTACAGAGACCGCTTCTTCTATGCCCAAAGCTATAAAATAGTATAAAAAGGGGTTGACAAATATCGAAAATATGTGTTGGTCATGATTATAAACTCTCTGAATACCATCACAAAAGATTGGGTATAGAATTTCAATCGGTTTTTGCAAAATACTAATAATACAGATAATGGCAGATAATCATATAAACTATCTGCCATTTCAAACGATCTATGTTAAAAAATAATCACTCGAACTCAATCGTCCCCGTCGGCTTCGGTGTGAAATCGTAAAGCACCCGATTCACTCCCGGCACCTCATGCGTGATCCGCTCTACCAAATGGCACATGAGGTCGAAGGGAATATTTTCTACTGTTGCGGACATGGCATCTGTCGTGTTGACGGCACGGATGATGACGGACCACTCGAAAGCGCGTTTTCCGTCCTTGATGCCGGTCGATTTAAAATCGGGCACAACCGTGAAATATTGCCATACCTTTCCTTCCAGACCGTTCTTTGCGAACTCTTCACGCAGGATTGCGTCAGACTCGCGGACTGCCTCGAGTCTGTCACGGGTGATGGCACCGGGACAGCGAACGCCGAGTCCGGGGCCGGGGAACGGCTGGCGGAATACCATATTGTCGGGCAATCCCAACTGCTTACCTACCACACGCACCTCATCCTTAAACAAAATCTTTACCGGCTCGACCAATTCAAATTGCATATCCTCCGGCAGACCTCCGGCGTTGTGATGCGCCTTGATGCCTTTTTCACTCTCCAAAATGTCGGGCCAAATTGTTCCCTGCGCCAAAAACTCAATATGATCCAGCTTGCGCGCTTCCTCCGCAAATACCTCGATGAACTCGCCGCCGATAATCATTCTCTTTTTCTCAGGATCGGTCACACCCGCCAGTTTATCTAGAAAGCGATCCGTCGCATCCACATAGATCAAATTGGCATCCATTTGATTGCGAAATACTTCAATCACCTGCTCAGGCTCGCCTTTTCGTAAAAGACCGTGATTCACATGTACACAGACCAGCTGCTTTCCTATCGCCCTGATCAAAAGCGCTGCCACTACGGAAGAGTCCACCCCGCCGGATAGCGCGAGCAATACCTTCTTATCTCCCACCTGTGCGCGTATTTCTTTTACCTGCTCCTCGATGAACGCATCCGCCAGCTCTGGCGTGGTAATTCTTGTCATGTCCTCCAGACGTCTGTCTGCTGCCATTTTTGACCCTCCTTATGTACCTTTATTTTTATTTAATGACGACTCATTGTAATCAATATATCATGAATCTGCGATTCCTGATCGACATTAGCCGCTCGCCGAATGAGTGAACTCATTCTTCTCGCTAACGCTCATTATATCATCTAAATATCAAGCCTCGCAAACTCGCGCTATCGCGCTCTTCGTCCCATTTCATCGGACGTTTGCTCGGTAATGGCGCAGAAAAAGCAAATGCCCGAGCAGCTTGCTGCTTTTGCGGTCGCTTGTTTTTTCTTTGCACTCATTATATCACATTGTTCACACTTGAAAAAGCAAAACCCCCGCGTTTTCTGATTTCCGTTATGCCCTCACTCGAACTCGGCGTGTTCTTTGATGCTCTTAACTGTATTTGCTTAAGCTTTGTGTAAATACACACCACTTTTTACCTCAATTACATCATTTATTATGGTTTGCTGATTTTCTGTCGCCAAAATGTTGCCACTTCATTTATATAAATTTAACCTGATTTTACAAGATACCCTGATTACAAAAAGGGAAATTCCCCTTTTGTAAAGCATCTCGCTCTCCCCCCCTACTAAATTAACTATATCAGAATGGAGAGTCAGGGAGTTGCCTATAACTTATTATACATCCCAAAACTCTAACATTCAATCACTACAATCCTAACATTTTCTTTAATGCTTCACCTACCTGATTCCATTCATCTATCCATACCAATCTAACCCCAAGATGCGCAACACTTTCTTCCATCCATATTTTTTCCACATCTGTTTTTGGTTTTCTATTTATCCAAAAATGCTCTGTCGCATCCCTGCAATCAAATCCATTAATTCTAAATTCATCCATTTTGTTACTATGAATCCAGCCAAGCCAACGTCTCATATTGGCATCAGACAATGACACCCCAACAAATACCATTTTACTTTGCATACAATTTTCTATGAAATTTATAGCCTGCCATGACATAGGAGAATTTGCCAATTGCAAATAACTTTCCTCTAAAAATACTAACTTATCATTTGCATTATGTCCTTTCCGCATCTTCGCGCCGTTTATTGGCAGCACACCATGACAATGAATATATGGTATTCTATTAATATGTCTGCTTGTTATACCATTTACAATTCTATCAAATTTATTTTTATTATTTATTCTGTTCATCCAATAATAATAATTTAATAATGCCAAAAAAATAGCTTCCCCATTAAAAGTTAAAATAGCTTTTGGTGACAATTCGTTACTTATAGATTCTATAACAACCTCTGCTAACATATTAGCCGAAGTATTATTCAATACTTTATCTATTATTCCTTTAAATTTTTTCCACTCTTCATCTCTAATTCCAGCTAACGTAAACGCTTCATGTACCTTTACAAATGCTTTCCATTCCGATAAATCGACATTATCTTTAATAGGTGCATAAACTTCTTCTGATAACATCTTGATAAACTCATTGTCCTTAACATCTAGTCTATTCCTTACTGCCTGAATCATTGCATCGGCTGAAAATCCCATTTTCCTATATATATCAATATCAATTATTTCTTTAGAACTACAATTCTTATTAATCAGTTTCTCAACCAAGGAAAACCACCCCGGTAAAACAGGCATACTTGTTCCAGCACCAACGCATAATGACCATCCGCTGCTGTCTTTTACATCTCTTAAAACAGTCTGCATTGTAGATATATCTAACCCCTTTTTTGCCATATTTTCTCCCTTAATTAGTTTGCCTTAATGACAACACTTTTTATTCCAATTTAGTAAATACAAGTAATATACGTATCGTTGCACCATTGGAACTTGGCGTGTCCTCCGCTGTTATTAACTATTTTCGTTTAAGTTTTATGCCAATATGCGCCTATTTTTATTTCAATTACATCAATTTTTGTGGTTTGCTAATTTTCTATTGCCAAAATGTTGCCGAACATTATACTCCCAGTATTTCCTTCGAACTTATTTTTTCTCAATAAGGCGGATGATGAACAACTATACCTTCTCCTATATATTCATTAATAATTTTTTTTGCATACTTCAAAAATTTATCATTCTTTTTAGATACCCGAGTTAACTCATCTATAAAGATCGTATACGTTGTTAGTGCTATTTTTGCATTGGGTAAGTACAACAATGGAAACTCATTTACAATATTGATGTTGTCTTCAATTGCCTCAATCAACACTAATCCATTAGAATATCCTTCATAATATGCCTCATTCCAAAATCACCAGCCATATGCGCGTTTTCTATCCATTCTTCATATTTTCCTGCAATTTTCCCCATTCGCCCCGGTTGATTATATTCTCCAGTTATGTAATTTTGTAGAAACCGCTCAAAAGAATGTATAATACCATCTTGGTATGAAAGCGTATAGATTGCTCCTGGATATTTATATAAATCTATACCAGAAACTTTCTCATGTAGTTCATTAATTTTATCATAAAGAGTATCTATTAGCCAATAAATATTGCTATTTTTAATTATTTTCTTATCTATAAGCGCTAATTTCAACTGATGCAGAAAAAAAGTTCCTGATGTCACAATAGACGTAGAATTTTCATAGCTCAATCGTTCTTTTAATGATTTATCCAATGTCACAATATAAATATGGGGATATATTTCACCCATTTCATTACGTAAATAATTTATAATTTGACTGAAATCCTCGTCACCAAAAGAATAACCTACAAAAACAACTGTCTTTGTAGACAGAATCGTTTTTAATGTTGCTCCAATAATACCGCTCTGAAGTTGCTTAAAACATTTATTGTAATCATTTGCTGTAGCTATTATAGAACTTAAATTTTGAATTGATCCATGTATTTTTAAAACAAACCTAAAATTTTCATCCCAAAAAGCAAAATCCTCTGGGATAGTAATAGGTGTCGCTCCGCAAAAATCCTCAAAATATGTATCCCAATTGGTTGTAATGATAGTTCGAATAGGATATATTGCAGCTAACTCTCGATGAAATGCCGTAGCCTGCCTTTCTAATTCAGGAAAAGAATGAATATATTGAAATCTATCTCTAATTTTCTTTAAGAGTTTTTTTCTCCCATTTGGTCTATCACAATATTGTTGCATTAAACAGCTAAAAGAAATTGTATCATCTTTAATATCCAAATCATTTTTTACAGATTCATAGAATGAGTATGGCAGTACAGTCTTTCCCTCAGTACTAATACCTGCACCACAAAAAAGCACTAAATTTCCCTCTATTGTGGCTTCAATAATTTCTTCTGGTAGTTCAAAGGATTTATTGTTTTTACATATAGCACATTCACAATTCATCTTTATGTTTCCTCATTATGTACCCAATCAATTTGTTATGTTATGTAATCAGGCTTATTGGTATCTTTATTTTTATTGGATAAAAAATAATATGTATATAGCAGGTAATCTGATAGACCACCTGCCACATATTATAAATCGAACACTCTTGTACTATTCAAATTCCACCGTCCCGGGCGGCTTGCTCGTCAGATCATACAGCACCCGGTTGACCCCGCTCACCTCATTGATGATCCGGCTCATGACTGTCTGAAGCACCTCGTACGGAATCTGCGTGCTCTCCGCTGTCATAAAGTCGATCGTGTTGACCGCGCGGAGCGCCACCGCATAATCATATGTCCGCTCATCGCCCATCACACCGACGGAACGCATATTCGTGAGTGCCGCAAAATACTGCCCGATGTCCTTGTTTAAGCCTGCTTTATCAATCTCCTCCCGATAGATTGCATCCGCATCCTGCACGATGCGAACCTTCTCCGCTGTCACCTCACCAATAATGCGGATACCGAGTCCCGGTCCCGGGAACGGTTGACGGAATACCAAATGCTCGGGAATGCCAAGCTCAAGCCCTGCCTTGCGCACCTCATCCTTAAATAAGTCACGTAACGGCTCGATGATCTCCTTGAAATCCACATAATCCGGCAGTCCGCCGACATTATGATGCGACTTGATGACCGCCGATTCCCCGCCGAGTCCGCTCTCCACCACATCGGGATAGATCGTCCCCTGCACCAAAAAATCAACCGCGCCGATCTTCTTTGCTTCTTCCTCAAAGACGCGGATAAACTCCTCTCCGATGATCTTCCGCTTCTGCTCGGGCTCGGTCACGCCCGCCAATTTTCCATAAAAACGCTCCTGCGCATTCACACGGATGAAATTCAGCTTATAGCTGCCTCCCGGACCGAATACGGCCTCCACCTCGTCCCCTTCATTTTTTCTTAAAAGACCATGATCCACAAACACGCAGGTAAGCTGCTCACCGACCGCCTTTGAAAGCAGCACGGCCGCCACGGAAGAATCCACGCCGCCGGAAAGCGCACAGAGCACCTTACCGTTTCCGACACGCTCCCGAATCCGCCCGATCGTCTCCTCAACGAACGAGTCCATGTGCCAGTCGCCGGAACAGCCGCACACATCATACACAAAGTTGTGAAGCATCTTTTTTCCTTCCTGTGTGTGAAGCACCTCAGGATGGAACTGGATTGCGTAAAGCTTGTCCTCTACGCGCTGCGCCGCCGCCACCGGACAATCTGCAGTCGTCGCCACGATCCGGAATCCCGGTGCAGCCTGTGAGATATAATCAAAATGACTCATCCAGCAGATCGTATCTTTCGCCACATTTGTAAAAAGAGGAGATGTCGTATCGACATGTACCATTGTCTTTCCGTATTCACGCACCGCCGCACGCTCTACCCTGCCTCCGAGGATCAGCTGCATCATCTGCGCTCCGTAGCACAAGCCAAGCACCGGAATGCCGAGTGAAAACAGCTCCTTGCTGTACGTCGGCGCTCCCTCCTCATAACAGCTATTCGGCCCGCCGGTCAGAATGATGCCCTTCGGCTTCATCGCTTTGATTTTTTCTATGTCGGTCTTGTAGGAATAAATCTCGCAATACACATTGCATTCCCTGACGCGCCGCGCCACGAGCTGGTTATACTGCCCGCCGAAATCGATCACGATCACCGTTTCTCTTTCCATGCCTCTACGTCCTCCCCTTGGTATTTTATAAAGAAACATTAATCAAATCAGTGTTCCCATAACCTGCTACGCCCTATTATACGTTAGCCCAGAAACACTTGTCAAAGAATTTCCCCCGCCGTATGGAATTCTCTCCATTTTAAGATACTTTTCTAAGAGTAACACTGATTTCATCCGTAATTGCATCTGTCCGAACCTCATTCCTCTTTTTTCTTTTTTGGCAGCATATCCCTCCACGCCGCCGGATGGAATAAGAGCAGCAGCGGGAACAGCTCGAGTCTTCCCGCAAGCATGTCAAACATCATCACAATCTTGGAGAGCGGTGAGAAAAATCCGAAATTCTGCGTCGGTCCGACCATTTCTAATCCCGGCCCGATATTGTTGATCGTCGCAGCGACCGCAGTAAAGTTCGTCAGCATATCGTGCCCTTCAAGCGAAATAACCAGCATGGATGTCGCAAACAAAAGCACAAACGTGATAACATACACATTCGTCGCGCGCACGATCTCATGCTCCACGGGTTTGTCCTCAAACTTGATCTTGCGGATACTCTTCGGATGAATATAGGAATGAATTTCCTTCGTCACCGTCTTGAACAAAATAACAAAACGAGACACCTTAATGCCGCCGCCCGTACTGCCCGCACACGCGCCGACAAACATTAAGAACACGAGCACGGTCTTGCAGGTCTGTGACCACATATCAAAATCGACCGTCGAGTATCCCGTCGTCGTGATGATGGACGCCACCTGAAACGACGCGTGCCGCAGGGAATCAAACACATGCCCCGTCGTCTGCACAAGGCTTGCAAAAATCAATCCGGCAGACGCTAAGATGATCAGAAAATAATAGCGCACCTCCTCCATACGAAGCGCTTTTTTCAACCGCCCGAACAGGATAAGGTAATACGCGTTAAAGTTCACGCCGAACAGGATCATAAAAATCGTGATGACCCACTGATTGTATGCGGAATAGCCGGCAATACTGTCATTTTTTATGCCGAAGCCGCCGGTCCCGGCCGTTCCGAAGCTCAATGTGACCGCATCAAACAGCGGCATCCTGCCCACGATCAGCAGCAGGATCTCCACCACAGTCATTCCAAAATAGATCAGATACAGGATCCGTGCGGTATAACGCACCTTCGGCACAAGCTTACCGACGGAAGGCCCCGGGCTTTCCGCACGCATGAGGTTCATATTGGAACCGCCGCTCATGGGCACGACTGCGAGTAAAAAAACAAGCACGCCCATGCCGCCGATCCAGTGGGTAAAGCTGCGCCAGAACAACGAAGTATACGACAGCGCTTCCACGTCACTCAGGATACTTGCGCCGGTCGTCGTAAAGCCGGAAATCGTCTCAAAAAGCGCATCCGTAAAGCTCGGAATCTCCCCTGTCAGCCAAAACGGAATACACCCGCAAAGACTTAGGACAATCCAGCTTAACGCCGTTGTCACACAGCCCTCTTTTAAGTAAAACACCGTATTTAACGGTTTTTTCCATGTGGCAGACACGCCGATGAGCAGGCTCACGCCTGCCACTGCCAGATAATAAATTCCTTCTTTCTCCCCGTAAAGGAGCGAAACAAGGCAGGGCAGCAGCATAAGAAGTGCTTCTATTTTAAGTACACATCCAAGAATATATCGAATAATCGAACCGTTCATGATATCCTTCGCCCCCTATTTGAGAATGTCCCGGATACCGTGAAAGCCGGTATGCGTCGTTACGATCATGACCGTATCGCCCGCCTTGATGCAATCTTGTCCGCCCGGTATGATGATCGTGCCGTTTCGATTGATAAAAGAGATCAGAAGATTCTTTTTTAACGAAAGCTCCATCAGCGGGATGTCCGTCACCTCGGACGCTTTTTCCACGCGGAATTCGATCGCTTCCACGCGGTGGTCGAACATGTGATAAAGCGTTTCGATGTTACTGTTCATGGAATCTTTTTTTGCACGGACATACGCGATGATCGCCTCCGACGTGATATATCTCGGATAAATGACGCTGCCCAGATCCAGACTGTTAATGACGTTCTTAAACTGGATGCGGTTGATCTTGGTAATGACCTTCGCGTCGGAAACCTGCCTTGCGTGCAGGGTGAGCATGATATTTTCCTCATCAATACCGGTGAGCGGAACAAAGGACTGCACCGTTTGAATGCCTTCCTCCCGCAGCAGCTCCTCGTCCGTGCCGTCGCCGTTGATAATAATCGCCTTGGGAAGAAGCACGCTCAGTTCCTCGCAGCGTTCCTGACTTCTCTCAATGATCTTTACGGAAATGCCCATGTGTAAAAGCTGCTGCGCAAGATAATACGCCGCCTTGCCGCCGCCGATGATCATCGTGTCCTTGACCTGTTTTGTTTTCACGCCGATGCTGAGCAAAAAGGACTTCACATATTTTCTGGATGCCACGACAGAGATCACATCGCCGTGATAGAGCTTGGTATTGCCAGACGGGATATATACGTCGCCGTCGCGCTCCACGGCGCAGATCAGCGCTTTGGACCCAATATTTTTCCCGATGGAAGCGATCGTCACACCGTCAAGCACGTTTCCGTCGGGAATCTTGAATTTGATCAGTTCCGCCTGACCGTGCGCAAAGGAGTTGACCTCCAGCGCGGTCGGCAGGTAGAGAATGCGCGCCGCTTCTTTTGCTGCCTCCAATTCGGGATTGATAATCATGGCAAGCCCGAGTTTTTCCCTGAGGTAGCCGACTTCCTTACTGTAATCCGGCGTACGGACTCTTGCGATGGCGGCACAGTCACCGACACGCTTTGCCACAGTACAGCAGAGCAGATTCAATTCGTCCGAATCTGTAACGGCAATGATCAGATCGCTATCCTCGATTCCCGCCTCCATCTGTGTGCTGTAGCTTGCGCCGTTTCCGACAATCCCCATGACGTCATAGAGATTCGTGATCTCCTGTATCTTTACCGCGCTTTTGTCAATGACGGTAATATCATGGCCTTCCTTCACCAATTGCTCGATCAGGGTTGCGCCGACCTTGCCACAGCCGACGATCATAATGCGCAGCCCGTCCGTATCCTTTGAAATACGCATAGTATATATTCCTCCGAAGCTTCTTCCGCACATGACTGCGGGAGATATTCTCCCTATACTATACTCTCATTTTCATAAAATTGCAGTAACTTTTTTTGATGCTTTTTTCTCCCTGAGATATTTATCTTTTGTGGCAAGTCCTCCCCTGATATGCCGCTCCAATTTGTTCACATCAAGCACCTTCCTGACTTCGGACGCGAGCTGCGGATGCACCTGCGGCAGGCGCTCTGTTAAGTCCTTATGTATGGTTGTCATTATTTAGAGCGGTCATGCCGGAAGTTTTATCTGTTTATGCATGTGAATCCCGCTTTGTTTCCTTGTCTGATCAAAACAAATCAGAACCATCTATGCTGAAAGTATCATTATTGCCCATTAACGCGGCTTCCTCCAAGCCCAAGTCACCGAACAACCGCAGAAAAATCTCTACATTTCCTTCCTTATCCACTTCAATCTTCTGAATGATACGTTTTAGCTGGGTGTTGGTCATCTCACGAACATCCGTAATGTCTTCTATTTCCTTAAATGTTTGATTCAAAACGCTTTCCAGCTGCTCCCCTTTCGTCAAATGATACGATACCATTTTCAGTTCGTTTTCCAAACGTTCGATTTCTTTTTTGGAACCGCCGATTCTATCATTCAGTTCCTGTCTGGAAATCAGATCGTCCGTATACATGTCCATATATTTCTGTCTGGCTTTTGTCAACTTGTTCAACTGGCTTTTCAGTTCTTTTTCATATTCCAGATTTTCGTCCCTTGCCTTATAGGTCCGCTGAAACTCTCCCACTACATACTGAACCACTTTTTTCTTTTGGCTGAGGATATGGTTAAAATACTCCTGCAACACATCCATTAACTCGTCCTCGTCAACCGTGACCGCATTCGGGCAGCTGTCAGCTCCTTTTCCATTATGTCCGGAACATACCCAGCGAACATATGTATTTTTGTAAGTGCGCACCGTTCTGCGGAAAGACCAGCCGCATTCCTTGCAGCGAATTAATGTAGAAAAAAGATATTTATTACTCTGTCGTTCCCTGTTCATGTGAAAAGATGCATGTCTGCCATGCAGAATCTTCTGCGCTTTTTCAAAATCCGCCGGCTCCACAATTTTCAAATCAGGTCGTTCTACGACCATCCATTCTGTTTCATCCTTGTCTTTCCGTTTTCCGGTAAGGAAATCTTCTACCTCCTGTTTGCCATTGATGATTTTTCCGGTATAAAGTTCGTTGGTCAAAATCCGGCAGACGGCATTCTGGCTCCAGCTGCAGTTCCGCTTTGTCTTTAACCCTCTTTCGTTTAGCATATTCGCAATCTTGGCTGCGCCATAGCCTTC
The DNA here is from genome assembly GCA_947176965.1 of uncultured Lachnospiraceae bacterium. GTDB lineage: Bacteria > Bacillota > Clostridia > Lachnospirales > Lachnospiraceae > DLAJ01. The sequence continues at coordinate 45,999 of CAMWSU010000007.1, read as the reverse complement.
CTGCAGATACCATTTGTAAATCTGTTTGACTACTTCCGCTTCCTTCTTATTGATTTCCAGATTAAAATAATCGCCTAGGATTTTATCATATCCATAGACAATGTTTGGAACACGCCCTTTTTCCGCGTTCATCTTTTTGCCGAATTTCACACGCTTGGAGGTATTCGCACTCTCTTCCTGTGCCAAGGCGCCGAAAATGGTTAAGACAAATTCACTGTTGCCCATGCTGGTCATGTTGGCGGTGAGGAATTGCGTTTCGATGCCGAGCGCTTTCAATTTGCGGATATTCTGAAGCAGATCCACCGTATTTCTGGCAAAACGGGAAATGTCCTTTACCACTACCATGTCAAATAGACCGTGCTCGGCGTCGGACATCATACGGAGAAATTCTTTGCGGTTTTTGATCTTGGTACCGGAGATGCCTTCATCTGCGTAAAGGCGGACGAGGGTGTCCCCTGTACGTTTCGTGTATTCAGAGAAGAAATTTTTTTGAGCTTCTAAGCTGTTTAATTGGTCCTCTTTATCGGTGGAAACGCGGCAGTAGGCGGCGATGTTCATGGGAATACCTTTCTGTTAATTTCAAAACTTTCGGTTACTTCTATAACATATCCATAAAAGCCTTTGGCGTTAACCAAAGGCTTTTATTATGCGATCATGGATTTCATTTACGAAAAGCTTATGATCATTTATCCGTTTTCATTACTCAATTTATTGTCCAAATAAATCTCTACAGCACTGACGAAATCCTCTTTTGCACGATCCATCCTATATCGGCACAATGTCTTAATATCAAGCTGCATACAGTATGATCCCTTCCTTTGATACATTTCTGTAGAATGGAGAAAGCTCTCTCCAGTTCTCATATTCCTGATAACTAATATCTACAATAGACAAAACTTTTAGATACTTCAGGGAAAAGTCAGTAGAAACATCATTGAGACTATCATCATACCGGTATAATTCCTCATTATTTCCATCAATCAGAACCATAATATCAATATCCGAATCGTCTGTCTGTGTTCCCCTTGCAACGGACCCATATAATACAACCGTTTTTAATTTGTCTCCATACACATGTTGCAGTGATTCCGCTAATTCTATTAACATTTTTTTTATATTTTCGTCTTTAATTTTTTCCATCTGTCAAATCTCCTCGAATACACATATCATGTATAAACTATAATTATCTATATGCATTTTACCCTAGAATACATCAATGTACAACTAAAAACACTAAAAAGATATCAATTTTATCCCCCAAATTCCCCTATTTCACCATTACAATTCGACAATTCCCTAAGCTTTCTCTCCACCTTTCCCGCATTTGTCTGAACAAATACATGAAGCAGTACCTGAGCGGTCTCTTCAACCGTATTGGGATTATGTATGATATAATTCAACTTTCTGATTTTTCCATCGGTAAAACAATTCATGGTGGGAAACACCCCGCCCTCATGGTCTTTGTCCATTCTATGAAAACCACTCTGAAATTATTAACCATTTTTCTATGAACATTTCAAACTTCTATCAGTCCTTCCCATTGCGATCGTTCTCAAAAAACACACAAAAAAGGACAGCACAGACCGCTCCCTGCGGCCTGTGACTGCCCTTACGCTGTGTTTGATGACAATTATTCCCCCAATCCGAGAATATACCTTAACGAATCCCTCAAAAATAACCTATCCCTTAATACCCCGCAACCCTAAATCTTCTTTTACAATCGCATACATATTACCATCTTCTGCCCTATCATTTAAGTAAAACCGTTTCCGCAGCATTCCTTCCTTGGTAAAACCCGCTTTTTGCAAAGTCCGGTTTGAGCCGATATTATCCACATGCGCGATCGCTTCAATCCGCTCAAATCCCATCACTCTGAATCCAAATTTGCACACAGCTATTAATACCTTGGTATTAATACCCTGATTCCAGTACTTTCTTTTAATAAAATAACCTACTTCCGCGCAAGTATTATGATTGGTAAAATTAAATAATTGTATTTGTCCGACTACTTCTCCGTTAATAGTTACTACCCATGAATATTCACGCTTTCCCTTAAATCCCTTTACTCTGCTTGCTTCTGCACGGATTGCTCCTTCTTTATTCCAATCATGCGGCTTTCTATAACCACTAAAATATTTGAAATTTTCTTCATCACAATATATTTCCCATAAAGGTCTTGCGTCCTTTTCGGGCTCATGCTGTCTTAAAGAAATATTTCCATCCACTCTGATCGGTTGAAACTCCTTAAACAAATCGCAAAATGCCATCGTCAATCCTCCAGCCTTCTTATTGGAATATAAATCTCTAACTGCGCAGCACTGGACTGACAGTCCCATCGTTCATCATAATATTCAAAATCAGCAAGGACTCTTTCATCAATACAATACTCAGAATTTGGCAGCCAGACATTATAAATATATCGAAACGCCTGTACAATCTCCCCGTTCGTATTATTTCCCTTTACCGGAAATACAGCATATTCTGCTTTGGGTATCACTTTTCTATCCATTCCGGCTGGCAGCTTATCATCCCGGTCCACCTCTACTGCGGCCATATAATAAAAAGCTAATGGATCTACACTAAAATCTTCAGAGTAATCCTCAAACCCATACATAACCTTCTCGTTTTTCCTTTGTATCCAATCCAAATGTTGTTTCAGCTCATACCAGGATTCTCCAATTACACCAGGACCATTTTTTGTATGTTTCCGATATCCGACAATTACAAACTCGTCTCTTATCACAAATTGAGGCTTTATCGCGAAAATGCCTTCCAGTTCCACCTTCTTATGATACCCCTCCACAATCGTCGGCACATCTCGATAGGTGATGGACACTTTGCTTTCTCTTGCCTGCAAAGGCCGCATTCCGAAAGTCTTTTTAAATGCCCGATTAAAAGTTTGTATACTATTAAAACCCACACCGTAACAGATATCTGCCACACTTACCTGAGTCTTACATAGTTTTTGATGAGCAATGATAAGCCTGCGTTTTCTAACGTATTCCATCATCGTTTGCTCTGTTACCGCAGAAAATATCCTATGAAAATGAAAAGGAGAATACCCGAATTTCTTTGCTAAATGCTTGAGCTCAATGTCATCTGATATATGATCATCAATATAATACAAAACCTTCTCGACTAATTGTAAATTATTCATTCTTAACCGCCTTTCAATTCTGATATGGATATTATACCCCCGGTTACTTCTGCTGTATTATCATTTCTTGCGGTTTTCTCTTTTCTTTCTTGAATTTTATAAAAAGCACTCCCGGATTTCCACCCGTTTCTTTTTGATATCGTCTCCCCTCCCATCCATTGAAAAAAGCATGGGACCAAACCCATGCTTTTTTCATGTCATCTCATATACAATTTTGTTCCGACCGCTGTTTTTCCCCTCGTACAACTTTGCGTCCGCATCGCGAACAATATGTTCGACCTTCCCCGCATTCCCTTCTGTAATACCGAATGTCATCGTGATGCTGAGCACCGTATCCCCATAGTGAATGCGATGGGCGCGAATTTCTTCCATCAATTCTTGCAAATAGGAAACCGCTGTACCTAACCGCACATTATGATATACCAAAAGGACTTCTTCGCCTCCCCATCGGGCGACAAATCCCTTTCCCTGCATATGTTCTTTGATCCGCGCCGAAATCTCCGCGAGCGCCACGTCGCCGCCTTCATGACCGTATGTATCATTGACCTTCTTAAAATGATCAATATCGCCGATCGCGACGCAAAACGGAATCTCTTCTTTCCGATACCTTTCACGTGCCTGCCTCAGCAGGTTTTCGCCGCTTCTGCGATTGTATAATCCGGTAAGAATATCCTGCTCCACCAACTCTTGAAGCGATTTCTGCATCCTGATCAGATAACGCCCCATATCACCCAGTTCATCCTTACGCGCCAAAACATCCTGATCAAATTCCGTATGAAGATCACCATTAGCGATCGTTTCCAAAAAGGATTCCGTTTTCCGAATTGCTACAACAAGCCGATCTGAAAACCGGAGCGTTATAAAAAATACCACCAACATCGTGACAATCCCGAATACAATGATCGGAATGATTGAAATGAAGACAAGCCTCTCCACCTCTTTGGACGGTTTCCCGCAAAAAATCATGCCGACACACGTTCCGTCAGCCGCATAAAGCGGTTCATAATAGGAAAAATACCGGACGCCCTCAACCAGCATACTCGAATAAAACTGCGGATGGCCGCCCCTTATTACATCCTCAACCACTCTGCTATTTGCCTTTGTTCCGCTCGCGCGGACCTCACCGTCTGTTTGAACCGTCGTGAGTATACGGGTATCCTGACAAAAAATCGTGATATCAACACCGGTCTGTTCCTTGATATGATCAACGATCGCGAAATTACCGTTCAGCCGATGGGTTCCTTTCATTAAATGTACATCGTCCCCCTCGCGAATGATATGATAATCTCCCTCATAGACCGAATCAAATAAAATGTTCACCGTATGGCACAAGTTCACCAGACCATTTTTCGCTTCCGCATTCATGGAGTCCGCAAATCGGGTGGCACTGAACGCAGTGATCACTAACGTCAATAAGATAAGCGGTAACAGATTCAGTTTGAGCAAAGTCCAATAAAAGTAGCTTGTTCTAAATTTCGTCTTCATCTCATCTTCACTACACACTTTCAGGTGCTGAAAATTCAGGTATATTACTGCAAATTGCAAGTATATCCCATGTCATCGCGCCCCTTGACAGTTTACCATATTATTTCCGAAAAAGAAATATATCGTAATGAATCGGCACAAAATTACATAAAACGACCGCTGTTTCATAAGACCACGCATAGGTAAAATCTGCCGTTATCAACAAAAGGGAACAAATATATGACTATCATGAAATAAATCGGCTTTCTGCTTTTTCAGTATCTAAGGAAGCACTGACCGGCATTCATTTTTTATCATACCTTTTATATCAGGGATCATGCAAGACTTTTTGTGAAAAATGTTTCCCTCCTTGTCCATCTCTATCTCCTGAATAATGCATTTTAGCTGAGTGTTAGTCATCTCACTGACATCCGCAATATCTTCTATTTCTTTTCTAGAACCGCCAATTTTATGATTCAGTTTAAGTTTGGAAATCAGACCGTCAATATTCAATCCATATATTTCTGTCTGGCTTTTATCTACCTATTCAATAATCGAAACTCTCATATCAGAACAAGGTAGTTTTACATATTTTTTAAAACACCTTGTCTAACAATTTCACCTTAATTCTTAAAATCTCGGAAAACATCTTTTTATCATTGCTACTTATTCCAATTCGGATAATCAATTATAAGAATAATCTCTTGAACTATTTGACGCAACTCAAATTTAAATTCTTCCATGTCACTCTTCTTTGCCAAAAAACGCCTATTATGTGCACTTAAGTCACCATATTTTTTACTTTTTTACACTAGACTCCAAATTCTTACTCACATTCCATTTATCAGACGAAATAAATCTAGAGATTAAGTCGCTCAGATAATAAAATTGCCATGCATTATCTTTGTAGTTACATCTATGCTATATCTTTCAAAGCATTCAATAATCAGTGTTTCAACGAGTTTCCTCATCATCACCAATGTGGCATCATATAAATGACATTCAAAACATTGATTCATCTGTTTTGCAATGCGTCGAATATAATATGGCGCCATGTCCAAGATGTCTAATGGCAACATCTCATCGGTTACAATCACTTCAAAATCCTCATCTAATTCTTTTTTAATCCTATCCGATAAATTCCTTTGTAATGAATATCCATCTTTACCTTTAATGAAAAATGAATCTCGGCCTTTGGCGTGATCTCGTAAATGCGCTGCAACATTAGAATAAGATTTTATACTTAATGCTTCAAAGCAATCCTCAATCTGTCTTGTTTTAAATTGTTTCATACTTTCACAAGACAAACAATAATAAGCAAAGTAAACAATCATTTCGCTTGATGCCTTATTTACAAAATTTGGTACTTTTTGTATAAAGCCCGCTAAATTATCGTACACCATTTACCCTTCCTCTACTAAATCTTTATCACCGTTCCATGTCAGGGAAAGGTTGCTCACCGGATCATTCCGCTTGTGAAGGGTATTTAGACGCGTAAAAAACGAGATGTTTTATAACCAGAACTGGAACGGCATAAGCATCCCGCAGTTCATAGAAACCCTCAACAATTACCTGATCTGGAATAACGAAAAACGGATCAAGACATCATTAGGAAGCATGAGTCCATTGGAATATCGGCGAAGTCTTGGATTAGTAGTCTGATTTGTCCAACTTTATGTCCGCACCCCCATCAAGAAAATGTCAGAATCCCAATTCTAGAAAAACCCTCTCAGAATACTTTTTTGCATAATATAAAGTGCTCTGAGAGGTTATGACTAAATGCTACTCACTACATATTAACATTTGTTAACTCCCAAAATGTAATTACTCTTTTAAGATATCTGTGAAATCTGAATTATCTGTAATAAGGCGTCCAAATAGTTCATATCCTATATCTGTGATTAAATTATCTTTTTCAGCCATCCAACTTTTTAAATCATTATGTGTAAATTTTTCTCTATAGCGGCAATAATACTCTAAAAACGTATACACTGTCTGAATCAGATTCACATCTCTTGCTACTTTTGCATTAATATTTATACCATTATAATATCCCGTCCATACATTATAATAGTAAGTCAAATTCGCGATATCCGGATAAGTTCCTTTAAGAAATAGTTTTTTCATAACATAATTATGACTTTCCAACACACTAGTTGGCTCATTTAATGGCAAAACCCCATCTCCCAATTCAGCTTCCGCCATATCATGAATCATTATCATATCTAATATTTCCTTTTTGATATAACCATCAACATTATATTCTTCAGGCAAAAATAACGCTGCCATTAACCATGCACTAAAACTATGCTCTGACACACTTTCCGGATCATATATATCATGTTTCACCCATTGCTTACGTTTCACATCTTTTAGACCCCTATATTTATTGTAAACCAAAGGTGCAACATCAAATTGGTCCACTCTCAGATAGCTTTCCAGGTCTTCCTTTATACTGTCAAAATATATTATAATTTTAGAAGAAGCAACATTTTGAGGTTTTGTTTTATACACTTCCAAATATTTCAAAGCTTTATTAATATACGGAATTATATCAAACTTCAATTTCTTACTTTTATTTTGAATTCGTGCCTGTATAATTGAAAGCATTGTTAACAAATTATGTTCAACAAATTTACCCTTTTCCATATATAAAGATGCTTCTATTCTTTCAGACAGTTCTATTAATGCTCTCTCCCCGATACATAAATCAGTATCTAAATAATATGTATTATGCGCTGCCATTTGAAATGCATCCCCATAATACTCCATTGTCGTACCACGATTAAGTGCATTTGCAATATCATTTGTTATCACAATACATAGATATTCGTCAAGCATATTAGCTTGTCCATGCGCTAAGAGCCCCATACATATTGCTCTAAAAAGAAAATGATTATCCAAATTTTCCTGAACATTTTTATTATTAGCTTTTACTTGCATTTTTAATTTACTAAATTCACTTGTCAAAAACTTAAGCGCAATATTGGATAGATTTTTGTATGTAATTTTTCCCATCCAATATGCCGCATTACTTTTTTGATGAATATTAAATACTTCATATTTATCGTTTATAAACGAAACCATTATCTCCTGCAAAGAATAGTCATTTTGTATGAAAGTATCAACGAATTGATTTGACCTAAACGTTAACATCACCTGAAAGAAATAATAATCCTCAGAACTTTCATATTCCTTTATTCTGGATATAAAATAAAAAGCAATTAAAAATTCCATAAAAGATTGATGTTTATGTGCTAACATCCACATTGCACCAGATTTCTCTTTATCGCCAAATTTATACGAATTAATGAATATATAATTGAAAATCTTTTCAGAAACATTCAGCAACTGTTGTTCATCACCCGACAATTCAGCTAATGCCATTTTTTCATACATTTCACTTATGCTCACATTGTCAAAATATAGGCTATGAAACATTTCTTTAGTCAATAATCTAACAAGAAAAATATCTAATTCCGAATATTTTAAACTTTTTGCTGCTTCATAAATTTCTCCCGGGCTCTTTTCGTAATCATACATTTTTAAAACACAATCTATAAACTCCATTACCACAACTTTATTATTAATGGGTATTGGCTTAACAATAAAAGAGCAACTACCATCATCTCCAGAGGCTACCGTTATCACCTTTTTGAGTCTTGCTTTGTTCTTTACTAATCCAGAATCAATCGAAATTATGCGGCTAGCTCTTCCAATCGGTTTTATTATTTCATTTAAAATATTTTCTACTATCACATCGGAAATCTGATGCTCCCGTATTGCATCAATAAAAAGAATAGGTTTTACATCCTTATTAACTTTTACATATTCAATATAGTCTGCTAAATCATTATTTAAAATATTTCTTATCTGATGATTAACATCTTCCATTTCATATATCATTTGCTCATAATAGTTCACCGACACATATAATGGTATAAAATGACTATTATTTTCTTCAAATTCTTTTAGCATTTTATAAAATGCTAATTGCAAAATCATATTTTTCCCAGTACCAGGAAGACCCTTGACCTGAATGATTCTCTGTCCAGATGTTAATTGTTTAATAATATACTCTATCTTATCATCTACATCTTTAATTAGCTTTCCATGACTATATATCTCGACAGAATTTTTAAACATCTTATTTGCAAGATTATAAAATTGATTATACTGAGATTCCGTGTTAATGCGCTCATAAATATTATATGCAAATTTAAAAGATAGTTTTTTAATAATCATGACTATCTCTTCACGTGTAACATCATCATTGTGAGAAACTGCTACACTAACCTTGTTTAGGTCATCCTTTTTTTCTTTATTTTCACTTCTATTGCCAATTTCTGAATATATGTTAGGTGTAAAAAGCATCTCTGGATTTATTACCGGCGCCAAATCATATTCATTATTAAACCAATCAAGCAAAGCAGTTAATGCGCTTAGGCATGTGGTTAAATCCTGTTCCGAAATAGAATCGCCCGTTTGAAAATGTCCACCATAATTTCCATACTTTTGAATTGTCTCAATATTTATAACAATACTTTTAGGAAAGAGATCGTCCCTCGTACGTAAATACTGCCGCAAATAAACATCTATTGTAGCGTTTCTAATAGAGTTACTATCCTTGATAAGTCGATTAGTAATAACCAAATATCTACATATTGCCTCAACGATTTTTCTCGCCTTAATTACCGCATAATCGGGGTCACACTCTATAATAACGGCATCAAAATTCATCTTTTTATTCGTTATCCCCATTATTTTTTCCATTTTATCCAAACTATTATTTAACCTACTATAATCCATCATCATCTATTTATTTTCCTTTCTGTTTATCTTTTTTCTATAGTCCAAATAACTACATATCAAAACTTTGAGAACAAACATTGCAACAAATCCAATAACTGCATAGGCAATACAATGTGGCCATAAAACCCTCACTCCTTTTTCTTCTTTTAATAACCACATATTGATTAAATCCGTGGTGTCAATAGCTGCTGAAAATACTGTTAACAATGACAAAAGTCCTAATGCATTATCTGTTCGCCATCCCCTAAGGTTGGCTGATGTTTCTTCTATTTCATGTTGTTCTTCTCTTTTCATCATATGCATACGATCCGATATATCCTTTAAACTATTTTCAAACTCATTTATCATTAAAATTTCCCGCATATCCTTATAGATTCTGTTATAGGGCATTTCGTCAGAAACAACACAAAATGAATATTCCAGTCGATATATAGTAAAACCACGTTGAATTCTTCCCCATTCTTCTGAGTCATCACTCCTACAATTCATTATTTCGCTCATAAGGGATAACAACATATAACGTTGATGTAACAATATTAAATACATAAAATAATAATCATTTTGTAACTTTCCATCAAAATCGTTATGTGTAAAATCACATACATCATAATAAACACACGATATTCCACTTTGACAATATCCCCAATGTATATAATGATATGGATGATATAAACGAAAATCCTCATCCATATTCTTCATATTATATTCATATTCCTTTGTATAAGAATGACATAAATGGAATAACTTATTATTAATATCTTTTTTTTCTTCATCACAATATACACAAAATATATTGCTTTCCATCTTTATATAATTAGGAGAATTAAAGAATAATTCCACTTCATCCTCAAGGCCATTGCCAATTATTTCTTTTGATAATTTATATAAGTAAGTGCAACCCTCAATATTATCTAACGTATCCGCATCCTCAATTAGTAAAGTTGATCTTCCGACTTTGCTAAATAAATAATTGAATTCGATTATGTCATTATAACCCATATTTTGGGAATACCATATATCATAAACCAAAAAGCCAACGCGAGTTCCAAAACAATGAATTCTGACATTACATATATCAATCTCAAACTCTTTCAGTTGGCCTTTATAATTTATAGTGCAATTGAGAAGTTTGTCACGCTTATTTGTATATGGTAAACCATATGCTCTCTTATCCATTAATTTATAAGCGCAGTGTCGTTCTGTTCTATATCCTATCCCAGTATTGATAAATTTCATTAGGTGAATCGCTATCGGATCAACAATCTCTTTCCAAGCTACAAATTCTCTCCCGTCTTTTTTTATGTAAACTTTTGATTCGATTTGTTTTTTCCACCTATCTATACTTTTTACTTTAAACGGAATAAAAAAATAACTATGATTTCTTGATAACATAATATACCTCACAAATCTAAACTTTTATTTTCAACAAAAAAATTTTATTTGGCGAAATAGTCTTTATGTTATAGTATACTATATATTTAGATAAATTTACACATATTTTTACAAAATTTTTATATATATTCACTTACCTTAAGTCTCATGAACAAACAAAACCAATATTTGCTTTTTTAACTATCTACTCTGTCAAGCAAAAATAAAAGTGCAGAACCTTGAATCATGCTAAAGTCCTACACTTTATTACCCTTATGCTTGCTTAATCATTCCTTAAATTTGTGACTCCTCCATTTTCATATACCAACTCCATTACTACTTTTCTATTTTGTCTTCCACGCAAACCATTCCTTTTTGTTACATCACTATGTACGGTTGATTTCGAAATTCCGAACTGCTTTGCGGCCTGTCTGACGGTCGCATTCGTATCAATGATATAGCCCGCGATCTCCATTGCGCGCTCCTCAATATAATCCTTCAAGCAAGAAGCCCCCCTGCAATACTTTTTTACAATGTATGAGCGTCCGCGAGGGGATATGATTGTGATTTTGTTGTCTTTTATAGTATACTGTAAAAAGAAAACGGGAAACAGCGACACCTGACATTTCCGGCGAAATCAACCGAAATGATAAAAATCGCAGAGGTATTCACAACCATGAACAAATTGCTGATCGTCGATGACGACAAGGAGCTTCTTACCATGCTCCGAAGCTATTTTGAAATGAAGCATTATGAAATCATGACCGCCGAAGACGGCGCGGAGGCGCTGCAAAAACTTAAGACGCCCCCGGACATCATCCTTCTTGACATCAATATGCCGCAGATGGACGGTCTGGAGGTGTGCCGCCTAATCCGTGATAAGGTACCCTGCCCTATTTTGTTTTTGACGGCAAAGGTGGAGGAGGATGACAAGGTAAACGGATTGCTCTCGGGCGGCGATGACTATATCACAAAGCCCTTCAGCTTAAAGGAACTCGAAGCAAGAATCACCGCTCATCTAAAACGCGAAGAGCGGCGCAGCAGTCGCTCAGAATATCATTTTCAGGGAGAGCTTGCCATTGATTACGCGGCAAAAACCGTACAAATCGGCGATGATCATTTGGATCTGACAAAGGCAGAATACCGGCTCATTGCATTTTTGTCCGCAAATCCGGGAATCGTATTTGACAAAGAACGGATTTATGAGAAGGTATGCGGCTATGATGCAGAAGGTGACAGTCGTGTCATTACCGAGCTTATCCGCCGGATTCGGAACAAGTTTTCGGAGTTGACGGAAACGGAATACATTGAAACCGTATGGGGGATGGGATACCGATGGATAAAATAAGAAACTTTTCAATTAAAATAAGAAACCTTTCGATCAGAAAAACAATTCTTTTATATATGACAGTCAGCCTGATCTGCAGCTTTTCACTGTCCGCATGGATTTCCGTGCTCGCCTGGCATACACAGATGAGCATCTGGCGGAGGTATATGGACTATGACAAATACTTCGAACTCATAAACGCGGGCGGCGCGGAGTATCTGACGGGTATCGTAAGACCTTCCTCCTCCGAAATGACCCCCCATGAGCGCCATGTGAACGAGCTTTGTGATTTTTTGGAGACCTATTCCGTGCTCGTTTTATCCGTGGCCGGAAGCTGCGTCACCGTGTTTCTTTTTTATCGGAACAAATTAAAGCACCCGATCGCGGAGCTGGAGCTGGCGTCCCAAAATATCTCCCAAAACAATCTTTGTTTTCATATTACTTACGAAAACAAAGACGAAATGGGGCGGCTGTGCCGGGAATTTGAGCAGATGCGGGCGCAGCTTTATGAAAATAACATCCGGCTATGGCGGAGTCTGGAGGAGGAACGTGCGCTCCGCGCGGCGATCTCGCACGACCTCCGTTCCCCGCTTTCCGTTTTAAAAGGATACCACGAAATGCTGACGGACTATCTTCCGGACGAGACAATTGATGCAAAAAGAGCCATGGAGATGCTTGCGGAATGCGGAAAACAGCTTGACCGCATGGATGCGTTTGTGGAGACCATGCGGAAGCTGAGCAGCCTGGAAAAACGGGAACTGCTTTCTTGCGAGATCACGGCGGAGCAATTGCACGCAGATCTCCTCGCGGAATGTCATATTTTGGAAAAAGAGGCCGGCAGGCAGATCACGCTGCAAGCTGCGCCTACTGCGGAAGTGTTCCGCGGCGACCGGGAAATTATTTTGGAAGTCACGGAAAACCTGCTGTCAAACGCCCTGCGCCATGCCAAAAAGGAAGTGACGCTCACCTTCTTCGTGACCGGCTCGGAATGCCGGATCTGCGTGACGGACGACGGAAACGGATTCCCGGACAACACCGCGGACGTGACGAAAGCCTTTTATCAACAGAACGCGAAGGACAGCTTAAAGCACGCCGGAATGGGCATGTATATCAGCAGGCTGTATTGCGAAAAACATGGAGGCAGACTTCTAATAGGAAATCAAAAACAAAGCGGTGCTTGTGTCACCGCCATATTTTGCCGGATCGCGTAAGCGGTCCGGTTTTTTTACTCCATTGCTTTTTCATTGTGATTTGCCGTGTATCCTGATCTTACCATCAAAAAGGAGGCAGAATCACATGCTCGCAATCTTAAAAAGAGAAATCAAAAACTACGTAAAGCATCCTCTGTTCTGGATCGGGGTCGGAATCGTGATCTTTGGCGTCTATTCGTGCGTCAGTCCCTATCTCGACATCCACTATCTCGAACCGGGAGAAACGATCGAAAACGATTATCCGGAAACGATTCATGCAGGAGAAATTTATGAGGGCTATGTGCCGTCAACCCCGGCGGAACGACAGTATTTTTTTGAAGAAAGTATCCGGGAGCTGTTCACCCAAATTATGGAAATGCCCCCGGCGGAGGCAGACGCCGCCATCGACGAAATAAAAGGGATGGACATCGTCGAAGCCTGTGACTATCTGGAACAGCAATACCGTTATGTCGGTGCCATTCACAGTTACCAGATGACGGCTTTCAAGAAAGGAACGGCTGACGAGATCAATGCCTACCTTGCACAGGTGTTGGAACGCAAACCCTTCTCCTATTATTTTTCAAGAAAATTCGCGGATTTTGCGGGATTGTTCATGGGATTTTTCGCAACAGTCATGCTGTCCGTCTTATTTTTACAGGATACGAGAAAACACACCTATGAGCTTCTCCATACCAAACCCGTCAGCGCGGCAAACTATGTACTCGGCAAGATCCTCGGCGGATTTTCAGTCTGCCTGATCACGCTCGCCATCCTGAATCTGGTATTTTGGGCGCTCTGCCTGATCTGCACAAGCGGCAGCGGATTTACGGTGCGGCTGTTTGATTTTATCGCTGCAACCTGCCTGTATATTTTGCCGAATATGCTCGTGATCATCTGCATCTACACGCTGATCGCCCTGCTGTTCAAAAATCCGCTTCCGGGGGCGCCGCTCCTCATTCTCTTGATCGTGTATTCCAATATGGGCAGCAGAAATGCAGAGGGGCTGAACGGCTATTACGGGAGAGCACTGGCAATCATGGTACGGTTTCCCGAACATTTTTTTGACACGGCGCCGCCCCCGATGGCGATGCTTAATCAGAGCTTTTTGATCATGGCCTCCGCTTTGATCACTTTCATTTCCATATGGCTTTGGCAAAGGAGGCGGATGTGATGCGTAAAGAGATCAAAATCGCCCTGCCCCTGTCCAAAATTATCTACGCCCTGTTTTTTATCGTGATCATGAGCCTGATCTGCGGCATATCGGTAAGCTACGAAATCGGGAGCAAGTTAGAACCCGCCATGGCGATTTTAGCGGCGGCGTTCTGCGCGGACACCTATGTGCAGGAGGTTACGAGCAGGCGTTCGGAAATTGAACGGCTATATCCGATGAAAAAAAGAATCTGCTCTGTCGGCACAAGATTGCTCATACAGGAATTGTTTCTGCTGCTGCTTGCGGCGGCGGGATACGGATTGTTCCTTTTGTTCCAGAAACCGATTTTATTAAGCGTCCTGCCTACGGGAAATGGCGATGAAATCACGCAGTTCTTCGTATGCCTTGCGGCAGTCGCGGTAACGCTCTGCTTTTGGGGTATCCTGTCCAACACCCTCGCCTGCCTGTTCCGCAGCCTGTGGTTCGGGTTCGGCGGATGCCTGCTCCTGTGGCTTATCACAAATTCCACCTTCGGAGACCGCCATCTCGGTTCATGGAATATTTTTTCGTATACGTTCCGGGACGCCGAGAACAGCGGCGATTTCAGCTGGCTTGCCGGAAAGGGCGTCTGCATTGTTTTTTGCATCGCGGCGTGTGCGATCCTGCCAAAGCTGTTAAAGAGAAGAGGATAGGGATTTGCGTTCCACAATTCCCTAATAAAGCAAAAATAATATGGAGGATTCTAACATTATGAGTATTCAAATAAACGATCTGACAGTGACATTCAAAAATAAAGTAACGGCGATCGACCACGCGAATTTAGAGATTCCGAGCGGGATTTTCGGCCTGCTCGGTGAAAACGGTGCCGGCAAAACAACGCTGATGCGGGTGCTGACGACCATTCTTGCGCCCACCTCCGGCACGGTCATGCTGGACGGCATTCAGTACCACGAAAAAAATTATGCCAAGATTCAAAAACGGATCGGCTATCTGCCGCAGGAAATCGACTTATATCCAAACCTGACCGTGCAGGAATGTCTGGAATACTTGGGAGATTTAGCGGGGATTCCAAAGCCACTCTGCAAAGAGCGCATCCAGTATTATTTAGAAAAAACAAGCTTAACGGAGCACCGCAGAAAGAAAATGCGCCAGCTCTCAGGCGGCATGAAGCGGAGGGTCGGCCTTATTCAGGCACTCTTAAGTGAACCGGCGTTTTTGATCATCGACGAACCGACGACCGGCTTAGACCCGGAGGAGCGTATTCGTATCCGTAATCTTTTAGTCGATTTTTCAGAAAACCGCACGGTCCTATTCTCCACCCATGTCGTGGAGGACTTAGCGGCGACCTGTAATCAGCTTGCCGTCATGAAAAAAGGACATTTTCTGTATGCGGGCAGCGTACAGGAGCTTCTTGATCATGCAGACGGCTGCGTCTGGGACTGCATGGTGAAGGACCCCGCAGAAGCGCGGAGTCTGGAGCAAAAATATCGTGTTTCTTCCAAACAATATGCCGAGGGCGGCATCCAAATGAGAATCTTAAGCAGGCTCAAACCGAAGATTCCCTGCAGGCCGGCTCATGTGACGCTGGAGGATGCGTATATTTATTTGACAAATGAATAAAGCATTCCCATACCCAAAAACGCACTCCAAAATTTACATGGTGCACGCGAAAAGGACTTTTCTTTTTTTCGGGAGAGACTTACAATGATCACAAAAAGAAAATCTTTGCACTGTCCCGGACAGAAAGGAGTTCCTATGACAATGGGGGAAAAACTGACAATCTTGCGCAAAAGAAAAAGCATTACACAGGAGCAGTTGTCAGAAATTCTAAACGTATCCCGTCAGTCCGTGTCGAGATGGGAAATGGATATGGCGTTTCCGGAAACAGAAAAACTGATCAAATTAAGCCGCCTGTTAGAATGCAGTATTGATTTTTTATTAAAGGATGATATGCAGGAAGACCCTATCCATGATGTGGAAATATCTGCGAATGACTGTTGCCAGTTTATCCGTGAATGCGGATACTTTTTTCTTGCTACCTCTGTAGACGGGCAGCCGAAGTTAAGACCTATGGGAATGATTTATTCTAATGCTACAAATCTGTTTATCGCTACAGACAAGCGGAAAAAAGTTTATTCAGAATTACTCAACAATCCGTTTGTTGAGTTGGCGAGCTACAATCTAAATACGCGCAAATGGATTCGGATCACCGGTAAAATGGCAGTGGAAAGCTCCAATCAGATCAAAGAAGAAATGGAGCTTATTTATCCGATGATCAAACAGGAATATATTGATCACGATGAGATTTTCTTTATTATTTTTAAGGTGATGATCGAGTATGTCAGTATCACATAACGAAAGGAATGGTAAAACTATGAAAAGAAAATCCATCGGCACACAGCACGAAATGATCGTGCAGCCGGCATTTATTATCGGCACCTATCACGAAGATGAAACACCCGATTTTGCACCGATCACCTGGGTGAGTAAAACCTGTGAAAAAGACGGTGATTATCTCATTGTGATCAGTATGTATGGCACAAAAAAGACGAAACAAAATGTGAAAAGGACAAAGCAGCTCAGTATCAATCTGGTCAGTACGGATATGTTGCAATTGATGGATTATTTCGGCCAAACCTCCGGATGGGACGGCGTAAAAGATAAGCTGCCCTATCCTTATAGCAAAGCGGCTTGTGTGAACGCCCCCACCCTCGACCAAAGCCCCTGGGTGTGTGAATGTGAAGTATGGCAAACCGTCACCACCGATCAGTCGGATACATTTTTCTGCAGAGTGAAAAATGTACAGGTGGACGAGCGAATCGATGTAGACTCCCGGGGCATTGACCTGACACAATTTGATCCGGTCATTTATTCCGGAAATTACCACTCCATCGGAACGTATCTCGGAGCAATCGGGGATTTCTACAGGGAAGCATAACAGCTATCGGGGAAAGGACAAATCTTTTATGAAAAAACCATGCAAAGAAGCAGAAAAGATTATGATCGAGCGTTTCGGAAAAGACAGCATCATTGCCCTTGCAACGACAGATCAGGGGATTCCGTATGTTCGGAATGTGAACGCCTATTATGAGGATGGCGCATTTTATATCATCACGCATGCGCTTTCCACTAAAATGAGGCACATCAAAACGAATCCCACCGTCGCGATTGCCGGTGATTGGTTTACCGCGCACGGAACAGGCATCAATCTGGGTTATTTCGGAAAACAAGAAAATCAGATCATTGCGGAAAAGTTGAAAATCGCTTTCGCGGAATGGATCAATAACGGACATAACAATTTTGAAGACGAAAATACCATCATTCTATGCATCGAATTAACGGACGGTCTGCTATTCTCGCATGGCACGCGGTATGAATTTTGATTATAAAGCATGCTCCCCATGTGGAGAAAACAGAGCGATATCGCTCATAAGTGAAGAGTCAGAAAGTATAAAGTGCAGGACACTTTACACTTTCTGATTTTTTTATATCTGAAAAGCACCACTTTGCATGTTATCATACAGCATATCCGGAACCCAAACAAACGCTAAACATTGATTGACGCTCCCCTGCCTGCGGTGTTAAAATAGAGCTATAGAAAACAGTAAAAACAGTAACCTGAAAGCATGGGATGAGGTGCCACGATGAAAGAAGTAAGAGTTTTGGAAATCAAGCAAAGTGTCTTTGCCGACAACGACAAACAAGCTGCTGATCTCAGACAGGAATTGAAGCAAAAAGGAATCTTTCTGTTGAATCTCATGTCTTCCCCGGGTGCAGGAAAAACCACTACCCTGATGCGGACCATCGAGGCGATGAGGGATACCTTCAAAATCGGCGTCATGGAAGCCGACATTGATTCGGATGTGGATGCGAGAACGATTCAAAAATCCGGCGCCAAAGTGATCCAGCTTCACACGGGAGGCATGTGTCATCTGGATGCCGAAATGACCAGACAGGGACTTGACGGACTGAAGGTGGAGGATGTCGAGCTGGCAATCCTTGAAAATGTCGGGAATCTGGTCTGCCCTGCGGAATTTGATACCGGAGCATCGAAGAATGTGATGATTCTGTCCGTCCCGGAAGGACATGACAAACCGCTGAAGTATCCGCTGATGTTTTCCATTTGTGACGTGGTGCTGATCAATAAAATAGACGTTCTGCCCTATTTTGATTTTGACATGGACAAATGCAGAGAATATATCCTGATGCGGAATCCGAATGCAAAAATCATTCCCATATGTGCCAAAACAGGTGAGGGAATTTCAGAATGGACAAAATGGCTGGCTGAAGAGGTCAAAAGCTGGCGTGCAGCAGAATAATATAAAACAAAGGAGGAAGGTATGAAGAAGGAATTGGACAAAGAATTATATCCGGATTACGTTTATCCGGAGCACAAGGCCGATCACAGTGAACCTCCCCGCAAGAGTATTCAGAAGCTGGGAAAAAAGATCACGGACCGGATTCCCCAGAAACTGGGTCTAAAAAAGATCACGCAGGACGATCCGGAGTACTGGGGACTTGCAGGCGTGCTGACGGATGAGGAGGCGGAAATCGCCTTAAAAATGGGCGTCCGGAAGCCGAGGACCTTGCAGGAGATGGTAAAGCTTACCGGCATACCCGAGCAGGAGCTGGAACCAAAGCTTCAGCAGATGTCGATAAAAGGAATCCTGGAGTACAACTGGGAAAACGAGCGGCATGAAAAACAGTATGTACTTCCCATGTTTGTGCCGGGATCCGGAGAATTTTTTAACATGAACAGCAGGATAACGGAAGAACATCCGGAGGTTACCCTGTTCTTTGAGCACATGTCCAGACTGCCCTTAGAGAAGGTGACACCCTTTGTAGGTCCGGGCGGCAACGGCATTGGTATGCATGTCATTCCCGTGGAAAAAGCGATCGAGATGGAGAGCGAATCCATCGATCTGGAGCACATTTCCTACTGGCTGTCAAAATATGAGGGCAAGTATGCGGCAAGCCCCTGTTCCTGCCGCCGTTCCCGCCTGCATCACGATGAGGGCTGCGGAGACGACCCGGAGGGCTGGTGTGTTGCCGTGGGCGATATGGCGGACTACGTGGTAGAGACCCAGAAGGACGGACGTTACATAACCAAAGAGGAAGCGCTTGCGATTTTCAAACAGGCCGAGGATAACGGGTTTGTGCACCAGATCACGAACATTGACGGCGCCAATAAAATTTTTGCCATTTGTAACTGCAACGTGAACGTATGTTATGCCTTACGTACTTCACAGCTTTTCAACACACCCAATATGTCCCGTTCCGCTTATGTCGCGAAGGTCGATAAGTCAAAATGCGTTGCCTGCGGCAAATGCGTGGAAGCCTGCCCTGCCGGAGCGGTAAAGCTGGGACAGAAGCTCTGCAAAAAAGACGGCAGCGAGGTAACCTATCCTCAAATGCCGCTTCCCCATGAGAAAAAATGGGGCGAACATATGTGGACCCACAACTACAGAGACGTGAACCGGATCAATTGTCACGACACCGGAACCGCTCCCTGTAAAACGGCCTGTCCTGCGCACATTGCCATTCAGGGCTATTTGCAGCTTGCAAAGGAAGGACGTTACGAGGAGGCATTGGCTCTCATCAAGAAAGACAATCCCCTGCCCGCCATTTGCGGACGGATCTGTAACCGCCGCTGCGAGGATGCCTGCACACGCGGAACCATTGACGAGGCTGTCGCCATTGATGCGGTAAAACGCTTTATTGCAGAACGGGATCTGAATGCCGAGACCCGTTATATTCCCAAGCCGACCGTTCCTTCCTTACGTGGCAGCTTTGAAGAAAAAATTGCCATCATCGGTTCGGGACCTGCCGGACTTTCCTGCGCATATTTTCTGGCGGAGAAAGGTTACAAACCGACCGTTTTTGAAAAAAATGAGAAACCCGGCGGTATGCTGACCTACGGAATTCCTTCCTACAAGCTGGAAAAAGATCTGATCGCGGCGGAAATCGACGTGATCAAAGCCATGGGCGTTGAGATCAAGTGCGGTGTCGAGGTAGGAAAAGATGTTACGCTGGAACAGCTCCGTGAACAGGGCTACAAGGGGTTCTATATCGCAATCGGCTGTCAGGGCGGAAGAAAAGCGGGCGTACCAGGTGAAGATGCACAGGGCGTTTACACCGCAGTAGAATTTTTAAGAGAAGCCGGAAAGAAAGAGGCTTTTGACCTTGGCGGAGACGTGATCGTGATCGGCGGCGGCAATGTTGCGATCGATGCCGCAAGAACGAGTACACGCTGCGGACAGGGTAAGGTTTCCATGGTCTGTCTGGAAAGCCGGGATGAGATGCCGGCAAGCCGGGAAGAGATCTTAGAGGCAAGCGAAGAAAACATTATAATAAACAACGGATGGGGTCCCAAAGAGATTCTCTCCGAGAACGGGAAAGTGACAGGGGTTGTTTTCAAGAAATGCACCCGTGTTTATGACGAGAACCATCGCTTTGCCCCGCTTTATGACGAGGAACAGACCATGACCATAAACTGCTCCAGCGTGATTTTCAGCGTCGGTCAGGGAATTGTCTGGGGTGACCTTTTGAAGGGCACAAAAGTAGAGCTTCGTCCTAACGGAGGAGCGATTGCCAATAAGCTGACTTATCAGACTGCTGAACCGGATATTTTTGTGGGCGGCGATGTTTATACGGGTCCTAAGTTTGCCATAGATGCCATTGCAGCAGGACGGGAGGGAGCGATTTCCCTTCACCGCTTTGTGCATGAGCATTGTACGCTGACCATCGGAAGAAACCGGAGAGATTTTATCGAACTGGATAAAGAGGATATTCTGGTCGCAAGCTACGACAATACCGACAGACAGCGGCCGGAACGGGCGGAGGAAGCACAGGCGCAGTCCTTCCGGGATCTCTCCCACACGCTGACCGAAGAACAGGTGAAGGCGGAAACTTCCCGCTGCTTAGGATGCGGTGCGTCCGTTGTCGATCCAAATAAGTGCATCGGCTGCGGCGTCTGCACCACAAAGTGCGTATTTGATGCCATTACGCTTCACAGAGAACATCCGGAGTGCTCCGAGATGGTAAAATCAGAGGATAAGCTGAAATACGTGCTTCCCAACATGATCAAGCAGTCTCTAAAAGTAACGTTCGCATCTAAAAAGGATTAAGCTATGCATGAATTAGGTGTCGTATTTCATATTATGGACAGTATGGAAAAGGTTGCACATGAAAACGAGGCGACAGGTATTTCCAAAGTGGTTCTGGAGCTGGGGGAAGTGTCTACGGTCATAGAATCCTATCTGCAGAACTGCTGGAAATGGGCCGCCGGGAAACGGGATCTGTTCGCGGACGCGGAGCTTATCGTGGAAACGCTTCCCGCCGTTACTTATTGTGAGGGCTGTGGGCAAACCTATCCGACTGTGGAGTATGGTAAAATTTGTCCTCACTGCAAAAGTCCGGATACATGGCTTTTACAGGGGAACGAATTTAACATAAAAGAAATAGAAATATACTAAAAGAAAAAGAGGGTGGGACTATGATTTTTCAAATCTATGACGGAAGAACACTATGGCAGCTTTTGGGATGGGTTCTTGTTTTTGCCGGACTGATTCTCATGAACGAAGTTGCCAGACGTACCAAAATCGGCGGAATGGCATGCTTTTTTGCACTTCCCGCTGCACTCACGGTTTATTTTATCGCCATTTATGTCGGAGCCGCAATGGGCGCTGAATGGGCGTTAAAAAACCAGACTTATGTACACATGAACAGTTGGTTCCATTATGCCAAGCTTTACGCGGCGCTGACAGGCTGTATCGGTTTCATGGTCATCAAATATCACTGGGGCAAGCTGGGGAAATCCCATGCTTTCAAGGTATTCCCTTTTGTGATCGTTGCGATCAACATCCTGATCGCGGTTGTATCTGATTTTGAATCCGTGATCAGAGCCGGATCCGTTACGGGCGGCTGGTGGAAATCCTCCGAGGGCGTGTGGCTCTACGGCGGCTGGTGGAACATCTTAAACGGTATCGCAGGTCTGATCAATATCTTTTGTATGACCGGCTGGTGGAGCATCTACTCCTCCAAGGATAAAAAGGATATGCTTTGGCCGGATATGACCTGGCAATTTATTTTGGCATATGATATCTGGAACTTCCAGTACACCTATCTGAACCTGCCTACCCATGCATGGTACTGCGGTTTTGCGCTTCTGCTTGCACCGACCGTTGCCAATGCGCTTTGGAACAAGGGCGGCTGGATCCAGAACCGTGCCCATACGCTGACGCTTTGGTGCATGTTTGCACAGGTATTCCCGCTCTTTCAGGATGCAAGCCGCTTTACAACCGTATCCTCCGTATACGGAGCAGGCGGAGCGGCTGCCGCTTTCGGAGATACCATGCCTACGACAGCCAATCCTACGGCGCAGGGAATCATCTCCGTGATTTCCATTGTCGTGAACATCGCCGTGTTTGCCGTGATTTTGAAGCGTGCAAAGGCACAGAAGAAGAATCCGTATACCAACGAGATTTTTGCGGATCAGAAAGATTTCCAGAAGGCTATGAGCAGGGCGGAATAAAAACGAATTGCCAAAAGCCGCAAAAAAGGAACGGACTTTGAAGGTTTCCTTTCAAGTCCGTTCCTTTTTGTTATAAACCTACCCTAGGTAATTGCGAAACGCATGATTAAGGTTGTGCGCCTGTGCAAAATATCATTCATTGTGTTTCGCAACTACCTACTAAATCTACTTTACAAATTCTACACTTTCATTTTCCGTCCCCGGATATTTTTGAATGACGGTATAAAACAAAGTTCTATGTTCCACCTGGTCTTCGCTATAGATTTTTTCATAGCTGAATCGGGGTACTTGATGATATTGTGAAACTGCTAAATAATCTGAAATCGTAAAGATTCCGAATAATAGGAAGATACATCCAACAACACTCAAAATTCGATAACTTTTCTTTAACACAGCAGCTTTCATCTTAAAGTAAAATCCAATAACCAGAATCATTCCACCTATAACGGAATAAATACTTCCCCAGCTACTGTCATTCGGAAATATTGCAAATGCAGAAATCATGATAAATACGCCAAAGGCCATAAGAAGGGAACTGATCACTTTCTTTTTCTCTGTCTTTACCTCATTTTTACTGTATTCCGCCATTTTTACTGCAGTGTCTTTTGTTTCCTCATTCATTTTCTCACTTTTCCTTTCTCCGTCAACAATCTCAGATATACTAACGTGATAAAACTCAGATAGCTCAACCAACAGACTGATATCCGGCAGATTGTTTCCTGTTTCCCATCTAGATACGGTTCTATTGGAAATGTTCAACTTTTCAGCTAACACTTCCTGCGTGATATTTTTTTCTTTGCGCAGCTCTTTTAAGAATAGGCCTATCTTTTTTTGATCCACGTGTGATACCCCCTTTCATTGACAGTTTATACGAAAAGTCCTTCGGTCTACACGACATAAAGTGAGATAATACGGTATTTTTGAATTAGACACATTTGTCCTGTTACCCTTTTATATGTCAAATTATTTATATTGAGCGGACATGATCAATTCACCATTTATTACGCAGTTCGGTTCTTATTCACCACAAAAAACTGGAATTTTTCATTCTTCTAAAAAATACTCGAAAGCTATATCACCACGCACATACTCATAATCATCAAGCTTTATTTCTTTAAATCCATTTTTCTCATAAATATGCAGTGCAGGTTTTAATTTACTATTTGAAATTATAAACAAGCGCTTTGCTCCATGCTCCTTTGCCCATTCCATTGATGCTTTAAAAACCAAATCCCCCGCTCCTTTATGGGGTACATTCTTATTTGAACCCAATTTGCAGATTTCCCATGTATCATCTTTCATCGGCATGGACATACAACAGGCTAATGGAATGTCATCTTCAACCGCAAAGAAAATCATGGCTCCGTTATTTAGTTCTTCATCAATCTTTTCAAATGTTTCCTTATCATGTTCCTCTAGAAAACCAAAATTAGAAACAATCCAGTCTGTATTAAAATCAATAAATGCCTGTCTGAATTTTTCTTGAAATTGTACTAATTTCATATTGTTTCTTTTTTGCTTATCAATTTCTTTCAAATCATCAATCGCCATCTCAACATCAAACGTATGAAATCCAAGCCAACATTCATTCATCGTTTTCGCATCAGCGGCTTGATATATTTCACGGCTGCTTTCATTTTTGTAGTAATGCCAATAGCGATAGGTATACCCTGCCCAATACATTACTTCCTCTGTGTAAGTCGTGCCTGCTTTTTTTAGACCGCACACCTCATCGTTTAGTTCTTCAAGAATATATTCCTCACCAGCCCATTGTAGTCGATCGTAGACATCATCAAGAGCAGCGGCGGCATTACTATTCATGAAGGCTTCTATAAACGCCGGACAATCATATCCGTTTTTCAACGCAAGTTCAAATAGTCGCCCCTGTATATCACAGAGCTGACGTTTTTCAAGTGTAAGATTTTCCATTTTAATACCCTGCCTTTAATATTTCATCAAAGAACTGACCGTCACGCCGATATTTCCGACAAATTTCATCTGCCATTGCAATACCTTTAGAACGATTTGCTTCGCTTTCTTGCTTTAGTTTTCCCCGATTATCTTCAGTAAGTTCTTGTTCATCAATAATTTTTATTTGATTGCATGCCTTATCCGTTAAAGCCACATATTGTTTACCAAGTTTTAATGCCGAAAGGCTGTTAATAAGCGCAAGATCCGTTATTTCTCCATTGAAAAAACGATCCAGAACGACAAACATTCTGTCATTTGCAATATAGCCGATCACCATATCACAGTCCTTACTTAAATCCGCATAATAATGATAAATTGGTGAACTTTTCACGGATTCCATTTTGCCACGATGATATGCGATCAGCAGCGCCCACTCTAATCCTATTTCCACATCAAGGATTTTGAGACCTGACAGTTCAACGCTTAATGTGTAGATTCTGGCATTCGGATAGTTACAAATTAAAGTAAGCGGTTGGATCCGGTCAGTTCCCATGTAAAAACCTTTGCCGAAATCGCATCGTTCCCGGCTTATAGGTGCAATAGCACCGTGAATCCCGGATTTTGAACCATGGTAAAGCGTTACTGCTTCGTTCTTGCAGATCATATGACTTCCACCAAATTGTGAAATATCCCCGCCGCTGTCTTTGTGTAGATTCTTATTCTCATTTGCCGCAGTTTCTTTGAAAATCCCAGAGTTTTTCATCGCGCCTCCTTGATTTACAAGATTACATTTGAATGATTCCATTATAACATGTGAAACAGCGAAATGCCACTCCGCCCCGTTGAGCCTCCCCCAAACGAATCGTTGTTTTACAAACGGGAATGATTCTTTTATACTGAGATCAGACAGGCGGGCGCAAAACACGATCTGCGGTCAAGACCGGCGCCTTACATGAAACCGAATGTAACACTTCAAAGTAAAGGAGGATTCCATTTATGAATCAACTCGGCAGCCAGATTTCTTTTTACAGACAGAATCAAAATATGACGCAGGAGGAGCTTGCGGACAGGATCGGTATCACCCCGCAGGCCGTTTCCAAATGGGAGCGTGGGCAAAGCCTGCCGGACGCCACATTCTTAAAACAGCTTTGCCAAATCCTTCACTGCAGTGCGGACGCGCTTTTGGGCACGCAGCAGCTTCAGGAGGACCCCGCATCGCACAGCCAGAAAATCAATCAGGAAGTCATGAAACAATTATGCTTTTCTCAGGAACCGCTCTCGCTCATCTTCGGATCTGCGCTCGTGCCGCTGTTTTTGGAAGACACGGAGCAAAAATATACCACGCAGATTTCCGAATGCCGACTCCGCCTTGCCGGACACGGCATTCTCATGCCCGTTGTACGGCTGCGGGACGTGCCTTCGATCTCTCCCAACGAATTTCAGATTCTCTCCTACCGCCGCGTTCTCTACAGCGAGTGCATCGCGCAGCCGGACGATAAGACCATTTCCCATATGGTGGAAACGCTTTACGACACGGTATCCGCGCATTATGATAAAATCCTAAATCGCGACCTAGTACGCCTGATCACGGAAAATCTCGGCACGGAATATCCGGCACTCATTTCCGGCGTTGTCCCCGAGAAAATTTCGTATCGGCTCTTATGCCAGATTCTGAAAAAATTATGGAAAGACGGAAATTGCTTTCTCGATCTGATACAGATCATTGAGATCACAGAAGATCTGATCTCGCAGACACCCGATATGACGATCCACGATCTGGTCAAAGGAATCCGCACGGAGCTTGCCGACTTGCAGACTCCGATCGCTGAAAAGGATCACTAACGCAACGCTTTCAAGGGAGGTTTGAATCTCCTGCAGATAAACAGAGGAATAGGCGGCGCCTATTCCTCTATCTTCATATCTTTCTTCTCCAATCGGCTGTCCGCATGATCTCTCACGAGCGCATAGATGACCGCCACGAACGGAATAAAAAAGATGATCCCGACGATGCCGAACAGATTCCCGCCGAGCAATGCCGCAAGCAGCGTGTAGATTGGCGGCAGTCCGACCGATCTCCCCACAACGCGCGGATAGATCAGCTTTCCCTCCAGGAACTGCACCACCTGATAAACAACCACGGACAAGACCGCCTTCCACGGGCTGATGATGCAGATGAGCAGTGCGCCAATGATACAGGCAACCCAGGAACCGATGTACGGAATAAACGAAAGCACCGCCGCGAGCACGCCGATCAGACTCGCATAGGGCAGCCGGAACAGTGTAAACGCGATAAACAATAGAATGGCGATAATGAACGCTTCCACGCACTGGCCGGACAGAAATTTCGCATAGGTCGCGCTGGTCAGTCTGCCGACGTCACACACCTTGTCCGCATGCTCCTTCTTCAAATATGCATAAAGGAGCTTTCTTGTCTGCATGCCAAGCTTTTTCTTTCCGAGCAGCATATAGATCGCAACGATCAGACTCATGCTGATCGACATGATGCTTCCGAGCGTGGAAGTTGCGATTGACAGGGCTCTTCCCGCAATATCATATGCGCCGTTTGATATGCTCACGATCACCTTCGTGATATTTTCGCCCGAAAGCTTCTCCTGCAGGGAATCCAGCTCCAGCAGTTCCTCTTTCAGCCATTCGGAATCAATGTGCTCTTTTGCATACGCGATGATATCCGGGATCGCCTCCTGAATGCCCGCGAATAAACTTTTTAGGGACGCGGCAATCTCCGGTATGACAAGGCTCAGCACGAATACGATCACCAACAAAAGGCTGATGAGTGTAAGCCACAGGCTGAAAAAACGAATCCTGTTTTCCGAGAGCCGTTGCTTTTTCCGGTTTAATCTGCCAAGCAGCCCCTCAAATCCACGCATCGGCACATTTAACACAAACGCCATGACCGCTCCGATCACGGCAGGCAGGATCATGCCCCACACTCTGCCGAGCAGTCCCCCGATCTCTCCCACATGGAGCGCCATCGCAAGCAGCGCCGCCCCGATGCACATAAGCAGCACAATCTTTCTCATCCGTTGTTTCTCCATCTTTTTCAATCCTTTCCATATCATAATCCATGATCAACTAAGAAGGTCAAATCCTCACTCGGCTATAGTCTATCACAAAAACTTCCCGCCGCCTATACTTGCCCTCACTCTTTTTCCATGCTATAATAGGCGAAAAGAAAACGCGGACAGACGGAACAACCAACATAATCTATTTCTGAAAGGAATCGTACAATGAAGAATTTCAGCAATTTTACCGATTACAGCAGAAAAGAGGACTTGCATTTTGAATCAAAGGCAGTTCACGGCGCGCTCGGACATGACCCTTTTTCCGGTGCGGTGAGCATGCCGATCTATCAAACCTCGACTTTCCGGCACAGGGCGCTGTTTGATTCGACCGGCTTTGATTACTCGCGTCTTTCCAATCCGACCAGATTAGAGCTGGAGCGGACCATGGCAATTTTGGAGGAAGGCGTGGAGGGCTTTGCTTTCACAAGCGGTCAGGCGGCAAACATGGCGGTGTTTACGCTGCTGAATCCCGGTGACGAGGTGCTCTTATCCGACGACATTTACGGCGGCACTTTCCGTATCGGAAATGACATTTTCACCCGCTATGGCGCTTCCTTTACTTATATTGATATGTGTGACCTGACACTTTTGGAGAACAGCTTCCATGAGAATACAAAAATGGTCTATCTTGAGACGCCGACCAATCCGATGATGAAAGTTGCGGATATTGCGGCGATCGCGCGCATGGCGCATGAGCACGGCTGCCTCCTTGTGGTGGACAACACGCTGATGTCCCCCTATTTCCAGAAGCCGATCACGCTCGGCGCAGACATCGTCGTCCACAGCGCGACCAAATTTATCTGCGGTCACAACGACGTGCTTGCCGGCATCGTCGTCGTCAATTCCGATGAGCTTGCGACCTTTATGCACGGTCAGATCAAGACGCACGGCAACCAGCTTGCCCCGATGGACAGCTGGCTTCTCCTGCGCGGCATCAAGACGCTACCCGTCCGCATGGAGCGGCACGCGGAAAATGCCATGAAGGTTGCGCGCTGGCTCCGCGCACAGGAAAAAGTAAAGAAAATCTTCTATGTCGGCTTTGAGGATCACCCCGGCCATGAAATTATGAAAAAGCAATGCTCCGGTTTCGGCGCGATGATCTCCATCAATGTCGATTCGTTTGAGACTGTGAAAAAAATACTCCGCCGCGTAGATCTTGTCATGTTTGCGGAAAGCCTCGGCGGAACGGAAACGCTCATCACCTACCCGCGGACACAGACGCACGAATCCCTGACGGAAGAAAACCGTCAGCGGCTCGGCATCACAGACAGCTTTCTGCGTCTCTCCATCGGATTGGAACACGCGGACGATATTATCGCCGATCTCGATCAGGCGATCAACGGCGAACCTTGAACCACAGCGCTGCCATATGCGGCAGCGCTTTCTTTTATGGATATAACATTTGCAACCCGGAAGAATCCATAGCGATTCTAAGGAGGACTCCCTATGAAAATCCGTTTTACAAAAATGCAGGCATACGGCAACGACTATGTCTATATTGACGCCATTCATCAACAGCTTCCTGACCTTCCCGCATTGGCGCGCTTTGTCAGCGACCGGCATTTCGGCGTCGGCTCCGACGGTATGATCTTAATCTGTCCGTCCGAGACGGCAGATTTCCGTATGCGCGTGTTTAATCCCGACGGCACGGAGGCGGAAATGTGCGGAAACGCCAGCCGCAGCGTCGGCAAATATGTCTATGACCACCGTCTTACGGATAAAACAAACGTCACGCTTGAGACGCTCGGCGGCATCAAGGAGCTGACTCTTTTTGTTGAGAATGGCACCGTCGCAAACATCCGCGCCGATATTGGCGCGCCCGTCATGGAACCTTCCCGCATCCCGGTCCATACGACGCTTGCGGAATTTGTCGATCAGCCCGTACGCGTGCTTGACCGCGATTTCCATGTGACGGCATTAAGCTGGGGTAATCCGCACATGGTAACGTTTGTGGAGGACGTCTCCGGTTTCGATGTCGAAGCGTTCGGCTATGCCTTTGAGCATCTGACCTCTCTTTTTCCGCAAAAAACCAATGTCACCTTCGCGGAATTGATTGACCGCGGTCACTTAAAAATGCGCGAATGGGAACGCGGCACGGGCGAGACGATCGGCTGCGGTACAGGCTGCTGCACAGCGGTCGTTGCTGCCGTGCGCCTGAACTTATGCGACCGAAAAGTGACGGTCTCCCAGATCGGCGGACCGCTTGACGTAGAGTGGGATGCACAGACGGGACATGTCCTGATGACCGGACCGTCGCACACCGTTTTTGAATCGGAGATTGAAGTCGCGTTATAAATGAATTCTGTGGCTATACTACAAAGGGGAGGACTTGGGTTCATGAAAATACAGACTCTATTGGAAGGCTTAGAATACGAGCTGCAATCCGGAAACGTGCTTGACGAAGTCACGGAGGTCGTTTACGATTCGCGAAAGGTCAGCAGGGGCTGTCTGTTTGTCTGCATTGCCGGAACCGCGAAGGACGCGCATAAATTTATTCCCGAGGTACTTGCAAAGGGTGCTTCTGCGCTCATCATCGATTCCGGTCATATCGCTTCCGCCAAAGTCATGGTCTCCGCCTCCGGAAAAGAGCATGTGACCGTCGTTTCCACAGCCAACACCAGAAAGGCGCTCGCTTATGCGGCGGCGGCTCAGTACGGTCATCCTGCCTCTAAGCTCACTACGATCGGCATTACCGGGACAAAAGGAAAAACGACGACCTCCTACATGGTACAGTCCATCTTAGAGCATGCCGGCAAAAACGTCGGCGTCATCGGTACGATCGGCTGCGTGATCAACGGGCAGAAATATAAGACCGTCAATACCACGCCCGAAAGCTTTGAGCTTCAGCGCCTCCTCTCTCTCATGGTGGAGGCAGGCTGTGAATACTGCGTCATGGAAGTGTCCTCGCAGGGCTTAAAGCTAAACCGTGTGGACGGCTTTGTGTTTGATATTGGCGTGTTCACTAATTTTTCAGCCGATCATATCGGTCCGAACGAACATGCCACCATGGAGGAATATCTCTATTGCAAATCGCTGCTCTTCCGCCAGTGCCGCGTCGGTCTCTTAAACTGTGATGACGACGCCTATGAAGAAATGATCAAAGGACATACCTGCAGCCTTCATACGTTCGGCTTCAACGAGCATGCCGAACTTCGGGCACAGGATTTTGAATCGACACGGAACGGAAATGAGATCGGTATCCGCTTTCACGCAACCGGCATTCTGGACGCGAAGGTATCCGTCCCCGTCCCCGGCAAATTCAGCGCCTACAATGCGCTCTGCGCGCTAATGATCGGGCACAGCGTCGGCATTCCGACGGAGATCATGCTGCGTGCACTCTCCACAATCCATGTAAAGGGACGTTTGGAGATCGTACCGACCAAGGGCAATTATACCGTCATGATCGACTATGCGCACAACGAATTAAGTGTGGAAAGTCTGCTCTCCACCATCCTCACCTACCGGCCTCACCGTATCATCTGCGTGTACGGCGGCGGCGGAAACCGCGACCGTATGCGGCGCTATGCGATGGGCGAGCTGTGCGGGAAAATGGCGGATCTTTCTATTTTAACCTGTGATAATCCGCGTAATGAGGACATCTCCTCCATCAACGCGGACATTAAGATCGGACTCGCCAAAAGCAACGGCAAATATATCGAGATCGACGACCGCAAGGAAGCAATCTGGCATGCCATGGATATTGCCGAAGAAAACGACATCATCATTTTACTAGGCAAAGGACACGAGGATTATCAGGAAATCCGCGGAGTCAAGTACCATTACAGCGAACGGGAATCCGTCGAATCCTATATCCCTGCCAAATAAAAAAGAGTCCCGAGGGACTCTTTTTTATTTCAGCGGCTTCGCGCCCGCCTTCTCCTGCATTTTTTCCGTGAAACGCTTAAATCTGCCCTTTTTCTTCGTCGGCTTTAAGAGCGTCTGCCCGCGCACGGGCTTCACGTCGCTGATATAAATTCCGCTGACCGTCGCTTTCACTTCTTTTTTAACCGGAATCAATTCAAATACCTTCGCGTCGCACACGAGGGACACAATCTGCGGACCGACTTTTGCCTTTACAATGGGCAGCTTGGCGCGGCGCATGATCTTCGGCGTCTGCTCAAGCACGGCGGCAGGCAGCCCCGCGTCTTTCAGCTTCATTTTCTTCTTGTCTATGACCAGCATATTAAACGTCTGCTTTGCAGCCTCCATCTGCGATTCCTGCGCAGCCTGCTTCTTCTGCAGCTTTCTTCCCGCAAAATAAAGAATGACAAGGATTGCAAGCAAAACAGCAACAATGATCAGAATGGTAAGTAAGACCGGATTCATGTTCAGATACCTCCCCGTAGCTTTTCACAAGAAGAATTGTATCATTTTTTAAGACTGCGCGCAACGACTTCTTTCGGAAACAGAATCGTAAGATGTATTTCAAACGTGAAAGTTCTGTGAATTTTGGGGAAAGACTTTCATTACATACCGTTTTGTGGTATAAATGAGATATTGCATGTCGGCAGATACACTGATAATTCTGCCTGCAAACACGCCATTGGGCGCGTCAATAGACATGCAATAGAAAGGTACGGTAGCAAATGGAAAAGAAAAAGTGGTACAAAAAAATAGGGGTTGCAGCAGCAATGCTTGCAAGTTTTTCAATGCTCGCTTCCTGCGGCAAAAAAGAGGAGACGGTAGAATCGCTTAATACCTCAAAATACGTGACGCTCGGCGAATACAGCGGCATGACGATCCATGTCGATGCACCGCAGGAGATAACGGATGAAATGGTATTGAATCGTCTGAATACCAGACTGCTTTCCTCCTATATGGAAGAGGTAGCGGTAACGGACCGCGCCGTCATAAGCGGCGATACGGTTACCTATGAATGCGTCGGAAGAATGGACGGAGAAATTTTCGAAGGCGGTTCCACACCGGAAGGCGGAACGTGGAATACCACGATCGGATCAGGCGGTATGATCCCCGGCTTTGAAGACGGCATCATCGGTATGGAGATCGGCGAGGTACGCGACGTCGTATGCACCTTCCCCGATCCGTACCTCAATAATCCCGATATGTCAGGAAAAGAGGCCGTGTTTACGATCACGCTCCGTTCCATCACGACATATATCTATCCGGAACTGACAGCAGCGCTGCTTGAGGAGATTGGTTCCTCCTACGCGACGCCGGAGGAGGCAAAAGCAGATATTCGCGCAACTCTCGAGTCGGCAGCGCAGGCAGCTTATGAAGAGAATATCCCGACTGCAATATGGTCTGCAGTAATCGCGAACTGCGAATTTCCGGCTGATCCGCCCGAGTTCCTTGTAAAGCAGTATGAGCAGAGCCTCATGAACGAATATTCTTATTATGCTTCCATGTACGGCTACACGGATTTCGCTGCCTTCGTACAAGATTTCCTCGGGATAACGGAAGCGCAATTTAACGAGCAGGTAACGCAGATCTCAAAGACAGCCGCGCAGGAGACGATCACCGCGGAAGCGCTTGCGGATGCGGTCGGGATCAGTGACATTTCAGATGAGGAGTTGGATGCGGAAGCGGAAACCTTTATCGCAACAAATGGCGGCTTTGAGACGATCGACAAATTGTATGAAGCAAACAGCCGCGATGCATTCCGCAGCTATGTCATCAACGCCCGGGTGATGGATTGGCTTGTAGAGAATAATACCATAACGTCAAATTAAAAAGGAACGCTGCGCGTTCTTTCAAAGAATTGCTGACGCAATTCTTCCGAATTAACGTTTTCCTATCGGTAAATAGAATTTTCATTTATAACAGACGCATTAAAATATGAGGAGGGATGGATCATGGAACTTACGGATATTAGATCGTTGTATCGTGATCGGGAGGCATACACAGGAAAAAAAGTGACAGTCGGCGGATGGGTACGGAGCAACCGCGATTCCAAAACATTCGGATTTCTGGTCGTCAACGACGGAACCTTTTTTGAGACACTGCAAATTGTGTACAGTGACAGCCTTGCTAATTTTGCGGAGGCAGCAAAATTAGGCGTCGGAAGCGCGGTCGTTGTGACAGGAACAATTGTGGCAACACCCGAAGCAAAGCAGCCGTTTGAGCTGCAGGCGGAGGAGCTTTTTGTGGAGGGCGCATCCACGCCCGATTACCCTTTGCAGAAAAAGAGACACAGCTTTGAATATCTGCGCACGATCACACACCTGCGTCCGCGCACCAATACTTTTCAGGCCGTATTCCGTGTGCGTTCGGTCATTGCTTACGCCATTCACCGCTTTTTTCAGGAGAGGGGCTTCGTATATGTACACACGCCCATCATTACGGCAAGCGACTGCGAGGGCGCGGGCGAGATGTTTCAGGTAACAACGCTTGACTTAAATGACCTGCCGAAAAATGAGGACGGCAGCATCGACTACACAAAGGATTTCTTTAATAAATCCACGAATTTGACGGTCAGCGGTCAGCTCAATGTCGAGACCTATGCCTTTGCGTTTAAGAATGTCTACACATTCGGACCGACATTCCGCGCCGAAAACTCCAACACCACGCGCCACGCGGCGGAGTTTTGGATGATCGAGCCGGAAATCTGTTTTGCCGACTTAACCGACGATATGCTGCTGGCGGAGAGCATGATCAAGTATATTATCCGCTATACCTTGGAACAATGCCCGGAAGAAATGCAGTTTTTTAACAATTTTATTGATAAGGGACTTTTGGACAGACTGCATCATGTTTTGAATTCCGATTTCGGACATGTGACCTACACGGAAGCCATTGAAATCCTGGAAAAGCATAATGACGAGTTTGACTATAAGGTATC
The DNA here is from genome assembly GCA_947176965.1 of uncultured Lachnospiraceae bacterium. Classification (GTDB taxonomy): domain Bacteria; phylum Bacillota; class Clostridia; order Lachnospirales; family Lachnospiraceae; genus DLAJ01. Next base: position 11,202 of record CAMWSU010000007.1, on the reverse strand, counting down.
GTGGGGCTGCGACCTGCAGACAGAGCATGAGCGCTATCTGACGGAGAAAGAGTTTAAGCGTCCGGTGTTTGTAACCGATTATCCGAAGGAGATTAAGGCATTCTATATGAAGCTGAATGACGACGGAAAGACGGTTGCAGCAATGGATTGCCTTGTGCCGGGCATCGGCGAGATCATCGGCGGAAGCCAGCGCGAAGATGATTTAGAGCTTCTTACAAAGCGTATGGATGAGCTGGGACTGAACAAGGAAGACTACCAGTTCTATCTCGACCTCCGTAAATACGGAACGGCAAGACATGCCGGTTTCGGTCTGGGCTTTGAACGCTGCGTCATGTATCTGACAGGTATGTCAAATATCCGCGACGTCGTTCCGTTCCCCAGAACCGTCGGCAACTGCGATCTCTAAAAGAACGCTTCGCGTTCTTTCAAAGAATTCCCTTCGGGAATTCTTTTGGAGCATAGAAATTTTCCTACAACAAAAAAAAGATTGACGCATTTGCGCCAATCTTTTTTAACGTCACCCTTTCACTCCGCCGGCAACCAAACCGTTCTGTATAAATCTCTGCAGACACATGAACACGAACATGATCGGCAAAGAGGAGATCACCGCCGCCGCAGAGAACAATGTCCAGTGCGCCGCAAACTGATCGCTGATAAATGATTGCAGCCCCAATGCCAGCGTCATTTTTCCCGGTGTCTGCAAAAATATGGAAGTGATCACATACTCGCTGTATGTCGCAATAAACGAAAACAAAAAGATCACGGCCAACTGCGGTGCCGCCAGCGGTACAATGATTTTATACAGCACCTGAAACTGATTGGCCCCATCCATCATGGCGGCCTCATCCAATTCTACCGGCAGTCCGTCAATATAAGATTTCAGCAGCCATATATTAAATGCGCTTCCTCCCGCCAAAACAAAGATCAGCGCGATACTGCTGTCCACCAGACCAAACTGATAAACCAGGATATAATACCCCGCCACCGCCATACTGTTGGGAAAGACCTGTAACACGAGCAGCGACATCAGCCCGTATTTTCTTCCCGTAAACCGCAGTCTTGCAAAGGCATAAGCCGCCAGCGACGTCAACAGCAGCTGAATGACCGCGACAATAAAGCAAAACTTTAAGGAATTAATCACCCATACCAAAAAGTCCGTTTCCCGGAATAATGCCACATAGTGCTCCACGCTCAATTTTTTCGGAAACAGCGAAGACAGGAAAAAACTGTCTCCCGCTGAAAAGGATGACATCACAATCCACAGCACCGGGAACATGATCGCGATGATCGTGATCCATATAACAATACGGCCGATCCACAACGCCCTGATGTCCGCCGGCGACATTTTTTCTTTCCGCTTCATCTAATCCACCTCCTTAAATGAGCCGGACAGATGCATATTGATCAGCGTAAACGTCCCGACAAGGAGAAAGATCAATACGCTGAAGGTGGCCGAGAGCTCATACCGGTTGGACGACGTCGTCATTTTGTATGTCGTACTTGCCAAAATATCCGTATATCCGGCGAACTGATTGTCAACTCTTGCCGGTCCGCCCTGCGTGATCATGTAAATGTTCCCGAAATTATTGAAGTTCGAGGCAAAAGAAGAAATGACTAACGGGATGGAAAGCTTTGTTACCATGGGCAGCGTAATGCTCTTAAAGCATTGGAACCTTGATGCGCCGTCCATTTTCGCCGCCTCATAATATTCCGCGGAAATCGCCTGAAGACCTCCGAGACATACATTCATCATATAAGGAAATCCCAGCCAGATATTGACGATGATAATTCCCGTGCGTGCCCAAAACGGGTTTGTCAGCCACGGTACATTCCATGCGATCCCGATCGCATGCAGCAGGTTATTGATGCCGCCATATTGTTCATTCAGCAATCCCTGCCATGCCAAAATCGCGATTGTAGACGGCAGCGCCCACGGAACGATCAGGATCGCCCGATATATTTTGGATTCCTTCATATGCGGGTTATTCAGCAAAATCGCCAGAATCAGCCCCATTGCATAAGCGCCTGCCGTACTGAGTATCGCAAAGCATACCGTCCATCCCAGCACCGGAAAAAACACGTTTTTAATACGTCCTGTTAATACGGTAATATAGTTGTCAATACCGATAAAGGAATAATCATTCAAATGATACATGTTATAGTTGGTAAAGGATAACATGACCGTGTACACGATCGGCAGACACGTTACCAACAGGATGGAAATCAATGCCGGTGCTAAATAAGCATATGCCCTGCCATTCTTTTTCTTTCTCATAGTAACGCTCCCCTAACGCCCTGAATTCATCAGCTCTATCGCTTCCTGAAGCTGCCGCACCATATTCTGCGCTGCTTCCTCCACCGTTTGCTCCCCGGACCACATGGACCGGATATTATTGGTATGGATCGCCCAAAGCTGCCCCATCTCGGAAACGGTCGGCATCGGCTCACCGCAGTTAATCTGCGTGATAAATGCCTGTGAATATACATTATCCTGAATTTCATCCAAAATCTGGTCAGCAAGCTTTGCCGGAATCCGGTTTCCCGTCTCATACATATCCAATGCACCGTGATCGATCAGATACATGATCAATTCCCATGTCTTCTCCTGAGAGTCGCTCTCATTGCTCACAAAGCTTATCTGCGTGCCGACAGGCGTTACAAACGGCTGTCCATGGAACGTGGGCATTTCACAGATCCCAAAAGACGTTCCGGCGGATGTAAAGCCGTCAATGTCCCAAGGACCGCCAATATAATACGCACACTTTCCGTTTTGGAAATTGCTTCTCGCAATATCCGCCGTCACATCCTGAGTAATGACACCATATTTGTTGCACAAATCATTGATAAACTCATACGCCTGTATCGCACCGTCATTTGCAAGCCCGATATCCGCGGTATCATATGCCCCATCCTGGTAATTGAAAATATATCCTCCGCATGCTCTTACAAACCCGAGATCATAATAAATACTTGTGGCGTCAAACTGCACACCGCCGCTCTCGGCTGCCTGCTCCACCAGCTCCTCCCATGTTTCCGGAACCCCCGAAACAAGGTCGGTATTATAGAACAACGCCGTTGTTTCCACACAGAGAGGCGCTCCATACCTTTTCCCGTCCACATAACATGCCTGAATTGCCGCATCAGAAAAATCACTGTCCGTATACAGATTTTCCGGCACCTCGGCAGTAAGCCCCGCATTTACATAATCGGCAAGCTGATCATTCGGGATTCCTATCACGGCGTCCGGTCCCGAATCACTTTTTACCGCCTGTGCAAACTGCTGAACCGAGGGAGACTGACGGATGACCTCAACTTCATATCCGTTCTGCTCTCCCCATTCATCCGCATACTTCTGAATCGTATCCACTTCGGCATTCATATTTGTCCAGATCGTAAGCTTCGTATCCGGTTTCCCTGATTTTCCGCAGCCGCTCAATATCCCTGCAGCCAATACTGCGCCAAGCACAGCCGTCATGATTTTTTTCCTCATTGTCATCCTCCGTCTACATTGTTTTCAGATTTAACAAAGCACTGTTCGCATTTCCCGATGCGTCAAACAGCGCCTGATTTGCCATCGCGTTCCCCGACTCTGCCTGATCATTCATATAAAGCCTTCCGCTTTCGCTTGCCCACGTACAATCCGGAATCGCAAGCCACGCAGGTTCCCAATAAAATACGCCGATCCCTTTTTTGTTCTGCACGTTTCTCACCGCTTTATACAGTTCTCTTAAAAATGCTTCCTGTCCCTCCATGGTAGCCGGATAACCGGTCGCTTTTTCCTGCGCCTCAGAAAATACGATTCCCTTGCACCCCAATGTGTCAGTTGTAAAGCCGATAGAGGTTTCCGCTACAAGAACTTCTTTCCCGTATCTGCTGCTGATGTCATTCATATTATCCGAGAGTAACTGTAAACTACCGTTCCAATGCGGATAATAGGACATCCCGATCACATCAAAATCAAGCGCATACGGCTCGATCCGGTCAAACCACTGCCGATACATCTGATTATCCGTACCGAAGTCCAAATGAAGCACAATTTTTGCGTCAGGACACTCTTCGCGCACACCCTTGATGCCGGCTTGTAACAGCGCCGCCATACGCTCGGTTTGATCCACATATCCATCCGGCCAAAGCAGCCCCTTTGTGATCTCATTTCCGACCTGAACCATTGTCGGGATCAGCTTTTGATTTCTCAAAGCCTTTAATGTGTCAACCGTATGTAAATATACCGCCGTCTCCAATTCTTTTCCGCTTAGCGCTTTCCATGCTTTCGGTTTAACCTGCTTTGACGGGTCCGCCCAAAAATCGCTATAATGAAAATCCAGCATGATTTCCATTCCGTTTTCCACTACCCGTTTCGCAATTTCGATCGTTGTCTTTAAGTCATTCATTCCGCCGCCGTACGGATTCCCCTCCTCATCATAGGGATCCGGCCAGATTCTGAGGCGTACCATATTGACTCCGCATGTTTTCAGGAGACAAAAGAGATCTTCTTTTTTTCCATTCAGATAATAGGATGCTCCGTAAGACTCCAGTTCCGCGATCATAGATACATCCATGCCCTTGATCATCTCCACGCTTACTCCTTCACAAGTGTTATATCGTCGATAGTTCCCCAGCCGCCCGGTGCCGTCGTTACCCTGACTCCTACCGTGATCTCTCCGTCCGTCGGCGTCAATCCGGAAAGCTCCGCCGTATACCAGTTCACATATCCGTTTAATTCACCGTCCGCTTTGATTTCTTTCCCGTCCACGATCGCATAAAAAACAACGGAAGCATTCTCGTCGCCGGCAGCTTCTCCCTGCACATGTGCGGTCAGCTTATAGCTTCCGTCCTCTAAGCCGGAAACCGTCTGCTCCGCCGTGAAATTCACATTTGTACTCCCTGAATAAAAATGGAGGGACTGCACGCCCTCAAAGCAGTCTGTCTCACGGTCATAAATATTCACTTCCTCCGTCACATTATCAATGTTCGTCACGGTCCATCCGGTAAAATCCGCTTCCTCGAAGCTTCCGTTTACCAGATAATTTCCGTTCGCATCCGGTGTTGCTTTTGCCGCCCCTTTCTGTCCGCAGGCCGTCAATGCGGCTAACATTCCAACTGCCAATAGTACTCCCAATAACTTCTTTTTCATGTTTTCTCTCCTTCCAATAAACATCGTCTGATAAATGCAATTAATTATTTATCATGTATTAGGTAAATTATTTACTTTCTTGGAAGTATAGCATTGCGCATCCTATTTGTCAAGATGAGACACGCTATTTTCACTATATAAATAATTTCCAGCTCTGTACTTTAGTGAATCTGCACAAAAAAAGAACGGCGCAAAGCGCCATTCTTTTGCAGCTTCCTCAACAGCTTTTCCGAAAAACGGGAATCCCATTCACAAAAACCGATTTTGTGATCGTTCCGCCGTGTAACACCCGACTTCTCAATAACTCCAACGCCGTCTCGCAAATACACGGAATGTCAATGTGAATCGTTGTAAGCGGCGGGGACAGATATTTTGCAATGTTCACATCATTGATGCTGAACAGCGCAATCTGTTCCGGTATCTGGACTCCCTCCTCATTTAACGCCTGCAGCACACCGACCGCCAGCGTATCACTTGCGATACACAGTGCGGTAGGAAGTTTTTCTTTTTTCAGAAGCTCCTTGCCGAGGCGGTAGCCTTCCGAAACGGTAAAGCTCTCCGATATCAGAATATATTCCTCATTCAGGCAATGATAATAGGCAGCGCTTTGTCGAAATGACCATTCCCGAATATCCATGGACGGTTCGCCGGTATCAATGTTGCGATCACTCCCCCCGATAAAACCGATCGATTGATGTCCCTTCTCCATAAAATAATCCACCATCTGGGTCAAAAAAGAGTCCATGTTCGGTCTGACAGCGTCATAATGTTTTTCATCCGGGGAAGTTCCTATAAATACACCGTTTTTGCAGATTTGATACAGCTTGTCAAGTTCTTTTCTGTTCAGCCACCCGACCGCAATAAAGGCATTCAGATTCCTCGGGATCGCGTCCATTCCGTCCTGACGGTCGAATACACTTAACCGGATATTCATCTTTTCTGCCTGTCCGATGATCTCATCTTTTACCCCATGATAAAAAACATCTTCCAGCTCGTCCTCATTATCCGTAAAATAAAGCAGCGCGACATTCTCTATTTTCGGATAGATAACCCTCTTTTTATATCCAACCCTTTCCGCTGCCGCAAAAATGGCTTCTCTCGTCTCATCGCTGACCGATATTCCCTCATCATAATTCAGTACTCTGGAAACCGCCGCGCTTGATACGCCTACGATCTCCGCAATTTCTTTGATTGTTGCCATCCCAAGCCTCCGCTTCCCTCAATCACTGATCATTGGCAATTCACCAAATGAATTCCCGCATCCCTTGCGCTGATCTCCACACCGATCTTACAGGTCGCGAACTGCTCATAATTAATGTCCAGCGCGTAATCGACTGAAAGCGTGATTTTTTTCGCCTCCTCGTTCATATCCACCTTCGACGTATCAATGCCGACCGTCACGCTCCCAAACGGCGTCGTATAGCGGGAGACATTCTTTTTTTGCTCCTCAAAAACCATATGTACGTCGATCATGCCTTTTCTTGTCAGTTCCGCGAGATGCGGCTTCCACTTCAGCAGATTTTTCGTCCTCTGCCCGCTTCCCTCATCCACATCCTCATAAATCAGATAGTGGCACCCGCTCCGGTAAAAATATTCTGCAGGCGTGATCGTTTCTATTTGATCCGTGCCGTCTTCCAATGAAAAGTGCAATCCGCGGATCGCGGCGATAACTTCCTTTGTCATAGCTGTTCATCCTCTAGTATTCTTCGATATGCACGGTCTTTGCCGTCAAAATCCCGTATTTAATGATGGAGTTGGCAAATGTCTTAAATTTCTCCGCCGCATCCGATACAAAAAACTGATACTGATTTGCGCCAAGTTCCGGCTTCCGGTCATTGAGCAGACCGTTACTGTTCAGAAGCGCCCGCAGCTCCAATGCCGTTTCATACGCGGGATTCACGAGCGTGACGCCCTCACCGACAATTCTTCCGATTGCCTTGCGGATCAGCGGATAATGGGTGCAGCCCAAAATCAACGTGTCAATGCCGACATCAATCAGCTCTGAAAGATAGCGCGACGCGATCTCGTCCGTAACAGGGTCTTCCCACAATCCCTCCTCGACAAGCGGGCAAAAGAGCGGGCATGCCTTTCCGATGCTCTGCATGGATGGATCCAATTGTTGTATGTAATCGCTGTAAATATGGCTGTCGATCGTCGCCGCCGTTCCGATCACGCCGATCTTCCCGTTCTGTGTCACCGACACCGCCACTTTCGCTCCCGGCTTCACCACGCCAATGATCGGAATGTCAATATCCTTTTCGATCGTATCCAGCGCACAGGCGCTCGCCGTATTACAGGCGACCACGATTGCCTTGACATGCTGTGTCTGTAAAAAACGAACGATCTGTTCCGAATATTTTGTAACGGTTTCCTTCGATTTGCTTCCGTAAGGAACACGCGCGGTATCTCCGAAATACACGATATGCTCGTTCGGTATCTGTCTCATGATCTCGCGTGCCACAGTCAGCCCGCCGACCCCGGAGTCAAACACCCCGATCGGCGCATACCTGTCTAATCCCGTATGTTCCATAGATAAACGATGCCCCCTTCAAATCCCGGCGTCCCTTAGCATCATACAAAGTCCGCGCCGTAGGAATGCGTCTCCCTCCGATCCGCTTTCCGTCATGCTGAAAAGATAATTTTTCAGATACTCGTAAAACCGGAAGCGATAACGGACTTTCCCACTTTGAATCGCCCGGTACAGTTCCTGTGCACTTCCCGCTTCTTCCGTTCCTTCTGTTTCATCCGCTTCGTCTGCCTCTTCCGCCTCCTGCACAAACACGGTGTAGCTGTCCGGCGTAAAGGTATATTCGGGGAACATGATTCCCCAGCACAGCGCTGCAGCGCCCAATAGTATTGTTCTTTTTCTGAGCTGCTTCATACTATCCTCCGATCTGTTTACTTACTCGGAGTCTTTCCCGCTCATCGGAAAATATACAGCCCTCTACCCTATCCTATTCGCTGCGCAGTAAATTCAGAATCGAACGTTCCTGATTATCAATGTGTACTCTCGCCGTCTGCGCCGCTGTCTGCTTGTCCTTATTCAGGATACTCTCGTAAATGATCCGATGCTCCTCCACCAGCTTTTCATAATTGTTCGTATCTTTGATATATTCAAACCGGTAACGGTACATCTGCTCGGAAAGGTTATTTAAGATTTCGGTCAAGCGCTCATTTCCTGCCGCATGCACGATAATGTCATGAAGCTTTACATCCGCTTCCGCGATCACCGTCGCATCCCGCGTTGCGGTCGCCGCCGCAAATTCCTCGCATGCCCGGTGCAGCTCCTCACCCTCCTGCTTTGTGATCCTGTCACACGCCAGTTCGCAGGAAAATGCATCGAGCTCACGCCGCACCTCCAGCACATCCCGCAGATTTTTCTCGGTAATGCGCGCCACCTCCGCGCCCCTCCGCGGGATCATTGTGACAAGTCCCTCCAGTTCCAGCTTACGGATCGCCTCCCTGATCGGCGTCCTGCTGACGCCCAGCTTCTCCGCAAGGTGGATTTCCATCAGCCGCTCTCCCGGCTTGAGCTCCCCCCTGAGGATCGCCTGACGCAGCGTATTAAAAACCACATCGCGCAGCGGAAGATATTCGTCCATACCGAGCTGAAGCTGTGTGTTTGCAAGTGGATCATAGCCCATAGATTTATCCTCCCTTTCCGTCCCATCCCCTATGAGGCAGTCATTGTTTTGTTTTTGCCTTACTTCCGCGTTACCGCCTGCCGCGGCTCCGGCTCCGCTTCCTATCGAACTGCTGCGTCAACTATGAGTGTCCGCGACCGGCTCCGCCATAAAGACCTGCCCAATCCCGTCCGTCTGCCGCAGAAGCTCATATGCTTTTTTCTGCTGCTCTTTGTCAAAAAAGATGCCGAATACGGTCGGCCCGCTCCCGCTCATTAAAACGCCCTGCGCACCGCAGTCAGACAGCAGTTGTTTTCTCTCCTCAATGACCGGATACTGCGGGATCGTCACACTCTCCAAGACATTGCCAAGACAATCCGTGATCAAAGCAGCGTCCTGTTTTTTGATCGCACGTATCATCCCGTCCACATCGGGATGCCACGTATTGGGTGCGCCGTCCAAAGAACTGTAAACCGCTGCCGTGGATACGCTGACGTCGGGTTTTACAATAACAAAATATAGCTTTGGAAGCTCCGGAAGCGGCGTCATGATCTCGCCGATCCCCTCGCACAGTACGGTTCCTCCGGTCAGGCAATACGGGACGTCCGCGCCGATTTTCACCGCGATCTCACACATTGTCTGCCTGTCCATGTGCAGATTGTAAAGCTCATCACATGCCAGGATCGCTGCTGCCGCATCCGAGCTGCCGCCCGCCATCCCCGCCGCAGCCGGAATCTGCTTTTTTAACACAATGTCCATGCCGCCGCATGCCTCATACCGTTCCATGACGGCGCTGACCGCACGATGAACCAGATTATTCTGATCGCACGGCACATCCGCTCCCGCCGCGTGTACCTCAAGCCGGATCTCCCGATCGTCGCGCTTATGAAATGTCAGCTCATCAAACAGGCTGACGGTCTGCATCACGGTTCGCAGCTCATGATAGCCGTCTGCCCGCTTATGACACACATCCAGTACCAGATTCAGTTTCGCATATGCTTTTTTTGCCAATTGTTCCATTTGCCACCTCAGTATTTTAATGCGTTACGGTTCCGCCGGTGAATGCTCCGGAAGAGAACCCCGCATCTTTGATTGCATTTTGTATACATGATTGTACTTAATTATATACAATCTTGGAACATTCGTCAACCGCCACCCGATACAAACCATACGGACAAACGGATAGTGCCGACGAAACCGACACGACAAAACAGCGGTCAAAACCACACGCCAAGTGAGCATGACAAAAGCAGCAGCCGAAACCGACTTACGCGGTTCCGACTGCTGCCCCGATCTGTTTCTTTCACTGCCGGCTTTCCTTTTTCTTATTTTCAGCAATTGCGAAACGCAATATAATTATTTCTTTGAGCAAAATATCTCATTCCATAAGCAGGCACTGTGAGGACGTTGGTACTTGCATGCGGTAATTTCGCATGCTATGTACCATTACGTCCGAACTGTAGCGAAAACGTGCCTGCGCTGGAATGTATATTTTGCTCAGTCTGAAAACTTTATTTAGGCGTTTCGCAATTGCCTATTCCCCTATTTATTTTACGATCAAAATCCTGCTGCCCGGCGCAGGTTCTTTTTTGTCCGCAATCCCGTTTAACTCACGCAGCCGCTGTACCGGCAGACAATATTGCTTGCCGACATTCCAAAGCGTATCCCCCTGCTCAAATAACAGGATCGCCATTCCCGGCAGACTGCCGAGCTTCTCATAATCGGGAGACGAAAGAGTCGCATCCTCGATCAAGTTCATCTCCCTCGTATCATAGACTACGGCACGAATCCGCACCGACGCCTTCACGTCAATCTCCTCGCTGTCCACCATGCTGACATTCACGTCATCACACTGACAGGTGAGCTGATAGCTGCAATCTCCGGTAAGTCCCTCTGCATCAATCGTCTCACGGAATGGCAGATTCCCGTGTATCACACCGTATGGCATCTCATCATCACCCGTGATAAAGACTCCTTTTATCTCCAGAACACCGTCCGCTTCAATGCCCTCAGGAGTGATACGGCTGCCCGTCACGCGCGCTGTAGCCTCCGTATATAAAAGCTGCAAAATATGGGAAGAGGGGCTGCCCGCATGAATCCTTCCGCCCAGCTTATAGTTCCCCTCGTTCTGCATCCGTAAGGTCTGCAGCTTCGCGGGACGCACCTTCAATTGAAGCTCGTGATCGACCGCATACATATCGGTGATGACCGACACGGTATCCTCGTGATACATACAGATTTTCAGGTTCATTGCCAAATCCATTCCGAAGATTCTTTTTTCCCCGTCGTAATCGGGACGCACCTCAGTTTCCTGTCCCTCCAGCTCATAGGTAATGACCGGAATCATAGAACTGTTTGCCCCGTGACATTCAATCTCACCATGAAACGGGATGGCCGCTCCGTAATATCTGACGGGCAGGTCATCATTTTCACCAATCTACATGA
>CAMWSU010000006.1 GCA_947176965.1 uncultured Lachnospiraceae bacterium | reverse complement strand
GCCCAAATTCCGATAGGAATTTGCCAGATACGCACTTTGTAATACAAGTGCCTCTATTTAGGGGACTGCCCCTAAAACCTCGCTGATATATATAGTGAACTTAAAATATGATAGATTATTTCTATTTTGACTTCACTTTTTGCAATCATTTTTCTATTCTGATAGCACTTTTTAAGTTCTTTTTTGTGTGACAGCCACGCCTTTTTTTCTGCCGTTTTTCAATGATAGTTCTTTTTGCAATCACTATTGCGAAGCGATAGAACTTTTTCAATTCTTTTTCCAAAAATGAACTCACTTTTTACAATCAGACACCTTCCCATACCATTTCCCGTTTTGAAGTAACTATATAGTGTGGCGGCAGCTTTGAAACTTCTGTGATTACCTCCTTTTCGTATCCGTAAGTCTTTTCAAAGTCACTTAGGAACTTTTCTTTTGCCAATACTGCTTTTACCTTGTTTTCTTCACTGGCTAACTCCACCAGTCCGTCTAAGAACTGAATCAGCTCCCTTTTTGTAAAGCCCATCTGTAAATCCTCCTTCTCAAAACAAAAGGTAGGACCAGATTAGCGTTGCACAAACGGAATATCCGTTTTGAGAGCTAATTTAGTTCTACCTAGTGCCTGCTGATTAAGCCACTAATACCATTACCACAGGAATGCTACCGAAAAAAGATTTCCAAAGACGTAGTGGGGCGCAGAGAACCTTCCTCTGCATTTTAAAGAGGTTCGCTGTAAATACAGATAATGCAATTGAAGTAAGCTGGGTTCCCTCCAGTTTGGTAGTGATCAAACCAAGTCCATAGCTGTGCTTTTCAACACTGAATTCCCGTTCAACCTCAATCCGGTCTTTGTTGTCCTGATACTCCTGTTTCTTTTCAGCTTTTGCCTGTTCCGCTTTTCCCGGCCTTTCCAGTCTTGGGCCAGACATACGGATTCCCAGCTTTTTACAGAACTTCCGGTTTTCTCTCGTACGGTAGATCTGATCCACCAGTACACGCTCCGGATAATGCCCTGTGCGTTCATAGTATCTCCCGACAGCTTCCTGAAGGTGTCTGCTTTCATTGTATGCTTCAAATGAGATGTGCTCGATCCGGCCGTAACTGTTTTCATCGATGCTTAGATCCAGCTTTGCCCCAAATTCAACTGGTGCTTTTGCCTTGCCTCTTATGATTGGGCGCAGCCATGGCTGGCGGATGCTCACGATACGTTTTTCAACTGTATGCGTTCTGTTCTCATACATGTACAATTGTTGTTCGTACAGTTTCATGATAGTCAGTAAAAGCGGAATCTCTTTTTTCAATGGCGCATATCCGTCGCCCATGTACCCATCCAGGTATTTCAGATCCCTCCGAACATAGGAAAGCTGCTTCTTTACCGCTCTGCGGATCTGTTTTCTGCTGTGTTTTCTGGCCTTCGCAAAAGCCAGATACTCCTTGCGCGCTTTCCGCATATACCGTCTCGGCAGGGAAAGTCCATACGATTTTCAAAACCGGTAAATAATCGTTTCCAGTTTCTCCCTCGCTTCATTCAGCAGGGATGTGTCCTGGGGAAAGCGGATATTTGCCGGGACACAGGTGGCATCTACAATCAATGTTCCGCAATTCTCCGGTTTTCCCTGGCTGTCCCCGGGGGCCTTTTCTTTTCCGGAACCTGATGAAGGCGGGGTCCTGTCATCATCCTGGCGGTCCAGCATGTACTCATTCGCCTCCATGATAATCTCATGCGTCAGACGTTTCCGGAACAGGACCAGTGTACTCGCGTCAAAAGGCGGTTCTTCCTGATATCCAGGAAGGCCTATGAAGTATTGCAGATATGGGTTTTCCGTGATCTGTTCCACGAGCTCGCGGTCAGAATACTGAAACTTTGTCTGGATAATCAGTGAACCGAGTGCCATACGCAGCGGTTTCGCTATATTCCCAGTACTGCTTGGAAACAGTTCTGCGTATTTTACTTCAAAAACGTCCCATGGGATCCGGTCCGCCAGAGCAATCCATCTGTTTTTAGGATTCATATGCATTCCGAGCGGCTGGTTAAAATCGAAGAATGAGTTCTGTATCTTATCAAGAGGTTTGTACATGGCTTTTTGGCTCCCTTACTGGTATATTTTAAAGGTTATCTGCATGAAAAACGGATGGGGGAATTCATTTTCCTTGCATATATTATACAACTGATGAGCAGAAAAGTCAGTAAAATAAAGCATTTAAGTCCTAATCAGCAGGCACTACCTAAATCTTTGTTATTTTGTTTCACCTCGCATTTCCTTAAAGCCTTCGAATGACCGTATCAGTAATCGACCATTATCTGACTTTCGTAACGTAGGTTTTCGATTTTGTTCAGCGCTGTCCTAATCTTGACCTAAAGTGGGCTTAAAAAAATAGGACTAAATCAGTGCAAACCCTTATGTTTACTGGGCTTCTCTTAATTTAGTCCTATTATACCACCAGCATACATGACTGTTATCAAATCATACTTTGACATATTTTCCGGTATTGCCACAACTTCAGGACGCGCGCCGCTTTGTAAATCTTTCTTTGCCTGTTCAATACAGGTATTGTAATCTGCCGAATATGGCTTTACAGGTTCCACTTTGAATAAATCCGCACCCGTAAGGGCTGCCGCTTTTTCCGCCACCACCTCCGTGTTACCTTTTTCAATGTATTTCAGGCTCCCGCCGTAATAATTCTCATCTGCTCTCGAAAAATATAAAATAAGTTCTTTCACAATATTCCTCCCTATTAAATATCTTTTTATATTGTTACACTTACATTTTAAGATATAAAACCTTATCAATCAATTCGATTTTCACTAATGCATAATAAGTTTTTCTTATACAAAATCAGAACCGTTTTCGTCGATTGTTCAAACGGTTCTGATTAATCAAATTTCTTTATAATTGCTCCGTCCAATAACTCTTATAGCCCTCTCCGAAAATCTCGTTCGCGCTTGATACGATGAGAAAGGCTCTCTCATCCTCCTCCTTCACGATATTGATGACTTCCGGCGAGCGCTGCTTTCTTGTGGCGCAGAGAATGATTTTTTTATCCTTTTCCGTATACGCGCCCTCTCCCTCTAAATAGGTCACGCCGATATCAAGCTCCGCCATGAGCCGCCCCGCAATCTGTTCATGCCGGTCGCTGATGATATAGACTAGGCGTGCCTCGTCCTGCCCGTACAAAATCACATCCATCACGCGCGCGTCAAGCGCAATAACGATCCCGGCATATACGCCCAGCGTTAAATTTTGGAACACAAAACCGGATATGATGACGACGACCATATCGAGCGCCAGAAAAATGGAACCGGATTTTAAGTACGGAAATTTCAGACGCAAAAGCTTCACAATAATGTCCATGCCGCCCGTCGTGCCGCCCGCCCGGAATACCAGACCAAGACCGCAGCCGACCGCAATACCGCCCAAAACGACCGCACAGATCAGGTCGTTCGTGATCGGCTGTATGTCTCCGAGCAGGTTGGTAAAGACAGATGTCATGACCGTTGCATAGCAGGTCTTAATAATAAATTTTCTGCCGAGTTTCCACCCTCCAATCACCAAAAGCGGGATATTGATGATCAGAATCCATGTACCTGTCGTAAGTGGTGTGAAGCGGCTTAACATAATGGAAATACCGGACACACCGCCGGGCGCCAAGTCATTCGGATCTAAAAGCAGGCTGATGCCCGCTGAATAAATCAGTGTTCCGAGCGTTATGATCAAATAACTCCGCAAAACCGTTCTCGCCCGTTTTATGAGATCCGTGCGTTTCTTTTCGCTTATATTTTTTTCATTCCCCATAGTCCGCTTTTCCCTCTCATACCGCTTTCTATTACTTGGTCCTATCACGGGTCTTCTATCTCGTGAGAAGCGATCCTTCACCGCCTCACCTGCATTCGATGTTTCCCTTAAATGACCGTCCGCACCGCCTTCGGACTGTATCCGTTCTTTTCAAGCGCCTGCATGATCTGCGTTTTATGCTCCGTACCGAACGCTTCGATCGTAATGCGCAGCTCCACGGCAGCATTCCGGTTGATCGATACGAACTGATTGTGCTCTAACTTGATCACGTTTCCGTTCAGCTTGGCAATGACATCCGCCACCCGGCTTAACTCGCCCGGCTTATCCGGAAGGAGCGTCGATACCGTGAAGATCCTGTCACGCAAGATCAGCCCCTGCTGCACAACGGAGGACATGGTGATCACGTCCATATTGCCGCCGCTTAAGATGGATACAACTTTTTTTCCTTTCACGGTAAGCTGCTTCAATGCCGCAACGGTGAGAAGACCGGAATTTTCGACCACCATCTTATGATTTTCGACCATATCAAGAAAGGCAACAACCAAATCCTCATCTTCCACTGTAATAATATCGTCCAAATTTTCTTTTATATACGGGAAAAGCTTTCCTCCCGGCGTCTTCACTGCCGTACCATCCGCGATCGTATTGACTTTCGGAAGCGTCGTCACCTCATCCTTTTGCAGGGACACCTGCATGCAGTTTGCGCCCGCAGGCTCCACGCCGATGACCTTGATCTTGGGATTGAGCAGCTTCGCCAGCGTCGAAACGCCGGTTGCCAGTCCGCCGCCGCCGATAGGAACTAAAATCATATCGACGACGGGAAGCTCCTTAAAGATTTCCATTGCGATCGTGCCCTGTCCGGTCGCCACCGCCAGATCGTCGAACGGATGAATAAAGGTATAACCCTTCTCATCGGCAAGCTCATAGGCCCGCGCGCACGCCTCGTCATACACGTCCCCGTGCAGTACGACTTCCGCGCCGTAGCTTTTGGTCCTGTTTACCTTGATGAGCGGCGTTGTCGTCGGCATAACGATGACTGCCTTTACGCCAAAGCACTGTGCCGCATATGCCACGCCCTGCGCATGATTGCCGGCGGATGCCGTGATAATGCCGCGCGCACGTTCCTCCTCCGTGAGTGTCGTCATTTTGTAATAAGCGCCCCGCACCTTATAGGCTCCCGTGAACTGCATGTTCTCCGGTTTTAAGTACACCTTATTCCCAGTATGATTACTGTAAAAATCACTATAGACCAGCTTGGTCTCGCTCGTCACTTTTTTGACGATCTCGGATGCCTCCTCAAATCGCTCCAATGTCAACATTTCCGCTTCCATCGTATTCCTCCATCCTCTCTCAGTCAGTAAATCCGGGCATCAGCACAAATCTGCATAACGCCGATGTATTTCACCGTCCGCTTTCACTACTCCGAATCGTTTTCCGCTGTGTCCGGTGCAGCCGCCTCCGCCTCGGGACGGTCAAACAGCGCCTCCACAAATTCATTCGGATGAAATTTCTGCAGATCATCCATCTGTTCCCCGACGCCGATATATTTCACGGGTACCTGGAGCTCGGACTGGATTGCCACGGCAATACCGCCCTTCGCCGTCCCGTCCATTTTCGTCAAAACAATTCCCGTAAGCTCCGTGACATCTCCGAATTCGCGCGCCTGCACCAGCGCATTCTGTCCGGTGGTTCCGTCCAAAACGACTAAGTTTTCACGATGGGCATCCGGAAACTCCCGGTCAATGATGCGGTTCATCTTTCGAAGCTCTTCCATCAGATTTTTCTTATTGTGAAGCCGCCCCGCCGTATCGCAGATCAGCACATCTACGCCACGTGCCTTTGCCGCGTTGACCGCATCGTAGATCACGGAAGCCGGATCTGCGCCCTCCTTGCCTCCGATCATTTCCACGCCTGCCCGCGCACACCATTCGGAAAGCTGTTCTCCTGCTGCCGCGCGGAATGTGTCCGCCGCCGCAATGAGCACTTTCTTCCCCTGATCCTTCAGCAGTCCCGCCAGTTTGCCGACCGAAGTCGTCTTTCCGACGCCGTTCACACCGACGATCATGATAACCGACTGCCTATTTTCAAATTCATATGCCGCCTCTCCGACCTGCATCTGCTCACAGATACTGTCGATCAGAAGCTGTCGGCATGCCGCCGGCTCCTTGATGTGCTGCTCCTTCACCTGCTTTTTTAAGCGTTCCAAAATATCCGATGTCGCATTGACGCCCATATCGCCCATGATCATCAATTCCTCGAGTTCCTCATAAAACTCGTCGTCAATACTGCCAAAACCGCCGAACACCGAATCCATTCCGCGTACGATGGAATTTCTCGTCTTCGTCAGTCCCGCTTTCAGGCGTCCGAAAAAGCCCTTTTTTTCTTCACTCATTCATCCAGCTCCTTGTCGATCAGATTGACGCTGACAAGCGCAGAAATTCCTTTTTCCTGCATCGTGATGCCGTACAGTCGGTCCACCTTTTCCATCGTACCGCGCCTGTGAGTGATCACGATAAACTGCGTATGCTTAGTCAGCTTATGTAAGTATTTTGCAAACCGTCCGACGTTATTCTCATCGAGCGCCGCCTCAATCTCATCCAGCAGACAGAACGGGGACGGTTTTAAGTTCTGGATCGCAAACAGCAGCGCGATCGCCGTCAGTGCTTTCTCTCCGCCGGACATCTGCATCATATTTTGCAGTTTTTTTCCGGGCGGCTGCGCGATGATACGGATACCTGCCTCCAGAATATCCTCATCCTCCTGAAGCTCCAGTTCGCCCTTCCCGCCGCCGAACAGCTCTTTGAATACCTTGTCGAATTCCCGGCAGATGTCACCGAATTTTTCCTTAAACTGCGTGCGCATGGCGGTATCCAGTTCTTCGATGATATTCTCTAGGGTCTTTGCCGCCTCTACAAGATCATCATGCTGCGTTTTCAGGAAATTATAACGCTCCGACAGGTTCTTGTAATCCTCGATTGCGTTGACATTGACATCGCCGAGCTTGCGGATCTCATCTTTTAAGCGCGTGATCTCTTTTTTCATGGCGGCCAGATCGGTCAGCGCCTCGTCGCGCAGTCCGGCTGCGTCGCTCAATGTGATCTCGTACTCGTCCCACATGTAATTGATCTGTGTTTCGATGGATTCCTCCAAACGTTCTTTCTGTGCGTTTAAGCGGTAAACCTCTTTATCCAGCGCATTAATCCGCGCAGACAATTCCTCGCGCTCGCTGAAGAAATTTTTCTGTTTTGCACTCAATTCCTCACGCCGCTCTGTATCTTCTTTCAGTTTCTTCTCGGTCTCGCTCTGTGCCGTATGGGACGCCTCGATCGTCTGTTTGATCTGCTCGATGCTCTCCCGTTTCTGCGCCACATTTTCATCATTGCTGCGGAGTCCCTCACGGATCTGTGCAAGATCGCCCTCTAAGCGTATCAGTTCGCCATCAATACGGTCCACGTTCTGCTGAACGAATTCCTGACGCTGTAACAGCTTCTGTACTTCCACATCCCACTCGGATACGCCTGCCGCCTGCTCGCTCTCGCTTACCCGTATTTCCTCCAAAATGAGCTGCGACTCATTGATTTTTTCAGTCAGCGACCGCTCAAGCTCCTCGGAATCGGTAAGCCGCTTAGACGCTGTCTCTTTCTCTTTTGCAATGTCTTCGAACTTTTCCTCTATATCGCCCTGTTCATCCTTTAACGCGCCGAAATCCTTTTCGGTCTCCTCTCTGCGCTCCTGTGCCTTGATCACATTTAGACGCGCCGTGTTCTGCTCGATAAACATTTCCTGTATGCGGTTCTTGATATTTTCCAGATCGGCGCGGATTCCGTTCCGCTCCTGCTTGATGCTGTCGATCTTTCCTAAGCAATGCTCCACCTGCGCGTTTAAGTCCGCAACCTTCTTTTCCAGTTCGTCCATCTCGCGCCGTCTTCCGAGCAGATTGGAATTGTTCTTAAAAGCGCCTCCGCTGATGGCACCGCCCGGCACGAGCAGCTCGCCTTCGATTGTCACCATACGGATGCCATAGTCAAACTTTCTCGCGATTTTGACTGCATGATCCACATTGTCAACGACCAGAATTCTTCCCAGCATGGACTTCGCGACATTGCGGTAGCGGGCGTCCGTATGTACCAGTTCATCCGCCATCCCGACGACACCCGTTTCGTTCAATGCCCCAGGATTTTTGAACTCCTGCGGCTTTGTGATGCTTGTGAGCGGCAGAAATGTCGCCCGCCCGAATCGGTTCTCCTTCAAGAACGCGATCATACGTTTTGCCGTCTCCTCATCATCCGTCACGATATTCTGGATATTTCCGCCAAGCGCCGTCTCGATCGCCGTCTCGTACTTTTTATCCACTTTAATAATATCGGCAACGACGCCGATAATGCCTTTTTCTTTCTCTTTGCATTCCATCACACGGCGGATGCTGTTTCCATAGCCCTCATAGCGCTCCGTTAAGTTCATGATAGCGTCAAGCTTGGATTTCTCTTTATGATACTGCTCCTGCGCCTCCCTAAGCTTCGCGTCCGTTCCTGCAAGCTCGCCCTTGATCTCCTCTGCGCGAGATTCCATGCGCTTCTTGTCCTGATTGAGCGCGGTGATCTGTTCCGTTACCCGCTCAAACTCCGCCTCCAGCTCCTTGATGGCGGCGTCCTGCTCCTCCTCGTCGGAGCGTGCGCGCAGCAGCCTGCTGTTTAATTCCGCCTTTCTGATCTGCACCTGCTCCATCATGGAGTCCAAGCGTCCGAGCTGCGTCTTGATCGTCGCGCGCTCGTTCAACGCCTGTATGATCGTATTTTTATCCGTTTCAATGCCGCTGTTTAACTCCTCAATGCGGTTTTGGGTGGAAAGCAGCTCCTCCCGCGCGCGATCGCGTGCGTCTACCGTCTCCGCAAGCTTATCGTCAATGTTCTTTTTGTCGGTCAGAACGGATTCCTTCTCCACATTTTTTAAGCGGATGTCCTCGTTTAAACTGTCCATTCTTGTCTGGAAATGGGTCTTATTTCCCTCCGCTGAATGAATCTGCTCTTTTAAGACATTGATCTCGCCCTCAAGCTTTCCGCGCATCACGGAAGTATCCGTTAAGGACGTTCTCTCCTCCTCGATCGCCGCATTGAGCTCCTCGATCGTCTGCTCGATCTGCTCATATTCGCTTTTGATCTTTTCGTGGCGTTCGCTCGTCTGCGCAAGATCGCCGCTTGCGATCTCGTACTTCTCACCTACGTCGGTAAGCTGCTCCCGCACGCGCTGATTCTCTAACAAAAAGACGTTCACGTCATAGTTTTTGAGTTCCTCTCTTTTGCGCAAGTAGACCTTTGCTTTTTCAGACTGCTTCTCAAGCGGCTCAAGCTGCTTTTCCTGCTCCGAGAGAATATCATTGACGCGCACCAGATTCTGTTGCTCATCGGCAAGTTTTTTCTGCGCAGTCAGCTTACGGCGTTTGAATTTTACGATTCCCGCCGCCTCGTCAAACAGTTCGCGCCGATCCTCCGGCTTTCCGCTTAAGATCTGATCGATCTGTCCCTGTCCGATGATGGAATAGCCCTCTTTGCCGATACCCGTGTCATAGAACAATTCATTCACGTCCTTCAGGCGGCACGGTGCGCCGTTAATGAGATATTCGCTCTCGCCCGAACGATACAGTCTTCTTGCGACCGTCACCTCATCATAATCGATCGCTAACTGGTGATCGGTGTTGTCCAGTGTGATCGCGACATAGGCAAACCCCAGCGCTTTCCTTGTCTCCGTCCCCGAAAAAATGACGTCCTGCATGGACGCGCCGCGAAGCTGCTTGATCCGCTGTTCTCCGAGCACCCAGCGCACGGCATCCGCAACATTACTTTTTCCGGATCCGTTCGGTCCGACAATTCCCGTGATCCCGTTGTGAAAACGGAATGCGATCTTATTTGCAAAGGACTTAAAGCCCTGTACCTCGATACTTTTTAAGTACATTCTAATGTAACCTTTCCTTCTTTTTTCATCTCAAGCAATACCTGATAGGCGGCCTCCTGCTCCGCTGCTTTCTTACTCCGCCCCCGCCCGCGTGCTCTGATCTGTCCGTCGATCAGGGCGTGCACCACAAACACTTTCTCATGCTCCGGTCCTTCCTCGGATACCAGCTCGTAGGAAAGCACGACTCCGGGCGTCTTTTGAATCTGCTCCTGCAGGATCGTCTTGCTGTCATAAAAGAGCTGCTTATCCTCAATGTCATTTAGTATGAAACGCATGATAAAGTTCTTTGCCTGTGTGATACCGCTGTCCAAGTAGATTGCGCCGATGATCGCTTCCATCACATCGCTCGTGATGGAGGCGCGCCCTCTCCCGCCGGTCGCGTCCTCTCCTTTTCCTAAAAAAAGATATTTGCCAAGCTCCAAATCCCTTGCGCAGTAAGCAAGTGCCGGTTCGCATACCATGGATGCACGCAGCTTTGTGAGCTGCCCCTCGGGAAGTTTCGGATAACGCAGGTATAGAAATTCACTCGTCACAAGCTCCAGCACCGCATCGCCCAAAAATTCCAGCCGCTCATAATCGCTGCAGCGGTTGATCTTACGCTCATTCGCATAGGAGCTGTGTGTGAGCGCCTGCCGCAAGAGCTGTTCATTATAAAAATGATAACCGATGACTTTCTCCAAACGGCTTACCGTAAATTTCTCCATCCGATCTACCCTCTTTGCCTGTCCGCTGTTCTCGGTACTGCTTTTCGATTGGAAAAGTCCTGAATGCTCAGGACTTTCCGTTAAATATAGGTATTGTCTTTGGGAGCAGATGCCTTCAGGAGCGCTAATGCCTCCTCCACGGTACGAATCTCCTCCACCTTCTGCGGATCTAAAGTAATGTCAAATTCATCCTCCACACCCATCATGATCTGATACACATCCAAAGAATCCGCCCCTAAATCCTCCATGAATGTCGTCTCCAGTTCGATCTCATTCGGGTCAACGTTCAAAACGGATGCGATCACCTGTTTTAGCTTATCAAATTCCATGAAAACAGCCCTTCTTTCGTTAGATTCACAAGAATCCTCCCGCGGATTCTTTGGGAAAGGAACGTCAGTCCTCCTTCATCTGTATCATATCCCGTATTTTCTCGTTAATCTGCTGTTCCTTAAATGTCAGGCACTGGAAAATGGAATTTTTAATTTCATTACATTTTGCGCTGCCGTGTGTCTTAACGACCAGCCCGTTTAAGCCGAGCATCGGCGCGCCGCCGTACTGCTCTAAATCGAACTGCTTGAGCGTGCTCTTTAATGCAGGCTTTACAAGGAGTGCGCCAATCTTCGAGCGCAGCGAGGACATCATTCCGTCCTTGATCTGCTTCACGACCATTGCGCCGACACCCTCATACATTTTCAGCACGACATTTCCGACAAACGCTTCGCAGACGATCACGTCCGCCATGCCGAACGGAATGTCACGCGCCTCCACACTGCCGATAAAATTAATGTCAGGGCAATTTTTCAAAAGAGGAAATGTCTCTTTGACAAGCGCATTGCCCTTTTCCTCCTCCGCACCGTTATTGACAATGCCGACCCTCGGATTTTTCACGCCCATCACATGCTCCATATAAATGGAACCCATCTTGGCAAACTGTACGAGATGGGACGGCCTGGCATCTACGTTCGCACCGCAGTCTATGAGCAGGGACACGCCCGTCGCCGTGGGCATCAGCGGCGCAAGAGGCGGTCTCTCCACGCCCTTGATCCGGCCGACCAGCACTTGTCCGCCGACTAAGTTCGCTCCTGTACTCCCCGCCGATACATAAGCGTCGCATTTTCCCGCCTTGACGTCCATCATCGCGCGCACAATTGAGGAATCCTTTTTGCTCCGGATCGCCATGACAGGCGGCTCCGCCGTCTCAATCTTTTCCGTACAATTGACGATCTCTACCTGAGAGGCATCATACTGATAGCCTGCAAGCTCTTCTTTGATGATCTCCTCTTTTCCGTAAAGGACGACCTGAATCTTCTTGTTCTCATTGATCGCGCTGACCGCGCCCTTCACAGGCTCTGTCGGAGCAAAATCTCCGCCCATAACGTCCACTGCAACTCGTACATACTCTGCCATAACCGTACCCTGCCTCTCTTCTCTCCAACGAATACCGCCTTCCCACCGGCATATGAAATGTTCCCGTTCCATAATATGCCAGTGGCAAAGACCCTTTCTCAACTATACTAAACCCCCCGAAAAAAGTCAACAGCCCCGATGAGGTAATCAGGATAGGCGCACAATTTCATGTGACTATATTCTATATTTCCGAACCGCTCTATAACGTCACCTCATTTTGAATTCTCTTTTCTTCCTCGTATTGATTCCTTTTGCGCGCAAGTATATCTCTCAGCTTCCGCCATTCTTCATATTGGCAAGCCTCACTCCAATGACATATGGAACAGTCAGGGCACTGCGGAAATTCAAAGTTAAAATATCCTTTTGCATCGAATTCAATCCCCGCATTTGAAAAGAGCTCCTTTATCACTTCCTCCGGATAATGCAAAGATTTTAATTTCAAATAAGTCAAAGGAACCGAATAAACGCCCTTCTTATATTCTCTATACAGCCGATATGCATCTTCATACATTTCGCAGGCATAATATAGGCAGCATCGCATGAATCGGCCGGTTTCATCAAAAAAGCCGCCATCCCCCTTCTCAGCATCTTTCTTAACAAGGATTCCTGCAATATCCACAGCTCCGCATGCATTTCTATCACAATTCAACCGCTCCAGCTTTTTGATCAATTGAAAGCGTTGATCTTTACTGCGTTTGTCAATTTCGTGCATTCCCTCCATACACTCATCCCTGATCCCCCTCCATTCAAAATCATCAAACATTTCACTCATTCCCGGAATAAATACCTTATAAGCGGGAAATCCCAAAAAACTATTATCTTGAATTAACAGAGAATACCCAAGACTGCTTACCAATCCCTTAACGTATTCAAGCGCATCTTTGTTCGAATGAATCCCCTCATTAAAATTCCATTCACCGGATGATTGCGTTTTAATTAAAAACATATATAAAGGAAGCTGTCCGTCCCCTGAAATCGCGCACTTTTCAAAACTGCCCCGCATATCATTTAATTCAAAAATACTACTGCCGACTTGTTCTACGTCAAAGATCGGATTCATCGACAGCCGAAACAAAGAATGAAAGTCATGTCCCTGAAAAATCTCTGTGATACAACGCTGCATCGCGATTTGCAAATCGACATCCGATGCAATAGAAAACTTATACAATACTCTTTTTGTGTCATGCATGAGCAGCGCAATGACCGGCAGCCGTCCCCCCATCGTACAATCTAAAAAGCGACACACATATCCCTTATTTTCAATCACTTTGACTGCCTCATAAATTTCCAGACCCTCATAAGAGCTTAACGGCAATATTTTGATTTCATGGTACGCTTTTTCAGGTTCAAAGAAAATACATTTCAATACCGTGCGTTCAAAAATTTCTGCTATTCCCTGGACCACCGCTTCCTCAAAAGTATTTCCTGCACAGAAGCCATTTGTACCACATAAAATATCAATCAATCGAAAGGGCAGAGATACGTTTCTACCATTTATGATATCCACATACCATCTGCCCTCATATAGATACCTGTATGAAGAAAAATAATTCTTCAGGTCTTTTCTTTTTTTACTTTCCATATCACCGTAAAGCCCACAAAAATTGTAAAATACATTTTCATCAAGCCTGACATTCTGCTGCTCTCTTTCCTTATAGGGAAATAGGAAGTCAATCATCGCACCGTTTTCCAAACGCTCCATAAACTCCCCATAGGCGCTCGCTAACGCATACTCCTGTGTTATTCCCTTCCCATTCGTTCCTATCCCCGGAAAAGCTGATAATTCCACTCGGACGGAATAACAAATGCCGTTATCATGCACCTCGGTTATTTGGGTATCCAGCCCAAGCTCTGCTAATAATTCTTTTATTCTCTTTATGGTTTCTTCCGGTTTTGAATCTTTTCTATTCCTCACCCTTTTTCCTCCCTTTCATATAAGCCACCATGAGCCTCTTCTCTAATGCCGAAATTTTACTATGCAATCCTATCAGATTATTCTTAAACGCTTCGAAACTCCTGATACACTTATCAAAATCAAAATAGACATACAACGATTCAAAATAATTTATCAACGTTAACGAGTATTCATCCGCTAACCTTTGGACCTGATCCTGATAAATGAAATATTCATCATGGAACCGAAACAGTTTGTTAAATAAGAAAACCAGTGAATCCGCGGTTTCCAATTCCCATAACCGGTGATCCTCCCAAAAGTATTCCTCTAAAAACTTTGCAACCCTGTTTGCCTCATCACTCCTATATATGTAGCACCGATCCTCCAAATAATCGTATGGTAAACGAAGCATATTATCGCGCTCAAGCTTATGATATATGGCAGTATTTTTATACAAAGCAAGATATGCCCCTGCGAAGCGAAAAAGATCCCCGCTCTGAAATTCTCTCAGCAGCTTATAATTATCCCTCATACTATCACAGGTCGAATATGGGTTTAACAATATGAAACCGGTCCGCGCGTTCATATGGTGCCTATGCAATAACTCATAGGATCGCCTTACATCCTGAATATCGCAGCCTTTTCCATATAATTTCAAGTCCATATCATTACCGGCCTCTGCACCAAAGCTTCCCTGAATAAAACCGGCCTCATACATCTTTTCAAGCAAATCATTATCTTCCTGCGTATCGTGAAAGGAATCCGGTCTCATTAAAAAAGAAAAAGTCACCTTCGTTTTTCCATTGATCAACAGATCGCACAAATCCCAGATTCGTTTTTTTGCCAGATTGTCCGGTCCGTCAAACAAATTATCATCCAATATGAAAAAATGCGTTAACTGTAGATTTCTTTTCTTATCGACGATCGTCTGATATATAGAATCTGCTGATGCATAGGTAAAGCGATCGTGCTTTTTTTCTATACAAAATGTACACCCCCCGGAACATCCCTTATTCTTTGTAAGCAGACAATAACACATCTTCAGAGAAAACGGATGTGTATAAAAATAATCGTCCACATAGTTCTGATGAAAATCCGTGCTGTCATATGCACAGCGTTCATCAGAACAGCTATGGCTCACGATGTTTTTTCTCGTATTCAAATCAACCTCACCGCTGCGAAATTGACGCGCAATATAGCCGACAGCTTCATCCGGACTTCCCAGCACGATATAATCAATTTCTTCGCTGCTTTGAAGAATATCCTTATAACATCCTGCCACAATATCCCCGACAGCACAAATGCAGATATCCTTATTCTTTTGCTTCAAATTTCTACAAATCTGAAAGCATGTGCGCAGATTATTCGGACGCATGTAAAAAACATAAATATCATATGGTTGAAGTCCATAAAGCTTCTCCATATCCTGCTCAAAACTGCCGAGTTCCACATAAAAAGAATCTGTCGGAATCTTTTCTCCTCTCAGATAGCCAACCATAAAATCTACATCCAGATCATTAGCATGATCAATCTGTGAAAAAACAGATACCGCCAAAACACTACAACTATTCTCATTCGCTTTCATTACACAACCTCACAACTTTAACCCGTACTCTATTGCCTGCGCATCCCAATACTGACGATAATAACGTCCCCGATCATACAATTCCTCATGGGTTCCGATCTCCTCGATCGTTCCTTCACGCATAACCACAATCCGATCAGCAATTCTGGCGCATCCCATCCGATGTGTCACAATGACTGCTGTTTTTCCGCTGCACATTTTTTCGAATTGATGGTACAGCTCCGATTCCTCCAATGGATCGATCGCCGCTGTCGGCTCATCCAAAAAAAGGATTCCCCGATCCCTATAAATTCCTCTGGCGATTGCGACCCTCTGCCACTGACCGCCGGAAAGCTCCTTCCCCCCAAATTGTCTGGACAGCATTGTGTCCGCTCCTTTGGGGAATACTGCGGCATTTTGCACCGGCATTCCCGCCTGCTCCAGCGATTCGTCCGCTGTCCTCTCCTCCTGTTTTGTAAAATCGCTGATCACGACATTGTCCGTCACATTCATCTGATACCTCTGATACCGTTGAAACACAGCCGAAATCCGCTCACAGCTATTTGTGTTCATGGTATCTTCCCCACCGATCAGAACGCTCCCCGCTGATGGCTGATACAACCCCATCATAATCTTCATCAGCGTTGATTTACCGGCGCCGTTTTCCCCGACGATCGCAATTGTCTCACCGCTGCTGATCGTCAGATTGATTCCTCGTATTGCGTCCCTGGCAGCATCCGGATATTGAAAACTGACTTCTTTTAACTCAATCGCCGCACTTCCCGTATCCAAATTTTCAAAACCCGCTTTTTTCTGCACATTCCATTCCGGAGTTTGTAAAAAGTCCGTAAAATTTTTAACAGCACCGAAATTGCGGGAAATACTGCCGATACGCCCTTCCACGATCTCGCACAAGATCCCATACATCATACCGACAGAAGAAAAGATCGCGGCAAAGCTTCCCACAGCAATCTCACCGCGCAGAAGCGAATATACCAATAACGCGAGCACCCCTCCGTATCCGGCCAAAGTGATCACCGCCATCACTGCCTCCCAAAAATCCACCCTTTTTTCGACGTCCCGCTCAATATGCAGCAGCATGCGCAGCGCATCCCCGAATTTTCCCAAAAAGAACGGATTCTTATGGAGCAGCCTCGTCTCCTTCACATATTCCATGTCAAAGACACAACTCCTGTAATAATCTCTTTTTCGCCGTTCTCCTGCTGCCCGATCCTCGGCATGAGCATATAGCTTTCCCTTGATATATTGATTGAACATGACCGGAATAAACACAATAAGCAGGGACAGGGTAAGAACAGGATTTGTAACAAACAAATACACGCCCATATAGATCAGATACGGGATATACGTAGTAAAGAGCATCACGACCTCTGAAATCAATTTTGTGGCATCCGTTGCGCCTTTAGATGCCTTCTCCACCCGATCCAAAAACTCTGTTCTCTCATAATCAATCGGTGCTATTTTAGCTGCCTTTTCGTGCAGCATTCCCTTAAAAACTGACACTGACTTTCGTTCCATACACTCATAAGCGTAATTCATGACACCATTTACGATCTCGTTCATCAAAAGAACACCGCCCAAGACCGCCCCCCAAAAATACACACTGCCATATTCCGAGGACAGCGCACCGGAAACCGCATTAAAAAAAGCCGCCATGACAGTAGTCTGAAGACCGATCAAAATACCGGCAGTCAGACCCAGCAGATTGCTGGTAAAGAAAAGACCCGGAGATTTTCTGACGGCTTTAGGATAGATGAACCGAAACATTTGTATCAGTTCTTTTCGTTTACTTGCCTTTTTTTCCATAGCATTCCTCCCGCCGTAACAAATTCTGACGCATCTAAGATTTACGATGATTTTAATTTCCCCTCCAAATCATAGATACCATTTCTGCTGACTGAGATACATCTGCGAATACGCACCCTGCCGCTCCATCAGCTCTTGATGCGTTCCCTGCTCCTTTACCTTTCCGTCCTCCAAAACAAATATCGTATCCACGCCCCGAACAGCGCCCAGACGGTGTGTGATGAACACTGCCGTTTTATTCCTGCTTAGTTTTGCCAGTTCTTGGTACACGCGGCTCTCGGCCATGGGATCTAGGGATGCCGTCGGCTCATCTAAGATCATGAGCTCTCCACCGCTTACAAACGCTCTTGCGATTGCCAGACGCTGCCACTGTCCGTCTGAAAAATCCATACCGCCTTCCACCAGCCTGCCAAGATTTGTATTTACACCATCAGGAAGCTTCTGAACCGTCTCGTATAACTCTACATCCATCAATGCACGTTTCCATTCTTCCTGAGTTTTTTCCTCATCAAAGCACAAGTTCTCTTTTATGGTTATCTGATATTTCGCATAATCCTGCCATACACACGCAAACAGGGCGCTCCGCTGTTCCCATGTATACTCCTTTACATTTTTACCATTTACCCTGATCTCTCCCTCATAGTCCGGATATAATCCAAGCATCAGTTTGATCACAGTTGTTTTTCCCGCTCCGTTTTTCCCCACAAAGGCATACTGTCTGCCAGCTTCCAGCCGGAAAGAGACTCCCTCTAACACCTCGTGTCCGCTTCCCGGATACCGAAAATGCACATCCCTGAATTCAAGACTCTCAAAATGCATTGCTGGTTTTTCGCGTCCCTCCTGCCGGAGGACATACTCCTCCTCCGGAAGCCTGCAAAACGCCGTCATATCAGCCGCCGCTGCGCGTCCTTTTGCCAAATTCTGCATCTGAGACGAAAAATTCCATGTGATCGCGCTGATCACGGAAAAAACGGCATTCATAACAGATATGTAAAGTCCGACTGTCATCTGCCCCGACCTAACTCCCGGAATGAGCAGAAACAGAGTGGCAATCGCAAACAGGGTTGTTAAAATCCCACTGCTTTTTCCCCTGACCGCCCACTTTTTTAAGAATATCTTCTCCTTTTGATAGGTATCGGAAAAAAGCTTCTGATACTGTCCGCCGACGAAGGGCGTATAGGAAAATAACGACCGCTCCAGCACACCGTATTTATTTACAATGACACCGTCCAAATAATCCTGCTTTCTTTTTTCCACCGTAATCCCGGACTGCAGCTGATAATCCTCCTCACCGGCGCGCACGGAAAGCTTCCCCAGCAAAACCGTTCCGGCAATCATCAGGATTCCCGCCCACCAAACATTGAGCATAACGATCACTAAAACGGAAATGTTCTGTAAAAACAGGACCCCGATACCGGTCATGCTTCCCATAATCACTTTCACATGCTCCTCCGGCTCCAGGGCAACCCTCTTGATCAAGTCCTGTGTCTTTGGACTTTCCAGTTGTCTGTATTCAATTTTCGATATTTTTTCAACAAAAGCATGTTGAAATATCTTCTTTACCTTGCGATTCCTGATTCCCTCACCGTGCCGCAGAATCACCTTGGACAGATTCTGCCAAAGCAGGATCAACAAAATCCCCGTAAGCGGAAAAACGATTGACACGATATCGCCCTGCCCGTTAAAACGTGCGATCACTCTGTCAACAAACATCGCATTGACCAAAAGACTGAGTGCCGGTAAAATCCCGTCGATCAGACAGGCAGCCATGTGAAGCAAAGTAAAAACCGGCGAAATACGAAAGACCAAACAAACAGTTTTCCACAGTGTAAATTGTTGATTACTGATATTTAACAGCCTCATCCCACTCCCCCCGGCGCGTCATCTTTTATCTCATCCGGTATATCCACTCTTTTCCATTTGATACCGCCAGTTTTATGCGAAACCTCTATCATATTCACATCATATCCATAGGGCAGCAGAATCGTATGGCTCCCTTTCTCATAACCGATCGGCACCGCACAGTCTCCCGTATAATAAAAAGATAAAAACTCTTTCATTCTCCGCCGATAAAATGAGGAGTAAAACAAGTAAAAATCTTCTATACATTTAGACCTTAACATCGAACAGGTCAAATGCTGATTCTTTCTGAATTCCCTTATATCGCCATTTTCAACCGCATTATTGACAGCCACTTCTCTTACCTGCATGGACATATCTACAAAATAGTAGTACCCGCCATCCTTTATATAGTTGATGATATGTCCCCCAAGCTTTGTCCCCACCAAAGTAAGAAAGCCGATTTCCTCATA
Organism: uncultured Lachnospiraceae bacterium; assembly: GCA_947176965.1. Taxonomy (GTDB): domain Bacteria; phylum Bacillota; class Clostridia; order Lachnospirales; family Lachnospiraceae; genus DLAJ01. Next base: position 43,968 of record CAMWSU010000006.1, on the reverse strand, counting down.
TCTCCCTTTCAAAAAATAGATAAGCCATGCCGCACATTCGGCACACATTCCGCAATTATCACAAACTGTCTCTCTGCCGTCTTTACTGAATTCCCAGATACTGCCGCCACATTCTATGATACGCTTATCATCTTTAATCTCAAAGTTGCTTATATGAAATAACTGCATCGCTTCATATAAGTTCGTTATGTATTGCTTCCTCTCATCAACAGGCAGCTGCCATATCGCGGATGCCTGCGCCACACTTCGCTCTGTCCGACCCAATATCGCAGTCGGAACCCACTCGATACCCCTTGCTATTTTCGTGACAAATTCAGCGTCATAGATTAAATTAAACGAATTAAACTCCTGTCCCACAAAAATCTCCATTTCCAGCCGGATTTACGGCGCCTGCATCTTAATCGCCGTTCAGATAGTTGACGATCTCCTCACCCAGTTTTGATACGCCGTCCCCGCTTATTTTGAATACCGGAACTCCGATTTCCGCCTGCAGTCTCACAGAGCACTCCTCTATTTCGTCATCCGTGACGATACGTTTTCGAAAAAACGAATCAGGAACCGCCTTAGATAATGCCAGTGCTATTACTCTGCAATCCGCCAAACTTTCGATCGCGCAAATCGTCCTTTTGATATAATCTGATTCATCAAATACATTTACGCAGAGTACGATTACATCCGGCAGGGTGCCCAGCAGAAACTCCATCTGATGAACCGGATATTGCCGTACATGATAATAGTTTGCCGGAACAAATCCCGATTGACACCCCACCATGATCAAATCTACAGACTTCCTGTCTATTCTATGCATCAGATAATTCAAATACTCTATCCGCTGCTCTCCGTATAAATTCATCTGCGCTTCATAGCCAAACGGAAATATTTCATCCATCTGAAATAATGCAGACTGCGGCTCCGTACCCAACTGACCCACATGATACCCTTCGTCCTGAAACCATTTTCTAAGCAATAACTGAAGGGTAAATTTCCCTTGACGCTGACCTGTTCCGAATATTCCGACCACCGGGCTCTGTATGAAATACAGTTTCCCTTGTTTATTAAAATTACTGCTATGAACCTTCACATCCGCTGAGACGATCCAGCATCCCCGTTCAAAAAATTTCGCACGGTAATCTTCGATCAGATAGCTGTCAAAACAATATACATTTACTTTATTTGCAAGACATTGGTCTAATATTTCTTTTTTTACATCTCTGTTAAGTAAATTGCTCATTTCCGATACATGACCTAAGATCATCGTATCAAACACGGAATAATCTATATTTTCAAAATTCTCAATTGTGGGCATGTTCTTGCCATTGTCTCTGAAGGCAGCATATCTTGAGCCCACTTTTCCACCGTACTTAGAATCATATATCTTAACAACCTCAAACGGCAGCATATCCGCAAAATTCACCAAACTCATAGTCTCCTTGTTTAAGGGACATACTGCGGCACTATTTACGGAGCCGTTCAATTGAAAACAATCCTCTCTCTCCTGCTCATCAAAACAATACGTCTTTATTGCATGCTCCTCCAAGATTCCCATGATATTGCAATCCCGACCATATTGCTGCATACATTTCACAAAATATGCCGTGACATAAGCTGCGGAATAACTGATCCCCTCGCAGATCATATACTTTGCGTCCAGCCATGCCACCCGATGCAGCCCACCCTTTGCCGCTATATTCACCGGGCTGCCCTTGATGCGTATGAACTCATCATTCTTTTTACAATTTAATGAGACATCTACGCCAATCACGTTATCAAATGCTGCCGGATAAGAAATTCCGCCAAAATTATCAAATGCCGCAACAATTTTTATATTTTTATCCGTTATTTTTTTACAAACATCATATAAATCGTCACTGTAAAAACGACTGCCCAGACTCAAATGAAGAATCTGGCAATCTATATTATTATGTATGAATGACAGGGCAAGAACAAGCTGTTTTATCTCAACCTCAAGCGTTTCATGAAATATTTTTATCATGATAAACCGGATCTTCGGACACAGCTTAGAGATAATCCCTAAAACAGCCGTCCCATGCCCGATAACGTCTTTACATTCCCCCAGAACAATGTCCGATCCCTTCAATTCATACCCGACAATATTCGTTTCTTTTAACAGTGGATGCCGCCCGTCATAACCGCTATCCACGATACACACGGTTATATCTTCCCCTAACACCGTTTCCATAACAGATCTCCCTGCTAAGCCAAGTAAACAAGAACAGAATCTAAACATACGCTGCGAATCCGATGCCGGAGGCAGCGCATAAACAGCTGCAATATCGCTGCCCCGGCATCGGCAAATCTTCCGGATCGATCTACTTACCAGCTAATCTTTCCGGAAAGGCGCTTTCCCTCTGGCGAGTATACCTGAACGGTATTCTCAGCAGAATTTTTGCGCACAGGCTTTTTCAAACCTTTTTTCTTGTTCGCATCTTTCATAGTAATCCCTCCTTTCCATTTCGATCTATCTTTAATCATAATTCATTAAAGACCATCCTTTTCTCCACCTAATGCATCCACCATTCCCCGAAGTTCTTCTAATGTGATCTCGTTTATGTCCAAAAGCGATTCATCGGGAAATTCAACGCCAAACTTTTCTTCCAAGTTTGCAATAAACAGCATTAAGCTGAATGAATCCTCCATGATATCAGAAAGGCTCAATTCTTCCTGATTCCCGACTTCAATGCCCATGTCCGCTAAAACCTCATAAATCAAATCCAGTGTCATGACCGCTCCCCCGTTTTCAGCTCCTATCTGACTGATCCCTTTTCGCCGCCTGATCAGTCGAATGATTATTTGTGATACCTATTTTATCAGCCAACATTACGTTCTGACCTTTTGAAATATCAGGACAGCATAGGTATAAGCCAATCCATCATACCAAATGATCTTGCCGTCTTTATTTTTATCAAACTCATTGATCAGCTTTAGATGATTTTGTTCTGCAAACCCGATCATCTCTTCTACTTCCTCGCTGCAAAAGATATTCCAGTCCATATCGAACATCTTTTTCGATTCTTTAATTTTTTCTTTGGAATAATCAAAAGAAATGATCAAAACACCGTCCTCTTTTAAGAGATAAGCTGCCTCCCTAATAAATATTTGCCAGTTTACGTTATGTTCTACCACACTTAATGCGGTAATCGCCTTAAAATCCCCTCTCAGATATTTGGTTCTGGTAATATCACCAAACTCATATTTAATTTTGCCTATATACTTACATTTCGTCGCGTTAAATGCCGTATTAATTCCCGTCAAATGCTTATAACCATTTTTACTGAGCCATTTTAATATTACGGAATAATATTCCGCCCCTGCATCCAGAATCCATTCATTCTTATCCACATATTTCAAAATATAATTGTATGCCACTAAACTATCCCATGTTTTAGGTGGATCCAAATGTGGTTGAAGATTTTTTTTATTAACAATTTCCAACGCATTTTTCCACTGTTCCATATCCGTCAATACCGCATCCGATTCACAAAAACCGTTCTTCATTAAGATTCCTCCTCGCATCGTACATCTGTAAAATTCAATCAAATCATATTTGGTAAGAATATGATCTCTCAGGCAGATCATTGTACCGATTGTGATAAGTACGTCTCCAGAACCTGTATCAAATAGGTATAACATTTTTCTTCATACTCTCTTAGGTTCTGTATATAATTCCAAATCCTGTTCTGAACAGATTCTGATTCTGCCATCCTGTTCTTTATTACTAAATTCATAATTATGTTGGCTATCTTTACAATTTCATCCATCCTTTCTTTCAAATATGGATAATCTTTTTCTTGGATCACCCCGCAATCATGTAAATATTCGATTCTGAAAAGCATGCATTCTTTATGCTCTTTTATTAAATAGGCTACTCTGTAATCATATAAAAATATGCCCTTACTCTCGCTATTGTTTAAGATACTTTCATAAACAGCGAGCCCAAAAGCACCCGGCTCTTCCTGCGAAAGATACTGATAATCAAGAGAACTGTTTCGCCCGGAGAGATAGTCTTTCATATGCTTACATATGTGATCTACATCAAGTCTATAAATGCCCATCTGATCGGGTGAATATTCAAACGCTTTTATTACAGCATTTCTGCCAACAGCTTTCTCCCATGCTATAGTTACCGTTTCAACCGGAATTTCAACCGGCTTCAATTTTCCATGAAATATACACAATATATATACGGTATTGCATTCATCATTGTAACCATAAATCAAATTCTCATGACTAAATGACTGTTTTTGAAATGCTTCTGTTCCTTCTATGTAAAATTCATCTAACCATATTTCCAAATAGCGCTTACTATCAATATTGTTTACAATATAATTCCAAAGTCCCCATCGCAAAACCGTCTCTCTTTTATCCTGTGAAAATCTGACTAGCGGATGCATCACATAACTCCGCCAATCCCTGCTTAAGAACCCCGGATACCCGATCGCATTGGTTGAATCCTTATCATACCTTATTTGGATAAAATTGTTACACAGCCATTTATAATATTGATTATCAAATAGTCTGATCTGAAAACCGCTCACATATTTCCGCTTGCTAAAAAATCCTTCTAACTCTATTTCATGGAATAATGTCCACGCCTGGCCATCAAACGAGCTATATACCCGAATCTTATCATGATCAACCTTTATTTTATACCATCCCGCTGCTTCCTCATCTTCCCAGTTGTTCTCAAAAAACACCATATTTTCATTCACATCAATACGCAGATCTCCACAACAATGTATTGAAAACCTGTAATTCCAATCCGTGCTGTCCGGACTCATAATCTGATCGCAGGTATTTATATAAAAAATAATACTGTCCCACCGATTGGAATACTGTTGATAGCGAATGTGAAAAATCGTCTCATCACCATTTTCAATATGATGATACCACCTGCCCGGCGGCTTTAATCCAAAACCCTTTCGATACAAATTAACCGTTTCATTTTCAATCCGAACTTCAGCATCCTGAATCTCAAAGTTCCATTCATTTGGCCTTAACCCAACAATATCCAAGCTGCATAACATATCTATATTCGTTCTGTCATTATTGATCATTGCTTCCAAAAATGCATATTGTGGTATGACCCTTATAAACGGTTTCAGATTTATCGGAAGTTCTTTTTTCATTGTAAAATCCTTTCCGGAATATCCCCACATTCTTATATCTATTTACGGGCAAGTCCTATTACAACGCTTAGACCCTCACGACCCTGATACATTTTTTCCTTAATGCACGTAACATTGCAAACTCATTCTAAGGTTGTAATAGATTATATACTATTTCCAACCCACTGTCAATTGTATTTATAATTTTATATTACATAAATAATACCATATTAATATTAGAATTCTCGATCTTGCCGTCATACACCGCTCCCTTTGCCAGGATTGCATAGAAGATCCGTATCTGTTACAACTGATGGCTATCACTGACTGCTTCTTCTACCCAAAACATTCTCGGTGCCAGATCATGATTCCAAATATCCAGACCACACATATCCCCCAAATCTGCAAGTCCGAATAGTGCTACGAAAATATTCTTCTCTCCTCCCTAACCCATCTCACAAATCGACTTATCCTTTATCTCATATACAACCGCATCATCCCGAATAAATTCTTTGCTATGCGTAATGATAATGATAATCTTATCATACATATATTTTCCTATATTATTTTTAATCATCAATTCTGTTTGCTGATCCAGATTAGCGGTAATCTCATCAATGATTACAATTGGTTTTGCCGAAATCAATGCCCGCGCCAGACCAATCCTTTGTTTCTGTCCTGCCGATACCAGGCTCCCCTTCTCGCCTAAATTAATATGATGTGTAGAAAGCTCACTTTCAATATCATCTATCTCACAATCCTTACAAACCTGATTATATTTTTCCATATCAACGTGTCTTCCGCATAAAATATTCTCTTTGATGCCGTCATTCCAAATAATCGTTTCATTCGGAACCCATGTGATAATCTGCTGCAATTGTTCTATACGACACTTGTTAATGTCCGTTCCATCAAAAAAGATCGTTCCGTCTTCAATTTTATACTCTCCCATTAAAAGCTTCGCCAAAGTCGTTTTCCCGACTCCGCTTTCGCCAATCATGTAATACAATATTCCCTTACGAAAGACCACATTTACATTTTTAAAAATTTCATGGTAAGAATTATATGAGAAATTTAAATCCCGAACAGAAATGACTTCAATCGACTCCATCCAACCAATTGTATCTTGCACCTTTTTATTTTCAGCCTTCTTTAGTATGATTTCAAAAATTCTTTGATATTCTATTCTGTTTGATGCAATTTCGGTACTTAAACTCATGATACTCTTTAGTGCGCTTTCGCACCGATCCGAATACTGCAAAGAACTCATCAAAAAACCCAATGATATGTTTCCGGAAATTACAAATAAACCTCCAATCACCATAATTGTATAGGATGTCAACTGAGATAAAAATAACAGCATCCCATTCAAACGGTATCTTGTTTTCATATTTATAATTGCCTGAGCGTTGCTCTTTTCTTTGATGTTTTCTATTCGTCTATTTATAAACCCATTCACACCCAAAAATTTTAAATTGCGTATATTATTCGCATATTCATTCAATATAGCATTGTATTTTACCGCTAATTTATGTGTCGTTTTGTTATTCTTCTTTATGATGCCATTAAAAAAACGTCTAAGGATCAATGATAAAATTTGAACAGCTATAATAATTACCGCAAATTCAACCCTGATTTGTATTAACACAACAATTGCCATAAAGAAAGAAATAATATTGATCAATGTTTCCTGAACAACATTCATCATAAATGTAACAAAAAAGTTGATATCCCTTGAAATGAGAGTCTCCACATCACTTCCTATCTGCTCATGAAACTCATATTCCTTGGAATGCAGATAGTATTCTACAATATCCATGGTTAGACGTGTATTAATGTTCTGCTCAAGTTTCAGCGTTACACGCTGATTAATATAATTCAAACCATATTGAACAAAATACATTCCGAAATAAACGACCATTCCATATATTAAAATCCGTTTATTCAATCCCAAAATGCCGTTATCTATAATCATAGCCTGTATGTAAGGCAAAGAATATGATACGACTATTACCAAAAATGAAACGATGAGGGAACTGACATATAATTTTAAATGTCCCTTTAGGTAATTAAAAATGATATGTGTACTTCTTTTCATTTGCCTCAAACCATCGCGCAATCGAATAAACCGTCCCGAAATCATAATAATTCATGTTCCCCATCTTCCACTCTGTACACCATCTATTGAATCCACCGATCAACATATCATATTTCTCTTTATGGCTTAATAACTCCATTGTGGAGCAATCTGATGTCTCCACCCCCCTAAATTGTTCCCCAATTTCTCTCAAAACTACTGCAAGCATTTCCCACACCTGCTCTATCCACTTTTCAGCAGGTCGCGTCCTAATGCTTAAATCCTTTATTTCATCCAGGCTTCTCGAGTGAAAAATCCTTTGTAAATCCCCCTGTAAATAAAGCCCGGAAAGCATGGAGGCTATTTTAGCAGTTGCCATGCTGGTTCCGCCAAATAATACAGATCTCCCACTCTCAGTTAAAATAAACTCCGGTAAAATATTTCCATAAATCTTTTGCTCATCAAATAATTCTATTCCATATTCTTTTGGCGTTTTATACATTCCCTTTTTTACAAGGATTACATCTTTCAAATGATTAGAAATAGCGTCATTATCATAATTTTCAGCTACAAAAATGACCTTTCCTTTTTCTCTTAATATGGAGCAGCACTTCTGTATTTCATTATGATAAGCCATATTGTCATAGCTTAAGCATGCAACAACAATATCAATTTCATCCTGCCCCAACAGATATTCCAATGCCTTTAAAAGTGCATAACTCGAACTTCTTCCATTTCCGTTTACAATATTGTAATTATGATACCTATATTTGAAATTATTTTTATATTTTTCCATTACACTCAGGACATTAAATGAATGGGTACCGGTAAAATATGCTTCCTCGAATATTTTACCGTCACCATATCCATCAAAAATAAAGTTGATCTGTCCCACATAGGAATCCTGAAAGTATCTGCCATATTCTCCTAAGCCGCTGTCGATAACAGCTACATCATACCACTCTTTATTTCTGCCCAATCTCTTTTCCGCTCTCCATCCGTATCACTCGGTCCGCATAGGAAGAAAGCTTTTCATTATGCGTTACCATGACTAAGGTTGCTCCTTCTTTTTTCACCGCGTCGATCAGACAGCTCATCACCTGCTCGCCGGTATCCTTATCCAGATTACCTGTCGGCTCATCCGCAAAAATGACCTTCGGCTGATTGATCAATGCCCTTACAATCGCTGCGCGCTGCTGCTGACCGCCGGAAAGCTGGTTCGGAAATTTATCAAGCTGCTCTTTGATGCCAAGGCTCTCGCTCAATGCTTCCACATCTTTTCGCTGTACGCGCTTGTTATCCAAAAGGAGCGGTGCGATAATATTCTCATAAATGGTCAAAAGCGGAAGAAGATTATATGCCTGGAATATGAATCCGAATTTCTGTCTGCGCAGCTTTGACATCTCCGCATCCTTAAAATTCGTGTACGGCTTTCCCTCTAACAGGATTTCCCCGGAGGTCAGGACATCCAGTCCGCCCATGATATTGAGCAGCGTACTTTTTCCCGAACCACTTTGACCCAAAATGACAATGATTTCCCCCTGCTGCACCCCAAGGCTTAGTTCATCCAGCGCACGTACCGTAATCTCTCCTGGCGTATATTCCTTTACCGCGTTCTTTAATTCGATCAGACTCATTGTTATTCCTCCCTGATATCCGCAATAATTTCATTTGTCTGCTTAAATTTCAGTCCTGACATGACTAAGATATACACGGACAGAATGAAAACAACACCAATTCCCAGATAGCCTGTCACGATTCCTTTCACATTAAAATTTCCCATCAGGGCACACATATAACATATGAGTGGAAACGAAATGACAACCGCGATCACATAGGAAGTAAAAAGCATGAGCAGTACCTCTATGCTGATCGTTCTTTTTAATTGTTTTAATGCCATTCCCAATGCTCGCCATATGCCGTATTCTCTCCGCCTGAGAACCAAGTTTGCCTTCATGATGATCATCATATTCAGTACCGCTGTTACTGCCGTGGCGAAGACGATCATGGCCGCAATGTACAGGAGCACCAGCGTGTCCGTAATTATTTTTTCCATGCCCATTTCGTATGACCCGCATATCGCATACTCATTATCCGCAAAGACCGCTGCAACCTCAGCAAACGTCTTTTCATTAGCGTCAGAATTGCATTTTATCATCACGTCCGTATAACTATAATCACCATAAATTTCCAAAGCGGCTTTTTCTGTTAGAATAATCGTAACTGCACCTCTGCCCTCTCCGTTTTCTTTAATTTCCGGTATGTAATCTGCATGCAGAACGAAATTGACATCCAGCGTGCCTTGTTCTCCATTATTCAGTATGTATGTAATCGAACCTGCTTCCTCTATTTCCTCAAGAAGTTCCTGTTCTTCTTCATATGCTCCTGTTATCACGCAGATGGAATCCAGTTCTTTATTCCAAAGTTCTGTTTTTCCGTTTTGTTCCAACAGCCATTGAAAAAGCGCGTCATCATAAATGATATCATGGATATCATTCCCGTTCTGTTGATACATAAAACAAAAATAATTCGTGCCCATCGCATAGGTTTTCTCTACGCCGGTCACGCCCCGTACTTCTTCTATTTCCGGGATAGAGAGTTCTACGATAAAATTCCCTTCCATGGCACCCATCCATCCGTCACGGGGGATATACACTTCATAGTCCGAAAATCTGCTCTTGCGGTCCTTCTCCGGCAATTTTACGTTGAGCATGGTATTAACGATGATCATTAGGATCATCATAGAAAAGATCATGGAGAGCATCACGATCACGCTCTTGCTCTGCTCCCGTCTGATATTTCTTTTGGTAAATTTCACACTAGACCATTGCTCCATCGTCTGTACTTTTTTGGGTGATATGGTGGATCCGTTATATTTACTTGCTTCTATGGGTGTCAGCGCTATGATCTTATGGATGGATAGTGCAAATGCCATGACCAGAGCAATCAGAACAACCGCCGCCGTCAGCAGATAGCTACTCGGAAGCTGTCTGATCCCCACATATTCGCCGGTCAGATATAAAAGGATCTTCTTGGCAATGATCTGATTCAATAAATTCCCAAAGACAATGCCGAGCCCATACCCCAAAATGCAGTAAAAAATATTTTCCGCAAATATGATCAGACCGGTCTGCCAATAGTTCATTCCGATACAGCGCAGCATCCCTAATTCTCTTGTATTTTCGGCAATGGCAAGGTGCATGCTGTTAAAGATCAGCAGGATCATAGATACCGCGAGTAATATTGGCAATGCCTTTAATACATTCCCGGTTTCGGACTGGAAGAGATATTCCTCATTATTTTCCCATTTCGAATTATTAAATACGGTATTTCTATTGATTCTCCTTACGATCTCTCCTTCTTCCTCCGAAGCCTGCCCACTAACTACTTTACGAGACGTATCAGAAAAACCATCCAGTCCATAAATACGGGCAAGCAGTTCCTGAGCTTTATTTTCTAATTCTATTACTTCTTCCTCGTCATAGGCATCCACATCAGAACTTACCGTAACAATCAGGCTGTATTCTTCTGCCTCCGGCGTTATCTGTCCTGCTTCATAAAGGAACTCAAAGGAAACGTTCATGAACCCCATTTGCCATTTGCTGCTTAATAGAATTGGTGTATTTTCCATAATGCCGACAAGTCGGAAACAATAGGTATCTCCCGTCAGACCACAAGCAACTGCAACCTCATCGCCGATCCAGCTTCCAAGCATCTCACAGACATACTGTTCCAAAACGATTTCATCCGATGACTCGCTCCATCTTCCTTCCCGAAGCCGAAGACCGGTTTCTTCCAAACCTTCCTTCGTTCCCGCACAGATTTGAAGCTCTATTTTCTGAAATGCTTCCGGTTTCATTTGTGTCTCACGATAATCGCTCCAAGAGATTCCCGATGCTTCAATCTTTTCTTTATCCAATTCCGCTTTTAGCCATTCTGCCTGCTCTTTTGTCAAACCGACTATCGAAAAATCATGCCGGTTTGTTTCCATTGCTTGTTCCTTATACTTGTTATTAATGCTGTCCCCCATCTGAATCATGCAGAACATCATGGTCACCGAACAGGCAATGCCTAGAATGATCATGTAACTGCGTCTGATATGGTGCTTTATCATCATTTTTGCAAAAAGAAACATAAAGAACCTCCTGATAAAAAAACAATGGATACTATAACATTAATTTATTACAAATAAATTGAAGTCTTAGGTGTTAGGTTATAAAAACAATATGTTATACCAAGTATCCGCGCTGCCTCTCTGCCCGCTTCAGCGTCTTCATCTGATGGTTCGCAACAATTCACCCCCAGCCTCTCAATTTGCCGAACCTCCGATGCCGTGGCCCTTCTATATTCCTTACAGTCATTACTGCATCCCTGCAGCCTTACATCAAATTGGTCCCTCAACTCCATAAAATCTGTTATTTCATTTTTCATACGCAGTCTTTCCTTTCCATGAATTATATTATAGCATCCATTGTTCTCTTAACAAATCGATCTCTGCATTGGATATACTACAGAGATTTTCTATATAAGAACTACAACGGTTATCTTCTACATAATTAATCATTTTACAACGATTCCCGATACAATACTCTTTATTTTGACAAGTTTCACATTTCAGATAACTTTTCTGCATCGTGTTATGAATACTTTTGATACGCTCTACATCCGGTCCATCTTTGACATTACCCATCAAAAATTCTTTGTTTCCGCAAACATAAGTACAAGGATATAAATCTCCTCTTGTATCAATATTAATCTCTGTGACGCCGCCACAGCATGCGCTTAATCTATTAAAATAATTGATATTGAATGCTGCTATCTTTTCGGCCTGTTCTTTTTTAATTTTCTCTTGGTATTCCATTATGCTTTGATATTGTTTAATCAATATCTGCACCTTTTTTTCGTTCCACCCACAATCATGACAATCCGGTGCCCAGCGCAGACAGGAACACTTAAAATGCTCCAACAAAAATGCAACATTGTGAGCCAGTTCCGATATTGTTTCTGAGGTATATGTCATTCTGATCTCATAATCTACCCCTTTCTCTTCCATCTGTCTTAAACTCTCCTCCACCAGTGGATAGGTACCGTTCCCGCTTTGATCTATCCGGTTTTTATTATGTGTCTGCGGTTTTCCGTCAATGCTGACCGAAATCCGGATTTCATTTTCTTTAAGAAAATGTAGCACATCATCCGTAATTATTATTCCGTTTGTCGTAAAACTAAATCGAAACTGTCCCTTTTTTAGGGAGGAACAATTGATTTGTTGTACGATATATTTTATTACATTCCAATTAAGTAGCGGTTCTCCGCCATGAAAGTTTACCTGATTCAATCTGTTTGTCTGATACTTCAAAACAAATGCGATCACCGCATCTGCGTCTTCCGGACTCAGACTTCTTTTTCTTTTTGCTTTTTCATAACAATATTTACAGGAAAGATTACAATCCTGTGTGACCCATATGTTAAACAGCATTGATCTTGTACCTCAGTTTTCAAAACATATTTTTTCACTACAATTCTTTATAATTCCACTTTCATATTTCTCTTTGATATCTCCGATGCATGTATAGCAGAACAATTGGTTCTTGCAATCCGAGCATCCCGGCAGATTCCATGGAAGGTATTGAAGCAGCGTGCCATATCCTTTACTCTCCATATACTTTCTTTCGAATATATATTGTTCTAAATCCTCTTGTAATACATTACCAAGAAGAAATTCTTTTGAATCCAGTACAGGACACGGAAAAATCTGTCCCCGATAATCTATGTAAAATTCCATGAGTGCAGCCTTACATCCAAATACGTCAGGCATATATCTCTTTTCATTTTTTTTGATTGAAGCTTGTTTATTCTCTTTTTTTTCATCTGCATCATTTTCAAAAATAGTAAGAGGTGGATTTTCCAATTCGCTTCTATTCTCTTCTCCTCTGCCAACACGATCAAAAGCCCTGACCATATATTTTACGCCCAGCTCATTTGTACACAAATCCTTAAATGTCTGTATATGTTCATGCGTGGCTCTGCAATCCACCATAGAAACTACGATTCTTTCCGCTCCGTGCTTTTTCAAGAGTTTTATTCCTAGAATCACTTTTCCAAAAACATGCTTACCTCGTATCTTGGCACAACTTTCCTCATCAACACCGTCCAAGCTAATATCAATTGAGAAAAACTGTTCCGCCAATTTAGAGGCATTTTCCTCGTTGATCAAAGTTCCGTTTGTCATTAATCTAAAATCACCATTGAATTGACTCTTTATATAATCTACAATATCCCAAAAATAAGGATTATATAATGGTTCTCCGCCCGTCAGACAAATGCTTTTAGGATGTAATGCGCAGATTTTATCTGCAATTTCAAACAGCTCCTCTTTTTCTAATTCTTTTCCTCTCTTCATTTCACCGGATGAATTTGCACAATGCCTACATCTCAAGTTACATTGATCTGTAAATGCCCACGTTATTTTTAGATTATCCCGAAACAATTCCGAATAATTGAAGTCTCCAATCATTCCCTTCTGATTTAAGATTTCAAATAACTCTTTTACATACTGACGCTCTTTTTCCGTCTGAAAAGAATCAATGACCTGCTTTTCTGACAATTCATTTTTGATTGCATCATTTAATATCTGATAACATTCTTTTGTTATAAACATACAATCTTTATTCATTGTATTTCCAACAAATACTCTTTCTTTGTCGGGAATAAAATGTACATATTCATTCCAAATTAATTTCATAGCTTATTTTCCTCTACGATCACTTTGATCAAATAAATCAATAAATCTAATCACCGTTTTAATTTCAACTACAATTTTTCTGATATTATATAAAATCATATAACATTTCCACTATTCAGTCAATCATCTTTACAATTCTACATTATATAAATAATTTTGCATCCATACTCCGATTCCCTATATTCCAATTTATACGAGTTGCTTCTCTGAATGTATTATTATAAAATAGCTATAATCACAAATTATTGAAACCACCATTTTGACCCAACAATTTATCAGGAGAACCATCATGACAAAATACCTAAATTCCAAAGAATATGATATTTTATGTACCGTATTTCATTCAGAAGAGCCTATGAATGTATCGCAAATTCTCAAGGTTCACCCTACATTAACATCCAATATTGTCCAGCCGGTTATTCGAAAATTACTGAAATTAAAATTGATCGAAGTGGCGGATATTACCGTGGAAGGCAACATCTTCTCCAGACGCTTCAAGGCAACTGCATCTGCGCCGGATATTATCCGGAAAATGTTCGTAGACGACTATCTTCATTTTAGTAAACTGGTATCCGGTCAGACCCTGCTCAGCGCCATGGTTGAGGCGGACAATGACCCCGAGCATGCTTTGGCGGAAATCGATGAACTGGAAACGCTGCTTCAGGAATACAAAGAGAAAAATCATGGTGCTAAAGGAAAATAACGATTGGCGCACTAAAGCTAAGGAGATGTTATGCTGCATTTTACGTTCTCGACGGTTCTTATGGCATTATTAACCAGCAACATCCTTGCCGGTCTGATCGCCGTCCTGTTTCTTCATGGAAAGACTATGGCTCGCCTTGGCTATAAAGTACTCGCTTTCTTTGTTGCGCTGACGGTCATCCGGCTTCTCATTCCTTATGAATTTCCGTTTTCTACCAATATTAATCTGCCCCATCTGTTATCTCAAATAGTATCCTACTTTCGCGAACATCAAATACAAATTTTAACGATACGTCTCTCTTTATGGAACCTCTTTGAAATCCTATGGATAATCGGTATCATCATTCATCTTGTACTTTACATCCATGATTATAGGCATACGAAAAACTATATCCTAAAATACGGCCAGGACAAAACAGCGGAGCCAAAATATCAGGAAATATTGGATAAGATATGCAATCAGCGAGGGAAACGCAATTGTTTTCGTGTGATCGAGCTGCCAAATCTGGCTTTCCCTATTCTATTCGGTCACAGAGAGCCTGCCATCATTTTACCCGATCATTTATCGCTTTCTTCCGATCAGCTGTACTATGTCCTTTCCCACGAAGCGCTGCATTATTTTCATCGTGATTTTCTGATCAAGGGAGCCGTCCGCATCTTATCCATTGTTTATTGGTGGAATCCCGCGTGCATACTCCTCTATCAACAGACAAACACACTGTTAGAAATGAATATCGATGACCGCATCACACAGAAATCACCGGACATCACAGCTCAATACGCGGAATGCCTCTTGTATATAAAAAAGAATGCCATCCTGTATTCTTCACATACACCCCGTTTTATCGCGCGCAACGGCTGCTTTTTTGTGCATTCAAAAGAAACCGACTTAACAAGACGCATCACCATGCTACTGCAGGATTCCGGCACTTGGAGAAAACGATGTACCGGAATTCTATTGACGCTTTCAATGGCAGGTGTTTGTCTGTTTTCCTATTCCTTCATATTGGAAGCGGAATATTATTCTCCGCAAATGGAGGAATCATTCATGGTACCTACCCCGGACAACACCTATTTTATCCAAATTGATTCTGCAACCTATGAAGTTTATGTAAATGATATTTATTTCGGAACCGAATCATCTCTCGAATATTATCCCAGCGGGATAAAAATATATAATCAAGAAGGAGACTTAATCGATGAAACCTAGAATGAAAGTATTATTTGCAACCCTTGGTGTATCTTTAGCTGTTTGCTTCTTGCAGCCTGTACCCACTGTTACGGCCGCGGAACAGTGTTCCTCCACAACAAAATATGATAACGCTATCGAGCCTCAATCCGACAACCTGCGATGGATTTTTAAAGTTGAGAACGGCAAACGTTATAAACGGCTTTATAATGCTTCCACAAGAGAATGGATCGGTGACTGGATCTATGTCGGCGAATATCAGCCTTAAGTTTTCGTTTGCATGCTACGGCACCACAATAGAAAAGACCCTTGGCACATGCCAAGGGTCTTTTCTATTGTACGGAACGTTTTGTTCCCACTTTCCCATTTCATTAATCCTGTGCGATGATCTCTTTTTTGTTATAAGAACCGCACTTCTTGCATACTCTGTGCGGCATCATCAGCGCGCCGCATTTGCTGCACTTTACAAGAGTCGGAGCGCTCATTTTCCAGTTAGCCCGTCTCTTGTCGCGTCTTCCTTTGGAAGATTTATTTTTAGGACAGATAGACATTCTCTTACACCTCCTTATTTGCCAAATAAATATCTTTTATCGCCGCCATCCTCACATCGGGTACGAACGTATCACATCCGCACTCACCCTCATTGAGATTTTTGCCGCATTTGGTGCAGATTCCCTTGCAGTCTTCCCTGCAAAGAATCTTAGGCGGCCAATTCATAACGATCTCGCTGTCTATAAGCGCCTGTATGGAAAGCTGACAGCCATCCATGAATACCTGTTCATCCGCATTCAGCTCAGGCGGAATCGCATCCGGCGCATAGACCTCCTGTTCAAAGTCTATCCGGATCTCCCTCTCGAGAGGCGCTAAGCATCTGTCGCATAGCAACTCCACCTTCAGCGTGCCGTCTACCTGAAGCAGCGCCTTACCCTTTTCCAAATAAGCTGCCGTCACAGTAATGGGCGGTCTGCCCGTCACATGGTATGCCTGTCCGCTTATCTGCACGGTCTCCATGTCCGGCACATACTGTTCTGTCAGGACACATCCCGGCGAAAGAAAGCTTTCCGAGAGATTCATGAACATATCAGACTCCTATCCACACTCATACGATTATACATAGCAAAAACCGGTTTGTCAACAATATTTTTACACCAACTGCGCCTGAACCGCCGTCAATGCGACAACGCCGACAATATCCTGCCAGGAACAGCCGCGGGATAAGTCGTTGACGGGCTTTGCGATCCCCTGAAGCATCGGTCCGTACGCCTCCGCTCCGGCTAGCCGCTGCACGAGCTTGTAACCGATATTGCCGCAGTCTAAGTTCGGGAAGATCAGGACATTTGCCTTTCCGCCGACTTCGGAACCCGGCGATTTTGATTTTGCGACCGAAGGAACCAGTGCGGCATCCGCCTGCAGCTCTCCGTCAATGCAAAGCCCCGGATACTGTTCATGCGCAATCCTTGTCGCCTCCACGACCTTATCGACAAGTGGATGCTTGGCGCTTCCCTTTGTGGAATGGGATAACATCGCAATGATCGGTTTTGCACCGATCAAGCTCTTAAAGCTCTTTGCCGACGTATCTGCGATCGCGGCAAGCTCCTCCGCCGTCGGATCCTGATTTAAGCCGCAGTCCGCAAATAAGAATGTCCCGTGATCCCCGTACTCACAGTTCGGAACGTCCATGATGAAAAAACCGGATACAAGCTTGACGCCCGGCGCCGTCTTTAAGATCTGCAGAGCCGGACGCAGCGTGTCCGCCGTCGCATGGCAGGCCCCCGCGACCATGCCGTCGGCATCATTGCATTTTACCATCATGACGCCGAACGTCAGATAATCCGTTGCCAGTGCCTCCCTTGCCGCTTCCTGCGTCATGCCCTTTTCCTTGCGCAGCTCATACAATATGTTCACATACTCGTCAAATCGATCAAATTCATCCGGGTCAACAATCTGTGCGCCGTCTAAGTCAAGCTCCAGCCATCCGGCACCGTCTAATATCTTTTCTCTTTTCCCCACCAGGATCAGATTGGCAATATCCTCCTCCAAAATATGTGCTGCCGCAATGAGCGTCCTCTTATCGTTCGTCTCCGGTAAGACCACCGTTTTTTTGTCCATTCTGGCTTTTTCTTTCATCGAATCAATGAATGCTGCCATGCGCTGTCCTCCTTTATTTATAAATCTCATTTTCCCCAAAAAAGACCCTTTATTCCATTATATCTGTATTCTTTTGAGAAACAAGTTTTTTTTCCTGTTTTTTTATGTTATATATAGATTTAGACATTACAATACACCGTTTATCAGCTCTATGAGAGGAATTGTCATGAAAATTGCCGCAGTCATTGCCGAATACAATCCGTTCCACAACGGACATGCCTATCAGCTTCGCAGAATCAAAGAACATTACGGATATGATTTTGTCATTGTCGTCATGAGCGGTAATTTTACGCAGCGCGGGGAACCCGCCATTACGGATAAATATGCACGCACACGAATGGCGCTCCTTAGCGGCGCAGATCTTATCATTGAACTTCCCGCCTATTATGCCTGTGCCAGCGCGGAATACTTTGCAACCGGCGCGGTATCCTTACTGCACGGACTCGGCTGTGTGGATGCGTTGTTTTTCGGCTCGGAAAGCGAGGATACGGACAGCTCCTCGCCGAATCCGCCCGCACTTCTTTTGCATGCCGCGAACATTCTTTTAGAAGAACCTGACAGTTACCGCAGCGCGCTTTCCGATTCCTTAAAACGCGGCAAAAGCTACGCCGCCGCGCGCATGGATGCGCTTATGACCGCCTTGCAGGAAGACGGATTGCCAGTTTCCCATTTATCCGCCGTTTTTTCCCTGCCGAATAATACGCTCGGCATCGAATACTGCAAAGCGATTCTGCGCATGAACAGCCCGGTAAAGCCGTTTGCGATCAAGCGGATCGGGGGCGGATATCACGATATTGATACAGCGGACACCTATGCCAGCGCAGAGGCAATCCGCACACTTCTTTTTAGGCGCCCTAATCTGGACGCTGGCTCGGTAAAAAAAGCATCTTCCCCGACACCGGCTGCGGCAGATAGCCTCTCTGTCGAATGTGTGCTTTCCTCATCACCGACTGCACTGGAGATTCCTTCCACCAGCGACGCGCTTTCCGCGCTTGTTCCGCATACAACGGCGCAGGTGCTCGCCGGGCTGTCGTGCGACAACCTGCTGCTGACGCAGAATGATTTTTCCGAACTGCTGCACTATCAATTACTGCTGCATGAATCCGAACTGGAACAGTATGCCGACTGCACACCGGAGCTTGCGAACCGCATCCGCTCCCTGCTGCCGTCCCTGCTTACCAAAACAGCCACCGACATGATCGAAACGATCAAAACAAAGGCCTACACCTACACCCGCATCAACCGGGTGCTGACCCATTTGCTGTTAAATATGACCGCGGACACGCTCTCTGCGTTGACGGACAAAAACGCTCCCGCGTTTTTGACGCACGCGCGCATACTCGGCTTTCGAAAGGAGGCCTGCGGCAGTCTGCTCTCCACGGTCAAAGAAAGCGCCCGCATTCCGCTCATTACGAAGCCCGCCGACTATCACCCCACAGGCATTGGGGCGTCGCTCTATCAGTCGGATCTTTTGGCATCCCATATTTATCAGAGCGTCGCTGCAAAAAAATCAGCCGGGGCCTTCCGGCATGAGCTGACGCGTTCGCCGTTGATCGTGTAGCAAAAATTTCAAGTAATTCTCTGCCGTGAAGACCGCCCCGGCACCGCAGGCACATCGCCGATCTTTCGTTCTTATCCTAATCTTTTATAAACGTGGATATCCTTTGGGCATCGTGGTATCCCTTTTGATAAAGCTTCCGCAAAGCATCTTTATCACGTCGCAAGGTATCCACCCCACAGGTATCATCCGGAGCAATGATCAGCGCCCGACCCTGCTTTGCGTACTCCTGCGCCCTGGCAACTCCTTCGTTATATCTTTGCGCCCGTTCACACAGTTTTTCTGCGGCCAGCGGATATCTTTTTCGGATTCTGGCAGCAAAGCGTTCATCCTGTTTGGAAGTACGGAGAACGTGTTCCGGTCTCGTCAGAATCAGGACAACCCGGTCGCATCCAAGCGCGAACGCTTTTTCTATCGGAACAGGATTTCCCAGCGCGCCGTCATAGTATGGGATTCCGTTGATTTGATAAGGCTGACAGACAAAGGGAATGGAGGAAGACGCTTTTAAGATGTCGTAATAATCCTGACGCATATCCGTCTTATCAAAAAATTGAGTCTGACCCGTAAGCGCATTTAGGGCAACAACATAAAACTCCATTTGATTCTTTTGAAATGCCGCGTAATCTAAGGGGTCTTCTCCTCCGCTGTTGCTGAGCGTCCCATAGATATAATCCATATCGACATACGAGCCTTTTCGGATAAAATTTCCGAGACTCATATACTGCCTCCGAAAGCCGTACTCTGTATAAAAGCGGTAATTCCGCCCCTTCTGTCCGGCGGCATAGGAGCATAAATTCGCGCTTCCCGCCGATATACCGATACCCAGATCAAAAGAAATCTTCTGATCCATGCAGTAATCGAGTACACCGACAGCATAGATGCCCCGAAAACCACCGCCTACATCTATCACACCTGTTTTCATATGCCCCGCCTCATTTTGTCATTTTCAAAAACGATCTCACTTCTGGCAACCACCTTATCTTCTTTTTGCAACATAAAAACATCTTTTCCCTCAAGGCTCCCCCTGCGTATAGTCAGCACATCATCTTCAAAAGACTGATTCGTATATAAAATTTCCATTTCTTTTACCGGTCTCGCCTCCAACTCCCGGACGGAATAGGTATTTAAAATAAACCGGATGTACTCTATGTTATTTGTATGCCGCGAGAAATCGATGTTGGTATATTTCACCTGTACCTGTCCACATTCAGGCAGTTCTCCCCTGTCAAATCCGGTAAAGGCGATATCCATTTCAGGCTTTTCCGGCATTATCCTATCAACAATCCCAACTGTTGAAATCCTTTTGATCCGTTCTGTCTGCAAATCCAGCGCACAGAGTTCTACCCTTGCATAAGCACACAATTCTTCCGACTTACTTTTGATTGCAATATCCACATTTACTGTTGCACGGGTTATGGAAGAAATAAAGCATGCCGTATAAAAGTCCTCATTCCATGCTATATTTTTTAGTATTTTTATCCTGTTCTTAGTAAAAACCCATATGGCATTATCTGCTTTTTTCATCGTTATGTTATCAGCTTTCAGTTCTCCCATTAATTCAGTGACCGCATCTTCTACGGTCTGGAATATGCCGATCACTGATAAGTTTGCCAGAGAATCGGTGATGCTTGCGCCTACTTTTTGCTTTTTTATCAGCTTCATACTGTCACTTCCAATCACAAAATCAGATAAACAGCTCATTTCCTTTTCTTTCACTGCAGGCTTTTTTAATTGCCAATGCTGCAACAGATACCATTGCGCCATTTGTTTTTCGCGCAGACTTCGGGCACCTGACAACACACCGCATACAGGAAATGCATTTCTTAGCATTCGCTGTTTTCAGGTTTTCCCTGCTGATTGCCTGTGCCGGACATCCCTCTGCGCATAAACCGCAGCTCACACAGTCCTTTGTAGCTTTTGGAACCAGCCCTGCTCCCCCTGCCTTTTTGTACGGCCGGCTGCCGGGTATCTCCGGCACAGTTTCCAATATTTTTGTACTCTTGATCCTCCCAAAGAGCGTTCGAGCAAATCCATGCAGTTCTTCCGCATCCTTTTCATCCGGCCTGCCTGCGGCATACTGATGTATAATAGAATGTTCGGCTACTGCGGAGACAGCCGCCACCGTTTGGAAGCCGCAGTTTTCCACAATATCCTGCAGTTCAACAAGCGTATCTTCATAGGCACGGTTGCCATATACACATACGATGATACATTTTGCCCGGTTTCCGCGTATTTCCATCAGCCTTTTCGCAGCAAGCGCCGGAACACGTCCGCCATAAGACGGCACTGCAGCCAGCACGATGTCCTCCTGCTCTATTATGATCTTTGAAAAATCGGTTACTGCATTTGACAAGTCAATGCGGGTTACGGCTCCATCCCATTCCTCTGTGAGGATGTCAGCAACTTTCCCGGTTCCTCCTGTCGGGCTGAATACAATCTGTATCAATTCCATGATATCCCTCCTTGTCATTGTTACCTTATACGATTTCCATACAGCAATCTCCCATCGTGTAAGATCACAGTGTTTACTCTCTATTCCCCCGGACATCCGTTTCCATAAACATGCTTTCAGCAAGGTCCTCAGTTGTCAAACCCATGCACCCAGTCCGAGCGCAGATAATAAATGAAATAAATCACGGAGCTGATTCCCCATGTGAGCGGATACGCCCAATAAATATAACCGATCTCTCCGGTCAGGCGCATCACCAGAATGATATATGCGATCCTGATCACGCACCACACCGCCAGCATGACGCACATGGGCACAAACGCCTTTCCTGCGCCGCGGCAGACAGCCGCCACCGAATGAGAAAACGCCAGCAGGCAATAGAACAGCGCGACCGTGCGCGCCTGCTGCACGCCAAAAGCGATCACGCCGGGCGTCTTATCAAACAGACCGACCATGTTCGATGCAAATATAAAATATGCCACCCCGATTGCCTCCGCCAAAAGAACTGCCGCAAGGATGCTGAACCGTGCTCCTTTTTTTGCGCGGTCATACTGCTTCGCGCCAAGGTTTTGACTGATGAACGTGGTGCTTGCCATGTTGAAACTGGTAATGGGAAGAAATGCGAACCCTTCAATCTTTGCATGGGTGCCGTAAGCCGCCATCGCCAGCTTGCCGAAGGAATTGATCTGTGACTGCACAATGACATTCGCAAAAGCGATCACGGAATTTTGTACGCCGGACGGCAGTCCGTAACGAACGATCTCTGAAAGCATATCACGGTGAAAACGAATTTTACGCCATTCCACGGTAAACAGATTGCCCTTGCGCAGCAGATATGCCATACACAGCACCACGCTTGCCATTTGGGACAAAACCGTTGCCACCGCCGCCGACCAGACTCCCCAGCGAAACCCCCACAAAAACAGAATATCCAGCACAATGTTGAGCAGTGAGGAAAAAATCAGATAATACAGCGGCCTGCGGCTATCGCCCAGCGCATTGATAATACTGCGGCAGATATTATACATCACCAGCGCCAAAGAACCTAAAAAATAATACCGAAAATATTCCACCGCTTCCGGCATCACTTCCGGATCTGTCTGCATCCACTTTAGAAATGTCGGCGTAAAGGCAACACCCACTACGGTAAGGATGAGTCCGCTGACAATACCGAATGCCATGACCGTATGAATCGCACGGGAAACCTCATCCTCTTTTCCTGCTCCAAAATATCGTGAGATCACCACGCCCGCGCCCATGGCCGTCCCCATAAAAAAGCTGACCAGCAAAAAAATCAATGTGCCGGAAGACGTAACTGCCGCCAGCGCGTTCGTCCCCAGACATCTTCCGACAATAAAAGCATCCGCCGTGTTATATAGCTGCTGAAAAATCTGGCTTAAGAGCACGGGCAGGGCAAAACTGATCATCATGGAATACGGATTCCCCACAGTCATGTCCTTAGTGCCCGCGGAATGTTTTCCCTTCCTATCGTCTAACTGATGCATTTTTCATCATCCCTGCCTTATAATTCATTCTTATAACTGTTCAAAGCCTGGCTCTGAACAGTTACTAATTTTTAAAGCTGTGTATCGGTGCGGGGATCCTGCCGCCGCGCTCCATAAAAGCGTCACAGGAGAACGGATTGACCGGCATAACGGGGGCATACCCGAGCAGTCCGCCGAATTCCACTTTCTCCCCGACATTCTTGCCGACGACGGGAATGAGCCTGACCGCGGTTGTTTTTTGATTGATCATGCCGATTGCCATCTCGTCCGCAATGATACCCGAAATCGTCGTCGCTTTCGTATCTCCCGGGATCGCGATCATATCCAGTCCGACAGAGCATACGCAGGTCATCGCTTCCAGCTTTTCCAAGGTGAGCGCTCCCGCAGTCACCGCATCGATCATGCCCTGATCCTCGCTGACCGGAATAAACGCGCCGCTTAAGCCTCCGACATAGGAGGATGCCATGACGCCTCCTTTTTTTACCTGATCATTCAAGAGTGCAAGCGCAGCCGTCGTTCCGGGCGCACCCGCATGCTCTAGACCGATCTCACGTAAAATATCCGCCACGCTGTCACCGACCGCGGGTGTCGGTGCAAGCGACAGATCCACAATGCCGAACGGCACCTCTAATAACCGCGACGCTTCTTTTGCCACAAGCTGCCCGACACGCGTCACCTTGAACGCCGTCTTTTTGATCGTCTCGCAGAGTACCTCAAAGCTCTCTCCGCGTACCTTCGTGAGCGCTGTCTTGACAACACCCGGTCCGCTGACACCGACATTGATGACCGCATCCGCCTCCGTTACACCATGAAACGCTCCCGCCATAAACGGATTGTCATCCGGCGCATTGCAGAACACGACAAGCTTGGCGCAGCCTAAAGAATCCCGATCCTTTGTATGCTCTGCCGTCTCCTTGATCACCTCTCCCATGAGTCTGACGGCATCCATATTCATTCCGGTCTTGGTTGATGCCAGATTGACGGAGCTGCACACGATCTCGGTTTCGGCAAGTGCCTGCGGAATGGAACGGATCAACGCCTCGTCCGCCTTCGTCATGCCCTTGGATACCAGCGCAGAATAGCCGCCGATAAAATTCACGCCGACCGCTCTGCCTGCCCGGTCAAGCGTCTTTGCAAGCGTCACAAAATCGTCGGGGCTCTTACATGATGCGCCGCCGATCAAAGAGACCGGCGTCACGGAAATCCGTTTATTGACAATAGGAATCCCGAACTCCGCTTCGATATATTCTCCGGTACTGACTAATCTTTCAGCGAGCGCCGTGATCTTTTCATACACACGCTCGTTTGTCCGGCTAAGGTCTCCGTCAATGCAGTCAAGCAGGCTGATGCCCAGCGTGATGGTCCGCACGTCCAGATTTTCCTTTTCAATCATTTTGTTGGTTTCCGCCACTTCAAATATGTTGATCATATGAGTTCTCCTTTTTCACAGGCGTCAAATTCTGCGCATCTGAAATCAAATGCGATGCATTTGATTAAAAATATCCTCCAACTGGCATTTGATGACAACGCCGATCTGCTCTCCGATCGCATTCAGATCCCCGATGACCTCCTGAAACGGCTTTTTTGTCCCGCTCATATCCACGATCATCATCATATTAAAATAATCCTGCACAATGGTCTGTGAAATATCGAGAATGTTAATGTCCTGCTCCGCTAGATAAGTACACACCTTCGCGATGATACCGACCGTATCTTTTCCTACTACCGTGATGATTGATTTTTTCATTTTTACTCCCATCTGTCTGCTTCAGCAGACATTCCATTTTATCGTTGTTCTATTTGATCGATTTACCACTGATCGGATCGTTGATCCTTTCCCGGCAAATTGTTCCATGCCTCATCCACTTTTCCATTTGATGTGACGGTGTTCTGTAAGCGTTCCTCCCTGTGCTTCGACCGGAACACACAAAAAAGCATCACACCAAACAGCAGCAGAATTCCCCCAAAGACGGAAAGAAACAACGCAAGTATGCTTTTAAACACGAACAACGCCGCAAGGACAACGCACATAACCAACAGCGCACACAGCCATATTGTGGCCTGTTCTCCCTTTGTCGCCGTCACGGATGTGGAATAATTCAACGCTCTTCCCTTTCGAAATCCCGCAATTTCTTTACGCTTCTTCATACGGCTGATTCCCCTCTCTGCATTCATTGAAGAATCCGCCTGCGGATTCTTTCAAGAATAATTAGAGTTTCTTAGTCGGGTACTTTCCGACTTTAGAAAATCCTTATTTTTTTATACCTCTATCACCTCGGACGGCTCGCTCCGCTTAGCGACCAAAATCCGAAAATCATCCGCCTGATACGGATGATCCCCGTTCGTGATCTCCAAGCGCACGGTCTCGTAAGCAAGCTCCGGCAGATTATTTTCTTTGCTCAAATGTCCGAGCATGATCGTCTTCATATGATCGTGCAGAAGCGCGCATAACAATTGTCCGGATGCCTCGTTGCATAAATGTCCTCTGTCCCCTAATATCCTTTGTTTCAGCGGATACGGATATGGGCCCACCTCCAGCATGCGGATGTCATGGTTCGCCTCTATGAGAATGGCATCCATCCGCTGTAAGGACGCTGTTGTCACCTCATCATACTTGCCAAGATCTGTCACAACCGCCATTCTTCTGCCGTCGCAGGAAAATTTGTATGCAACCGGATCCGCCGCATCATGGGAGATGGGCAGCGTATTCACCGTGATGTCCTTTATCGTAAATTTTTCCTGCTTCTGGATCGTCTGAAATAAGGATTCGTCAATCTCCCCCAGACTTTCCATTCTCCGGATCGCCCGGATCGTTCCTGCCGTGGCGTAGATCGGCAGACCGTACTTTCTCGCAAGCACTCCCAGGCCGCTCACATGATCGTTATGCTCATGCGTGATCACAATACCATCAATATCCTGCATGGATATCCCGAGCGACTCCACACCCTCTATCGTTTTTTTACCGCTGATGCCCGCGTCCACAAGCAGGTGTGTGCTCTCTGAGCCGACATAAATACAATTCCCGCTGCTTCCGCTGGCAATACTGCACATTCTCATTTATGTTAACCGTACCTTTCCGTACTTCTCATTCGTGGTGACTGTCACAGTTATTTCTCCCAATAGATTTCCAGACTGTCGCCCTCCGCAAGCACGTCCACATAACCCGCATTTTCTCCGTTGCGTTTTGTCACAACGCTGCTTCCGTGCGGTGTGGACAGATCAAAGTCTATATAATCAAACACATCCACAAAAATATAATTCTTTTTTCCCCTCATTATCACAGGATCGCCGTTAACCATGACCGTAACGGTCTTTGTCTCGGCGTTTGCTCCTGCGCCTGCAGCCGTTTTGGACTGTGCGGTGCCTGCGCCCTGTCCTGCCGATGCCTGCACTCCGACATTCGCTGTCGATGCGCTCTGCCCGTCAAAAGCCTGCGCTCCGACATTCGCTGTCGATGCACTCTGTCCGTCAAAAGCCTGCACTCCGACATTCGCTGTCCCTGCGCCTGATTCCGCCTGCGTTTCGGCATTCGCCGTCCCTGCACGCTCTCCTTCAGAATCCCGTCCCTCTGACGACTGCATTGTGTTCACACTCTGCCATGCCGACGTTCCCATGCCCGTCCGCTGCGGCGTCCCTGCATATGACACACCTGAATACGCATCCTCATCCTGCTCTTTTCGCGCTGCAAGACCGCGCTCAGCGCGCTCGGCATCCGTCAGCCAGCTCTCGCCCTCAGCTTCCCCGGCGTACACATCTGCCGCCGCCTCGCCCCACTCAACGGAAAAATTCTCATAGACGCGCGTCTGCTCATCTGCCGGCATATGATTGACCGCCAGACGCATTCCGCTGTTCTCCAGCTCTAAAAACTTTTTGAGCTGCTCCACGGTATAATAGTTATTGATCTCGATCACGTCATTCTGCGCAATCTCATAATATTCCGACTGCAGCGTACCGTTGACTACCGCGAATTTCGGAAGATCGATGTCTTTCCCGTTGACACGGATGCGGATCGTCGCATGATATTCCGGCAGTTTTCCGATTGTACACGATGCGGGTGTGCCCGCCGTAGACGGCTCCACGTCGATCATATCGTTCGCATGAATCGGTGTTGTGATATCCGCAGGCGCTCCGTTGACATGGATGACCGCCGCCTCGCCCGCCTCGCCGCGGATGCGCCGCTGCTTTCCGTCCAGCACAAATACCAGCTCCTCCCCGCGCTTCGGAAACATATCGGCATTCGGAAAATCCGCCTGCATCGCCGCATCGACCACCGCCAGATGCGAATTATCATAGAGCTTCACCCGCTTATGATTCAATGTCACATGGATGAAATGATTGCTCTGCTCATAAAAACAAAGACAAATACCGATCGGCGTGACGAGCAGGGAATCTTTTGTGATGTCATCCTGCACAAAACGAACCTTCTGCATGACCTCCTCGCCACGGAGCGCCACACGCTCCTTGACAATGTCAAGCTCTTTTGCGAGCGCCTCCTCATAGCCTAAGATCTTACCGCCGCCGCCCACGACAAACACGGCGCTGACCGATTTTCCGCCGTTTAACTCCTTGATCTTCTCCGCCGCCAGCTTCGCCATCGTATCAATGCGCTCCTGCAGCACCGAAAGCGCATCCTTTCTCGTGATGGTCTGCTCCAAGCCCATAATATCGCGGTACGTCACGGTCTCTTGTTCACAGATACCGCGCTTGATCTGCTCCGCCGTGTTAAAATCCACAAGACAGTGCTGAGCGACCACTTCGGTCAATGAGTCTCCGGCAACCGGTATCATGCCATAAGCGACGATGCTGCCCTCTTTTGTGATTGAAATATCAGAAGTTCCCGCGCCGACATCCACAAGCGCGATATTGAGCATCCGATACATCTGCGGGATTGCAACCTGTATCGCCGCGATCGGCTCCAGGGTCAGATTCACAACCTGTAATCCGGCGATCCCGACCGCCTTATATAATCCGTCCACAACCTCATCCGGCAAAAAGGTGGCGATCATCTCCACCTCAATTTTACGTGCGCGGTGATTTTCCAGATTTCCGATCGGATAATCGTTCAAATAATATTTGATCACCGTCGAACCGACGCAGTAAAAGCGGATCTCCGTCTCGTTCTCCTCAGAAAACTGGCGGTATGCCTTTTCCACGCCGAGCGCCTCCAAGCCGTAAATATCCTCCTCGGTGACGTCATGCTCTTCCTCGTAATCAATGCCGACGCGCACCCTCTCCGTGCGCAGAACGCGTCCTGCGGCTGCGATACACACATCCGTCAATGTGAGCCCCGTACTTTTTTGCAGTTCATCCTTTACGTATGAGATCGTGGCACCGACCTGTGCGATGTCGTGAATCTGTCCGTCCAACATGGCACGCGTTTCATGCTCCACCGATTTTTGCGCGATCACAATGAACTGGTCGCCTGAACGGTAACCTACCGTACCGACAATGCTCCTTGTCCCAATATCCAAGCCGAATACCGTCTGTGCGGCATGTTTACTAAAGTCCACGCTCTCTCCCTCCTAATTGCATATCGATCTGTTTATACGCATCCTCCGGCGTCCCGCTGTTGTCAATGACAACCTGACAATTCCTGCGAAACACTTCCTCCTTAAGCTGACTTTTCATGATCGCGTCCGTCTTCGTTTCCGCATATCCGCGTGCGCGGATGAGCCGCTTCCTGCGCATCGGCTCGTCCGCGTAAATATACCAAAGCTCGTCGCAGATCTCATCATAATGCTCCTCGATCAGGAGCGCCGCTTCAATGAAAAAATAATCCACCTGCCCCGCAGCCTGTTCTTTTTTGATCTCCGATAAAATATACCGCTTTACTGCCGGATGAAGGATGGCATTGACTTCGGCAAGCAGCCGGTCATTCTCAAAAATACGCTGCGCCATTTTTTGCTTATCAATGCTTAGGTCCTCGCAAAGCACGCTTTCTCCGAGCAGTTCAACTAATTGACTATAACAGTCACTGCCTTTTTCCTGAAGCTGCTTCGCTGCTAAGTCCGCATAGATCACCCTGCATGGATAATGACTTTCTATGTAGGCAAGAAGCATGGATTTTCCGGCGCCCACGCCTCCCGTGATTCCGATGATTTTCATATCCCGATTTCCTTTATTACATGATTTACAATCAACACGTTTGGGAATTTTCCCGGTCTCGAAAGAATTTGCCAAAGGCAAATTCTTTGTAAGATTTTCGCTTCAGCGAAATCTTATTTTGCCTCGTACCAGTTTGTCCCGGTATGAAGGTCCACCGCCAGCGCAACGGACAAATCCGCCGCGCGCTGCATCTCACCCGAAAGAATCTCGCGTACACTTGCTTCCTCCTCCGGCGCCGTCTCGATCAAAAGCTCATCATGAATCTGTAGGATCAGTCTGGATTTCAGCTTTTCCGCCCGCAGCCTGTCAAATACATGGATCATGGCAAGCTTCATAATATCCGCCGCCGTTCCCTGAATCGGCGCGTTCATGGCGACACGCTCGCCGAACTGCCGCTGCATGAAATTGGAGGATTTCAGCTCCGGGATCGGTCTCCGCCGCCCGTACATGGTCGTGCTGTACCCGTTCTTTTTTGCCTCCGAAACTGCATGATCCAAAAACGCCTTGATGGACGGATAGGTTGCAAAATACTGCTCGATATAGGCGGATGCCTCCTGCCTGCTGATGCTTAAATCCTGACTTAAGCCGAAGGAACTGATGCCGTACACAATGCCGAAATTGACCGCCTTCGCATTGCGCCGCTGCAAATCCGTGACCTCCTCAAACGGCGTATGAAACACTTTCGCAGCCGTAATGCGGTGAATATCCTGCTCTTGATGATACGCCTCGATCAGCTCGTCATCGCCCGACATATGCGCGAGTATCCGCAGCTCGATCTGGGAATAATCCGCATCCATAGACAAATATCCGTCTTTGGGGATAAAGCACTTTCGGATCAGTCTGCCGAGCTCCGTCCGCATCGGGATATTCTGCAGATTCGGCTCCGTTGAGCTGATCCTTCCGGTCGCCGTGATCGTTTGATTAAAGGTCGTATGAATGCGGTCATTCTCATCCACACAGCCGCCAAGCCCGTCGGCATACGTTGATTTCAGTTTGGCAAGCCCGCGATATTCCAATACATCCTTCACGATCGGATGGTCCTCGGCAAGCTTCTCCAATACATCCGCTGCCGTGGAATATCCCGTTTTTGTCTTTTTGCCGCCCTTCATATGCAGCTTATCAAATAAAATCTCACCGAGCTGCTTCGGTGAATTGATATTAAACGCTTCCCCCGCCTGATCGTAAATCTGCTGCTCTAAGACGGAGATTCGCTCTGCCAGCGTATCCCCGTACGCTTTCAGCTCCTCCGGACGGATACGGATTCCCGCCTCCTCCATATCGTACAGCACGTAGGAAAGCGGCATCTCAATATCACGAAACAGCCCGTCCATCCGGGTATCCTCCAGTTTCGCTTTCAGCTTCGGATATGCCAAAAATCCCGTCTGCGCCACATCGCACAGATAAGCGGTATATTCTTTCTGCTTCTTCTCCAAAGCCTCCCTTTCAGACAGCTTTATAAACCGCTCCGCATACCCCGCCATATTCATCCCCGCGTATTCCACGGCGACATCCTGCGGCTCATAATCGTTTTTTAACGGATTCAGGAGATACGCGGCTAGCTTGGTATCAAAAAAATGATCGCTCACATCCGCTGAGGTACGCGCATTTCCGAGTGCAAGCAGCGGATAAAGCTCTTTACAGTCAAACGCAATGAGTTTTACCTTTTCGTTGTCCTCCGCAAGCGTGCCGAATCGTTCACGGATCACCCCTGCCGTAAAAGCCGGCGTACGCACAAGCCATGCGTGTTCCGCATCCGTCACCAGCACCATGACAAGCTGCTCTTCATGCGCTGCAAAATCAAGCGTAAGCTGTCCGTCCGCACCGCTTGTCATGCCCGATGCATCCTTCGGAAAGCCCGCATAGGCAATGGAAACCGCCTCCCGTGCTTTTGCCTCGGCAAGCACCTTATCAAGCTCCGAAATGCTTGTAAGCTCCTTCATCACACAGCAAACCGCAGCATCCCTCTCCTCTTTTCCGGTCTGAGAATCCGAAAAGCGCGAAAGATACTGCTTAAATCCAAGCCGTTTGAAATACGCATAGGACTGTTCGTTATAAAACTCGCCGACCCGCGCAGACTCCAGATCATACGGAAACTCCGCATTCATGTTAATGGTCGCAAGCGTTTTGCTCAGATCCGCAAGCGCACGGTTCTCCTTTAGGCTCTCGCGGATACTTTTTTTCTCGATCTCATCGACATGCGCATAAATATTGTCCAGCGATCCGTATCGCACCATTAAGTCCGTCGCCGTTTTCTGCCCGACCTTCGGCACACCCGGAATATTATCCGCCGTATCGCCCATGAGCGCTTTCAGGTCGATGAAGCCCTGCGGCGTCACCTGATAAGCGGCTTCCACATCCGCCGCATAATAATCCTCCACCTCGGTCCTTGCGCCCTTGGTCTTGGGAATGCGCACCTTGATATGCTCGGAAGCAACCTGCAGCAGATCGCGGTCACCGGATACAAGCGATACCTCCATGCCCCGTTCCTGTGCTTTTTTCGCGATCGTGCCGAGCAGATCATCCGCCTCTAACCCCGCCTGCTCCACAAGGCAGATATTCATTGCCGCGAGCAGCTCTTTCATGACGGGCACCTGCTGGCGCAGCTCATCCGGCATCGGTTTTCTCGTTCCCTTATACTCCGCGTAAATCTCATGGCGGAACGTCGGCGCATGCACATCGAACGCAACTGTTAAATACTCCGGCTGTTCCTCCTCCAGAATCTTAAACATAATATTCAAAAAACCGTAGACTGCATTCGTGTGCAGCCCTTCCCGGTTCGTTAAGTCCGGCACGCCGTAAAACGCCCGGTTTAAGATACTATGTCCATCTATCAATACAATTTTTTCACTCATTTTACAAAGAAACCCTTTCTATGGGAATGCCTATATTCCTCTTAATACAACACAAAAAAAGAAAGCAAAAAAGAACCTGCCACCGCAGCGATCTCCGCGCAAAACAGCACCAGATCCAATCGCTTCTGCCTGCGCACGCGTTTCTTCGTCCAAAGCAGCATTTCCTTCAGCTCTTTATTCAGGTCAAACGCGCCGCCGTCCTCTAAACGATGCATCCCTTCACTGATCAGATACTGAATGGCAAGCTCCTCCATACACGCCCCGCATTGCTCAATATGTCCGACAAATTCTTCTGTATCGCGCTCATCCAGCTCCCCTGCCAGGAAAAGGCTGATCTTGCGTTCTGCAGTCGTACAGTCCATGCCATTGCCTGCCTTTCTGTCACGCATTTTGCTCCATTTATATAGTATACTCCAATTTTGCGGATAAGAAAAGAGAGAGATGAAAGTTATCAATGTGTCTGTTCTTTACGGATTGCACCGACTGCAAAAAAATCATTTGACATTTCAAAAAATAATGCGTTATAATACCATCGATCGCGTAGCCAAAAGGTGTAAATCCAGACAGATGGATTTACACCTTTTTTGCATGGCAGCATCTGTGCTGCGCGAATTATGGGTTATGGCAGCTTTCCTAAAAAAGACTCCTATCAATTTCATTGGAGGTAGTATCATGGAACAAACAAACCAATCCCTTCTTGCCACAGACCAAATCGGCAGACTCATGCGCAAATATTCCATTCCCTGCATTATTTCGCTGCTTGTCGGGGCACTGTACAATATTGTGGATCAGATTTTTATCGCCAACGCCGATTATCTTGGCTCCTATGGCAATGCCGCCAACACAGTCGTATTCCCGCTGACGGTCATTGCTTTGGCCATCGCCGTTATGATCGGGGACGGCTGCTGCGCGTTTGTCAGCTTAAGTCTGGGAAAAAAGCATCCTGAGGATGCGGAAAAAAGTGTCGGTAACGCCATCGTACTGACAGTCGCCGGCGGTATTTTCTTATGCGCCGTTTACCTGCTTTTTCAGGAGCCGATCATTTCCATGTTCGGAGGCACCGTAAATGCAGAGACCTTCCGCCACTCAAAGGAATATTTCTTCTATATTTCTCTGGGCATTCCGTTCTATATGTTCGGGCAGGCGATGAATCCGGTTATCCGCGCGGACGGAAGCCCTAAATTTGCAATGGTCTCCACGCTCGCGGGCGCCGTCATCAACATCATCCTCGACCCGATTTTTATTTTTGTATTCAAATGGGGAATGATGGGCGCTGCCGTTGCAACGGTATTCGGTCAGATTGTCACGGCAATCCTTGCCGTTTGGTATCTTGCGCATACAAAAACCGTACGCCTCTCAAAAGCCGCATTCCGCTTGAAATCGGGCATTGTAAAACGCTCGCTGACACTGGGTATCTGCAGCTTTCTTTCCCAAATATCCCTTGTGGCAGCAATGGCGGCGATCAACAATATGATCCGTCATTACGGCGCGATCGATCCCATATTCGGTCAGGAGCAATACGCGCAGATTCCGATGGCTGTTGTGGGAATCGTCATGAAATTCTTCCAAATTGTCATTTCGATTGTTGTGGGGATGGCGGCAGGCTGTATTCCAATCGTAGGATTTAACATGGGCGCAGGACTAAAACCACGTGTGAAAAAATTATTTACGAGGCTTCTTCTCTTTGAGGCCGCCGTCGGCGCGATCGCATTTCTGATCGTAGAGCTTATGCCGAAACAACTGATCGCGATATTCGGTGCGGCAAACGAAAGCGCTTATTATACAGATTTTGCGATAAAAGCCTTTCGCATTTATCTATGTATGCTGATCCTCGCCTGCATCAATAAAGCTGCATTTATCTTTTTACAGGCAATGGGAAAAGCAGCCGCTTCCACTGCCCTGTCCATGGTCCGCGAGATCCTGTTCGGTGTCGGTTTCGCATTATTACTGCCGCGATTTTGGGGACTCAACGGCGTACTTTATTCCATGCCCGTATCGGATATTTTGACGGCGATCGTTTCCGCTGTGATCATCGCTTTGACCTTTCGGGAGCTTGACACGGCTGACAATCCCGGACACGCAGAAAGCAATATTGTCTAAGGAACACAAACAGCTCAGACCGTGCTTTCGGTCTGAGCTGTCTGCGTATCCATTGCTTACCATAAAAAACAGTTATACCTGTTATAATAGCGGCGCTACCGCTTTCATCAGCCGTCCTGTCAGCTTCACGCGCAGTTTTTCCCTGCGGACAGTTTCCATCGTAACCTGCCCGCATTCTGCAAGCGTTTTCTGGAAATCTGCTTCCATTTCCGGGATGCAGTCTGTATGATATAAATAAGTGGCGCATTCAAAATGATGATACAGACTCCGGTAATCTAAATTGATCGTCCCGACAACCGCTTCCGCAGAATCGCTGATGAATACTTTCGCATGGACGAAGCCCGGCGTATATTCATAAATTTTTACCCCTGACTCCAACAGTGACGCATAGTGCGTTTTTGCCAATGCATAGGGAATGGCTTTGTCCGGTATCCCCGGCAATAGCAATACGACCTCCACGCCTCTCTCTGCAGCAAACTTTAAGGCGGTCTCCATCTCACCGTCCAAAATCAGATACGGCGTCATGATATGTACATAGGACACGGCTCTGTTCAAAATATCCATATACACCCGCTCTCCCAGCTTGTCGTCATCGAGCGGACAGTCACCGTAAGGGATGACGTATCCCTTTGCATGTTCCACAGGCAATGACGGATAGGACAAAAAATGCTCATACTCATCTGCCCTTTCGCCGATTTTCCACATCTGCAAAAACATCAATGTAAAGCTTCTGACCGCCTCGCCTTTCAGCATGACAGCGGTATCCTTCCAATGCCCGAATTTCTCTTTTTGATTGATATACTCATCTGCGAGATTCACGCCGCCGTTAAAAGCCGTATGTCCGTCGATCACTAAAATCTTCCTGTGATCCCGATAATTATAGCAGGTGGAAACAAACGGCGATACAGGCGCAAATACCTTGCACTTGATCCCCAACGCCTTCAAACGCTTCGGATAATCTCTGGGCAGCAGGGCAAACTCACAGGTTCCGTCATACATGACACGGACATCCACACCTTCTTTGGCCTTTTTTGCGAGGATCTCCAATATTTTGCCCCACATAAGCCCTTCGTCCACAATAAAATATTCCATAAAAATGAAATGCTCCGCCGCTTCCAGCTGTTTGAGCATCTCCGCAAACTTGTCCTCTCCCAGCGGAAAATAGGTAATGGCGGTATGCTCATATACCGGATGGCAGCCGCTCCTGTGTATATAATGCGCCAATGCCGCCACGCCGGGGTTCTCCTCTGTCAGGCGCTCCATTGCCGCTTCCGGCTGCGGAATGCTTTCCTTCGTATTTGTGATGATGCGGTTGACATACTTTTTCAACGCCCGGTGCCCGATCTCGCTCTGCGTATAGCAGAACAACAGCACGCCGAATACGGGCAGGAGCATGATCACGATCAGCCACGTGATCTTTGCCGTGGGATTGATCTTACTGTTCAGCAGTCCGATGACCATGATAAAAGTAAACAGCACCGTTCCGCCGAAAATATGCGGCAGAAATTTCCCAAACCATTGAAAAACGCTGAAAAGAACAAAGACATGCAGGACAAGCAACAGCAAGATCAGCCCGAAACGGCTGAATATGGCATGAATGATGCCCTTTTGTCCTTTTTTCAACAGTGTAAGTCCTGTATTCTTATTCTCTGTACTCATGATTCGCCCTTCCCGCATCCTCTTTTGTGCGCCTATCCGAAACACCCTGACGTGTAGACAGATTTGCTTTTCTTTCTAGTATATATCCGCGTTTCCCATTTATCAATAGCTACTCCGCTTCTTCTTTTTCAGCAATGTCGTCCACAGGCTTTTTAAGCCCTTCAATAACGATATGATTCTTTTCTGCATAATCCCACAGTGCGGCATGAATCGCCTCCTCTGCCAAAAGTGAGCAATGCACCTTTACCGGCGGAAGTCCGTCCAATGCTTCCATGACCGCCTGATTCGTAACCGTTAAAGCTTCCTGTACGGTTTTTCCCTTTACCAGTTCCGTCGCCATACTGCTGGTCGCGATTGCCGCACCGCAGCCGAAGGTCTTAAATTTGACGTCCCGGATCACCCCCTGCTCATCAATATCAAAATACATACGCATAATGTCCCCGCATTTCGCATTTCCTACAGTCCCTACTCCACTGGGATTTTCTATTTCTCCTACATTTCTCGGGTTGTTAAAATGATCCATCACCTTATCGCTGTACATGTCCTTCTTCCTTTCCTGCTTTCTGCAAACATCTACTTTTGATAAAATCCTCATACAGCGGAGACAGATTGCGAAGTCGATCCACAATCTTTTTCAACTCATCCGCCACAAAATCAATCTCCTCCATGGTCGTTTTTTCTGACAGCGTGATCCGTAAGGAACCATGCGCAATCTCATGCGGAAGCCCAATCGCTAATAGCACATGGGAAGGATCGAGGGAACCAGATGTACACGCAGAACCGCTGGATGCGCAGATTCCCAGCTGATCTAACAGGATCAGCAGGGATTCCCCTTCAATAAACCGGAAGCAGAAATTGACATTATTCGGCAATCTGTCCGTTCTATGTCCGTTCAGTTTTACATGAGGAATTTCCGATAATACTCTTTCTATCAGATGATCCCGCAAAGCCGTCTCGGACCGGGCACGTTCCTCCATCGTCTGTCCGGCAATCTGCGCGGCTTTTCCGATTCCCACGATCCCCGGCACATTGAGGGTTCCTGCTCTTTTTCCCCTCTCCTGTGCGCCGCCATGCAGAATGGAACCGAGCTTTACTCCTTTGCGAACATACAGGATACCGACTCCTTTGGGGCCGTTCAATTTATGCCCACTGGCAGAAAGCAGATCGATATTCATCTCCTCCACATGGAGCGGAATATGTCCATATGCCTGTACCGCGTCCGTGTGGAACAGCACGCCGTGCTCATGTGCAATCCTTCCGATTTCCGCAATCGGCTCTATCGTTCCGATCTCATTATTTGCCGCCATCACGGAGATCAGGACGGTATCCGGACGGATGACAGATTGTAACTGTTCAAGAGATATTTTTCCGTCCTGATCCACATCCAGATAAGTCACCTCATATCCATGCTTTTCCAAGTACCGGCATGTATGCAAAACAGCGTGATGTTCTATCTTGCTTGTTATGATATGCTTTCCTTTTGCGGAATAAGCTTCTGCGGCCGCCTTTAACGCCCAGTTGTCAGACTCCGTTCCTCCCCCTGTAAAAAAGATTTCCTCCGGCTTCGCTCCGATCAATCCGGCTGCCTGCTCTCTCGCATGATCGACGGCTTTCCGGCTCTCCTCTGCAAAACGATACACCGCCGACGGATTCCCGTATGTCTGCCGCAGAAACGGAAGCATTTCCTGTAACACAGTTTCATCAAGCTGCGTCGTCGCAGCATTGTCCAAATAAATAAACGAATTCATATATGCTCCTTTCTCTTTACATTCTATTTATTCTTTTTATCCTATTATTCCTATATGTTTTATATTATATTTACTTCTGGATTTTGTCAAATAAAAATCTGACACCTCCAAACAAAGTGTCAGATTTCAACATCACTTTATATGTATTCTTTCAACTGTTTCTCAATGCACGCGCAGCTTTCCTCTACAAATGCATCCGCCTGCTCTGGAGTCAGGTACACATATTCCCGCTCAATATTTTCCCTGCCTGCCAGATAAAAGTCGGTAATATATGCCCGCCTGCTTCGAAAACATGTCCATATAACAATTCTCAAAACCGGCCTGCTTCCGGTAAATCTCAAACGCACGGAAATTGGGATGCTTTTTCAGGTAGAGAAAGTCCAGATCATACCAGTCCCTCTTTAGTTCCTCCCAGACAAATGCATTCAGATCCTTCGCTGCCCTTTCAGGATAAGCTGCTATGCTTTTTTCATACACATTCCGCTTCCACAAAATATCAGTCAACAAATGCGTCAGATAGCCGAGATAAAACGAATATTGCTCCCTCGTGTAACCCGCCTGTTTCTCTTTTGTAAAATACTCCTCCACATATCTGTCTATCCGTATGACCTTTTTTCCGTCCGCGCCGCGCTCTTCATAATGCGATGTCGTCTTGTCCGGCGTATAACTGCTCCAGTCCTCGTTCGGTTCGCCGCTGTCCGGCGCAATATTTCCCATAATAAAATGTTCTGCGCTCACATCCGAAAGACGCATAAGAAGCCTGTCCGCAATGCGCAGATGTACCATCCATGATGCCATGCTGCCATCTCCTTTCGCTACTCAACTTCTGTACATTCATTTGTTATTCCGTCTTCATAGCGGATCTTTCTGAAAGACCTATGAAATCGGATAAAATAAAAAGACCTGAATCATCCGATTTTCAGGTCTTTTTCCTGCCGGCAGTGGGACTTGAACCCACACGGTGTTGCCACCAACAGATTTTGAGTCTGCCTCGTCTGCCATTCCGACATGCCGGCATGTCTGCACCGAAAACTATACTACCATAAAAAAGGAAAAATGGCAAGCAGTTTCACGGCAGAATGGATGATTTTTTAAGCCTGCTCTTATACGTTAAAATCCAGCTTCCCGTAAAAATCAAGTCCGTCGAAGGTTCTGAAATAATCCTCCGGCGTCTCCGCACGGCGAATCAGCTTCACGTCTCCGTTTTCTTTTAACAACAACTCCGCCGATTTCAATTTTCCGTTATAATTATAGCCCATTGCGTAACCATGCGCTCCTGTATCATGGATCACAAGATAATCTCCCATCTCAATCTCCGGCAGCATCCGGTCTAAGGCAAATTTGTCATTATTTTCACACAGGGAACCCGTTACGTCGTATTTATGGTCGCAGGGCGCATCCTCTTTTCCTAAAACCGTGATGTGATGGTAAGCGCCGTACATTGCCGGGCGCATCAGGTTGACCGCGCAGGCGTCCACGCCGATATACTCCTTATGCGTGTGTTTTTCATGAATCGCCGTTGTCACAAGCGCCCCGTAAGGTCCTGTCATAAAACGTCCCATCTCGGTATAGATCGCGACGTCTCCCATGCCCGCAGGTACAAGCACTTCCTCATACACCTTGCGCACGCCCTCGCCGATCTCATGGATGTCGTTCGGCTCCTGATCCGGTCTGTACGGGATGCCGACGCCGCCCGAAAGGTTGATGAACGCAATATGCGCGCCCGTCTCCTGATGGATTCTGACCGCCTGCTCAAACAAAATCTTCGCCAGCATCGGATAGTATTCGTTCGTCACGGTATTGCTCGCCAAAAAAGCATGGATACCAAAATGCTTCACGCCCTTTTGCTTCAGGATGCGCATGCCCTCCAAAAGCTGCTCCGTCGTAAAGCCGTATTTCGCATCACCCGGATTATCCATAATGCCGTTGCTCATCTTAAACAGACCGCCCGGATTGTAACGGCAGCTGATCGTCTCCGGCAGTCTGCCGAGCGTCTTTTCCAAAAAATCAATATGTGTAATATCATCCAGATTAATGATCGCGCCGATCCGGTCAGCAAACGCATACTCCTTTGCCGGCGTGTCGTTGGAAGAAAACATGATCTCATTCTCGCCCGCGCCCATGGCGTGCGCCAGCATCAGCTCGGTCAATGAGGAACAGTCAAACCCACAGCCGAACTCCCGCATCAAGTCAATGATATACGGATTCGGCGTTGCTTTGACCGCAAAATACTCCCTGAATCCCGGATTCCATGAAAAAGCCTCTTTCACCGCCTTTGCGTTCTCCCGAATTCCTTTTTCGTCATAAATATGAAACGGCGTCGGATACGTCTTTACAATCTCGGCAATCTGCTCTTTTGTCACAAACGTTTTCTTTTCCATACGATTCCTTTCCTATTTCGGAGAATACATGCCAGTCACTATTTTTCCCGATTTTCAATCTGCCAGTCAATGGGACTTAAGCCGTTCGCAGTTAAAAAATCATTCGTTTTACTAAACGGTCTGCTTCCGAAAAATCCGCGATATGCAGACAGCGGACTCGGATGCGGC
Organism: uncultured Lachnospiraceae bacterium; assembly: GCA_947176965.1. Classification (GTDB taxonomy): domain Bacteria; phylum Bacillota; class Clostridia; order Lachnospirales; family Lachnospiraceae; genus DLAJ01. The sequence continues at coordinate 3,459 of CAMWSU010000006.1, read as the reverse complement.
GCTTCCAAAATCAAGTGCTTCGGATTGTTCAGCATTGCTTTTTTGCGCTGCGCGGGCGCTCCCCATAAAATAAATACAATTGGCCGATCCTGTTCATTCAAAATGCGGATCGCCGCATCGGTGAACTCCTCCCAGCCGATGCCTCTGTGCGAATTTGCCTGATGCGCCCGCACGGTCAATACGGTATTTAACATCAGAACGCCCTGCTTCGCCCACTTGACAAGGTAACCGTTATCCGGAATCTCACATCCTAGATCATCATGCAGCTCCTGATAAATATTGACCAAAGAGGGTGGAATATCCACATCGGGCTTAACGGAAAAACAAAGTCCGTGCGCCTGTCCGACATTATGATATGGATCCTGCCCTAAAATCACGACCTTTACTTCATGGAGCGGCGTCAAGTGAAACGCATTAAAAATATCATCCGACGGCGGAAAAACCGGCCGCGTCTGATATTCCTCCACGATCGTCTGGTGTAATTTGCGATAATACGGCTTGCGAAACTCCGGGCTTAAGGGCTCCAGCCAATCATTACTGATCGCCGACATCGTTTTCTCTCCATTCTTTTTTCCTGCATCCTGATCGATACAGCTTTATCCTGCATCCGAATCAATACAGCTTTGTCCTGCATCCGTGATCTGCCCACTTACAGCCGGACAGAAATCCCCCGCTCTCGCAGATAACGTTTGACCTCGCAAATCTCCATTTCCTTAAAATGAAACAATGACGCTGCAAGCAGTGCATCCGCGCCGCCGTCCGTCACCGCATCATAAAAATGCGAAAGCGTTCCCGCGCCGCCGGATGCGATCACGGGGATGGAAACCGCATCGCAGACCGCCCGTGTCAGCGCAATATCATAGCCTTCCTTTGTTCCGTCGCAGTCCATGCTCGTGAGCAGAATTTCTCCCGCACCGAGCTTCTCGGCCTTCGCCGCCCATTCGACGGCGTCGATTCCCATATCCACACGACCGCCGTTTTTATAAATGTTCCAGCCGCCGTCCGTCCTTTTTTTCGCGTCGATCGCAACTACCACGCACTGAGAGCCGAATTTATCCGCCGCGTCGCTGATAAGCTGCGGATTCATGATCGCCGCGCTGTTGATGCCAACCTTGTCCGCACCCTCGCGCAGAATGACCCTAAAATCCTCGACCGTGCGGATACCGCCGCCAACCGTGAACGGGATAAAGACTTTTTCCGCGACTCTCCGTACCATATCCACGACCGTCGCGCGATGATCCGAGGACGCCGTTATATCCAAAAAAACAAGCTCATCCGCCCCTGCCTTATCGTATGCCTCAGCAATAGCGACCGGATCGCCCGCATCCGTCAGATTCACAAAATTGACGCCCTTGACAACGCGCCCGTTGTTGACATCAAGGCACGGAATGATTCTTTTTGTATGAAGATTTTTCGGCTGCACTTCTCCGCTGCTCAAATCTAATTCCTCTTCTCTCTGCTGTTCCTTCATCTCTCGAAAAAATTATATTCCCCGAAAACGTCATGTACTCCTTATGACGCTCCGAGCTGAATAAAGTTTTCCAAAATCCGCAGCCCGACATCCGAACTTTTTTCGGGATGGAACTGGCATGCAAACACATTGTTTTTTTCCACAGAGGCATGGATATGCGCACCGTACTCCGTCGCCGCCGTCACAATGCGCTCCTCCTCCGCCTTCAAATAATAAGAATGAACGAAATAAACATAGCTTCCCGCCGGAATTCCCTCAAACAGTCTGCCTTTATTCGGAAAGGAAAGCGCATTCCAGCCGATGTGAGGAACTTTGATGCCCTGCGAATCCGGAATACGTAAAATCTCCCCTTTCAGAATTCCCAACCCCTTCACGCCCTCGCTCTCGTCGCTTCGCTCAAACAAGAGCTGCATGCCAAGGCAGATTCCCAAAAACGGCGTGCCTTTTTCGATCACATGATGAATGGTCTCCACCAAATGATATTGATGCAACTTATTCATGGCGTCGCCAAATGCGCCGACGCCGGGAAGGACAACTTTTTCGGCTGCCTCTATCACATCCGCATCATGCGTAACACAGACCTCCGCGCCCAAAAAACGAAATGCTTTTTCCACGCTTTTGATGTTTCCGGCATCATAATCAATGATCGCTATCATGACTGCTCCATTCCTTACTGTAATACCACGCTTCCGTTCTGTACCTCACCGCTGTATAATTCATCGCCGTTTCCCTGTGACAGTGACTCACCCGGCGTATTCTGAGACGGATTCTCCCCGCCTGTATCCGGCTGCCAATTCTCATTGCCCGCATCCGTCCCGGAACCGTCCGACCAATCGCTTTCCGGCCAGTACTCATTCCCGTCATTCACCGGCCAGTCAGCCACCGGATCTGCCAGACCGGTATCAGAACCCGCATCCGACGCATCATTGAACGTATCCTGCGGCTGATCGCCGCCGGACAGCTCATTTTCCTCCGACAGCATATCATCCAAGATCTCATCTCCGATACCGCTCGTTCCGATGTTTCCCATATTGTTCGTAGAACCGTTCTGCGGGATATCAGGTGCGACAAACTCTGTACCGTGTACAAGATAATAAAGCCGTTCATTATAGCTTAGGTCATCCAGCGCAAAAATTTCAATCGCTTCCGCCTCACTCAACCGATATTGCTGATCAAGCACGGAAAGCACCTGCCTGTAAACCGTATTCATCTCTTCGACCGCGCCATAACTCTCCGCTACTGAGAGATTTGACTGATAATAGTGGACTGCCAGCATTAATTCATTCAATGCCGCCATTTCCTTGTCCATTCCCATATAAATCAGATAATTATCCAGCTTGCCCTGCATATTCAGGACCATTCTGCTCCGCATATACAGAATATAGTCACTGTCACTCAAATCCTTTCCGTCCATGTTCTGATATACGGTTAAATAATCACGGTTATAATATGCCTCTCGCGCCGTTTTCAAGTCATGCTGCTTCGGAATGACAAGGCAAAGAATCACGATCACCGCCAGTAATGTCAAGCAGAACGCAAAAATAGAAAATACCTTCGCTCTCGGCAGTTTCTTAGTTGGTACTGCCTTCTCCTCCTGCTCTTTTTCTTTCTTTTCCTTCTCTTTCTGTTCCTTCTTTTCTTTCTTCTTTTTTTCTTTCTTTGCTTTTTTCTCGTCTACGGGTGCTTCTTCATCGCCCTCGCCGTCATCCGCCTGCTTTGCGTCTGCTTTTCCCTTTTTGCCTTTTTTCGCTTTCTTGGAACCGGGCTTCTTATTCTCGATCTTCTCGTTCTCCATCATAGCCATGATCTCGCGGTTTTCATCGGATACCTCCAGCTCCTGCGGCTGTTCCTCCTCCTCGTCCGCTTCCTCAAGAAGAATGTTGAAAAGCTTAGCAAAAAATCCGGGTTCCTTTGATTCATTTTCCGAATCCGCTGCTTTCTTTTGTTTTCCTACCTTTTCTTTTTTGCGCTTCGGTTTCTGTTTTTTC
>CAMWSU010000005.1 GCA_947176965.1 uncultured Lachnospiraceae bacterium | reverse complement strand
ATCCCAGACACCTTCATAATAAAAATCTCTCAGTGCCATTCCTTTATCACTGCCCAAAAACGGTGTCAACTCCTCCAGATTCCCTTCTCTGATCAGTGCAGCCGCCGCATTGTCACCCCCACTGTTAAGCCCCAAAAATGCAATATCCGTACTTCCCTCTGCAAGTCGTTTTCCAACCCCAGCCTGATAATTGTTTTGCGGGAGATACTGAAAAACAACGTGAAAGCTGTAGCCGTCCTCCGCCAGCTTCTGATTGAGTTTGTCCGCATACTGATCCAGATTGCAATAATCCTCCGGTATTGTCCAAATGATCTCACCATCTTTCGGCGCCCCGTTTGTTTCTGTCAATTCTGTGTCGAAGGTTTCTTCCTTCATTTCCCCCGCCCGTGAAGCACAGCCGAACAGGGACAAAAGCATGATCGCTCCGCATGTCAGATAACAGAATCCCCTTCTTCTATCTTTCTTATTAATACCGAATAAACCCATCTATCTCCTCCTTCTGTGCGTCCCGCACAACATGCGATAGCAACCATGCTTTTCATACCGTGTGATTAATTCGGATACGTCGCCGATGTACTTCCCGACCATGATTCCGATCCGGCTGATGCCGTATGAGAAGCGTTAACACCTACACTTTGGCAATTTTTCGGTGCACTGAAGGAAACCGCTGCGGCCGCAGAACCACTCGTAGATTTTGGAGTAGTCCCACTAACATAAGTGGTTGTATTTACATACCCATATGTCGCGCTTACTGACATACTTAACTGCGACTTGTCGCTCACCGTTCCGGCATCGGCACCCGCTTTATATGCACTCGAATATGCCGTAAAGCTCATCCCGCCGATTGACCGGGTCAATGACTCCGCAGAAACCGCCATCCCGCTTGCCATAAACATCACTCCCGCTAACGCCGCTGCCATCCATCTCTTTTTCATATAAACTGTCCCCTTTCTTTTGTTGCCTGACATTATAGTTTCTACTACAATTCATAGTACAACAGTTCTCTACTTTTGTCAATCAATATTTCTTCCCGCATAACCCAAGAAACACCGCGGAACCACTTCACGCAAAAAGGGCTGTTGCAGCAGCCCTTTTCATTCCTTAGATCTGACCTTATTATCCAATATCATTTATTTGGGAACATTTTCGTCTTCTTCCCTATCCCGGTCTTCTTCCTTATCAGAGACGGCATTTATGATAATACTTGCAATGCCGCAGAGGATACCGCCGACCACGAACGAAATCCACGAAATGTTCCAATGTCCCGTATAATCCCGCCAATTTCCGGTCCACATTCCGCCCGGCGTTCCCCAAAAGCCCCACACGAGAAACACGCAGGTCGCGACCAGCATGATCACGCCGCAGACTGCGCCCGTCAATTTCCCTGCCTTATCCTTACTGTACGCACAGGCATTTTCTTTATTGTAGTCCTCTACATGGTAAATGCTGCGCCGTATCCCGAAAAAAACAAAAATGCCGACCCCCAGTGCAACCATCGCAAGAAAGATTGCTCCCGCCGCATTCGAGTAAATGACTCTGTCATAGGCATCGTCAACATAGGAAGAAACGATCAGCCCGATTAAGATCAGTCCGACACCCACCGCAATCGCCCATGAGAAAACGCGATCCGCCCGCTCTATTTCCTTTTCCGAATAAATCGGCTGTATTTTCGGATGCTTTTTGACATAGCGAGAATGCTCCATGCCCGACACGATCAGGGTGATCACGGAGACGGTCACGATCGTCAGAAAAAACGCCCCCATAAAAGCTTCCGACGCAATCCCGTCCAAAAAAGAGACCACCGCCAGTGCCATGATGATCGCCGGTATCGAAAGCGCCATTTGGATACTGAATATCTTCATATGCCGGACAAAGCTTTGCGCCTCCTCCTCATGATGCTCCTCGACGCTGCCCCGCAAAAGTTCGTCCATGCTTACCCGATAGCGCTCACAGATTTTTAAGAGCGTATCCATTTCAGGAAAGCTCGCGCCGCTCTCCCATTTCGATACGGACTGCCGCGTCACATCGAGCTCCTCTGCCAACTGTTCCTGTGTCAGCCCATTTCTTGTTCTGATGCTTTGTAAATTCTGTGCAAAATTCATTTTCATCATCCCTCCTTATGGGCTCCATTCTAGCCGTGCACGGATGTCAACTCTACCAATTTGGAGTTGCTTTTGAAAATTTTTGTGTTAATTTTGAGTTGCGAACGCAAGCAATTCTACCGTTCGCGCATCCGGCTGCCCAAAACCGACAAACAATTTCGCGCTCTCTCCATCCGCATGATATTCTCCCTGCTCATTTACCGTGGCAAACGCCTGTGCTCTGATTTCCAGCGTCACCCGTTTTTGTTCGCCGGGCTTTAAGGAGATTCTTCGGAATGCGCAGAGGCGGTGATTCCTCACCTCATTTTCACTTCCCCCCACTCTCACATACACCTGCAGCACCTCGGATAAGACCATCCTGCTTTCATTCCGCAGGTCGGCATAAAGCGTCAGTCCCTCCTTCGCCGCTTTTTCATAATCCTGTTTATCAAGAGTCATGACTTGAAGGATGTCAGCGCTTCCTTCTTTCAAGGGCACAGCTTTGACCGCCGACGGTTCCTCTCTGTCTGACATATTTGTCTCACCGGATGCTCCTGCTCCGCCTGTCACAATCCCGCATTCCTCCAGCGTGATCTTTCCGTAAGTCAGTCCATACCCGAACGGATAGAGCGGCTCATTCTCCATATAGCGGTAAGTTCTGCCTTTCATGGAATAATCCGTAAATTCCGGCAGCCCGTCCAGATTCCGATACAGCGTGATCGGCAGCTTACCCGAGGGTGAATACACACCGAACAGTGCTTCCGCAACCGCACGCCCGCCAAGCGCGCCCGGATACCATACCTGCATGATCGCGGACGCACGCTCCGAGGCAAGATTCATATCAATGGCGCTTCCCGCAAGCATGCAGACGATCGTCGGCTTTCCGACTGCAAGCACACGCTCCAGCAGTCTCCTCTGTGAAGCCGGAAGCTGTAAGTCCTTTTTATCGCCCGAAGCATCCGCATTCCCCGCATCTCCCTCCTCGCCCTCGAGCGTCTCATCCAGACCGAGGCATAATACGACCGCATCGGCATGCTCCGCCACGGTCTGCGCTTCCGAAATCAGATGATGCGGTTTGGCAAGCGCATCTCCTTTTTCCAGATACAGATGACTCCCCTCGCTATAAAGGATGCGCATATCGTCACCCGCCTGTTCCCGTATGCCGTTAAGCACCGTCACATATTCCGAAGCCGTGCCGTGATAATTACCGATCAGCGCTCTTCTGCTGTCCGCATTCGGCCCGATGACCGCCAGCGTGCGGATGCGTTCACGCGAGAGCGGCAGGATTCCATCGTTTTTCAAAAGAACAAGGCTTTCCCGCGCCGCCTTTACCGCAAGCGCACGATGCTCAACACAGTCCACTTTCTCATAGGGAATCGCATCATAGGGCGTCTTCTCAAACATACCGAGCAGATAACGCGTCGTAAACAGCCGGACTGCGGATTCCCGAATCGTCTCGCGCGAAATCATCCCCAGGCCGTAGGCGTTCATTATTTTTTGATAGGTGCAGCCGCAGTTTACGTCGCAGCCGCTCTCCAGCGCAAGCACCGCGGATTCCTCCGCGCTGTTTGTCACATGATGATGCATATGAAAGTCCTGCACTGCCCAGCAGTCAGAAACAAAATGCCCTTCAAACTGCCATTCCCCGCGCAAGATCTCCTTCATCAGATACGCATGCCCGCAACAGGGTTCTCCGTTTGTACGGTTATAAGCACCCATGACAGCCTCCACATGCGCATCCCTCACACAGTGCTCAAACGCGGGCAGATATGTCTCGCGCAAATCTTTTTCACTCACACGCGCATCAAAAGAATGGCGCACCGCCTCCGGACCCGAATGCACCGCGAAATGCTTGGCACAGGCAGCAAGCTTTAAGTAGGGTACACCATCGCCCTCACCTTGAAGACCGCGAATGAACGCACATCCCAGCACGCCCGTCAGATAAGGGTCTTCTCCGTACGTTTCATGTCCCCTGCCCCATCTCGGATCGCGGAAAATATTGATATTGGGCGACCAAAACGTCAGCCCCTTATAGATGTCCCGATCTCCGTGCCGGACGCTCTCATTATATTTTGCCCTGCCCTCCGTGGAAATTACATCTCCTACGTCCTGCATCAGCTCTTCGTCAAAGGCCGCGGCAAGTGCAACCGCCTGCGGAAACATCGTCGCCGTCCCTGCGCGCGCCACGCCGTGAAGCCCCTCGTTCCACCAGTTATATTCCGGTATGCCGAGCCGTTCGATCGCAGGCGCGTCGAATCTCAGCTGCGACGCCATCTCCTCCACCGTCATCCGGTCTACCAATTCTTCCGCCCTTTTTCTCGCTTCCGCTCTGTCCATATGCACCCTCCGTTTTTTAATATTTTTCCGACCTCATACCTGCCGTTATAGCGTTCTTCCTGTTTCCGGTTCTAATCCTCCCCGATATATTCCGCATAAGTATTTTTCCACTCCTTTTCTACCCAATACTCCGAACCGTCCCGAAGTCTTCCGAGAAATTGATATTGATACATTTCCCTGCGAATCAACTCTATATCATCAAATGCAATGCGCTGTCTGATGATTTCGTTGATGTCTTTTTCTGTATATTTTCTATCTGCGTCCATTTGTTCTGTGATTCTGATGAGCGCAATGACCCTCATCGGTCTTTTCGAAGGATATTGCATTAATCTTCCGTCAGAATCATAGTAGTTATTTAGTTTTTTATAGTATGTCTGAATAGACTTTTCCATGATAGCTCCTCCGTTCCATTTCCGTTTATTGCATGATTTCATGCTACAATCTTACCACATGCACGCACACAATACCATCGAATTTGCCACCGGATACATAAAGAAAAGCAGAACCATCATCAAGGGGTCCTGCTCTCCTAAAAAAACATATGTATTAGTTAATTTATCCGACCTCATACCTGCCGTCATAACGCTCTGCCAGTTTTTCGTTCACCTTATGGGTAACAAAAAGAATGGTAACGCCATCAAGTTCAAGCACGGCACGTTCCACCTCATCCGCAGTCTTTTCATCAAGGCTGGCGGTAAACTCATCCAAAAGTAATACCGGTGATCCTCTCAGTATTGCTCTTGCAAGATTGATACGCTGCTTCTCACCGCCCGAAAAATTGCTTCCGTTCTCGGATACTACAACATCCAATCCCATGTTATTTCCATCGGAAAGTCTTTTTACAAGTTCTTCCAAACCGGCAAGGCGAACTGCTCTCAGAATGTTTTCTTCCCGATAGCGGTCATCATACAGCGCAATATTATTTTTCAGTGTATCGTTAAAAAGGAACGCCTCCTGAGACACCACACTGACTAACGAATGCAGACTCTCAGCATCCATATCGCGTACTTCCGCATCATCATATTTTAAGCTTCCCTCATAATCATCATACAATCCCGCAAGAAGGTGCAGAAGTGTGCTCTTTCCCGTCCCACTCTTTCCTGTGATCAGGTACTTTCCGCCTTTTTGAAAGGTCATACTGACATCTTCGAGAACCCTTTCCTGCTTTCTGTCCGCCCCACTTTCCATCGCAACTGCAGTGCCGCCTTCTATCACGGATGTCGTGTCGTTTTCTGCAGAATCCTCCTTTTTGACCGGATAAGCAAAACTCAATTTCCGCACGGTAATCCCGCTGGAAAACTCCGATTTTTTTAACGGCTTTTCCCGATTCTCCATGCCTGATTTCAGACTTTCGCCAAATTTTTTGCTTAATGCTTTTGCTGCTTGAAACTGTACATAGATTCCGGAAGCCTGCATGATCGGCTGCATGATCTTCCCCGCAAGCTGACCAAATGCAAACACAATCCCAATTTCAAAAGAGCCTTTCACGGCGAACACCCCCGCCACACCCATAATGGTCAGCGTAGAGGCAAGCCCCAACAGCTCATTGACCCTGGCATACATACTCCCGTTATTGCTGTTTTTTTCTCTCAGCCGCTCTGCCCTCAAGTTTTCTTCTTTATGTAGTGATACGATTGCAGCGGTACGGTTATAATTTTTGATCAGACGGTAACCGGCAAAATAATCTTTGATCACGGAAAGATATTTTTCCGCTCCTTCCGCAAACGCTCCGGTACTGTTTTGCAGCACCTGCCCACATTTCTTGGATACAATGGCGATCACTACGGAAAACGCTACGATCACAAACAACATCATCGGTTCGATCACAATGCAGAGAACAACCGCAATCACAAAAACAAGAACTACCATCGGCAGCTCCAATACATTGGAAAAATATACATCCGAGAAATTATTTACATTATTCGTGATCTCATTGATATATTGCGCACTATTATCCTTTTCATATTCTGCGGAATTCTTTCGGAAATAAGCGCAAAACAAATCATTTTTCAGTGAAGTTACGGCATAGTAAAGCATTCGGTTCATCACTCTGTCATAGAGGCATTCGCAAATAATAACTGCTACAACGAAAATAATTCCGCCAACGATCGCTCGGATTAATCCCTGCATGTTTCCTGCCGCAGCCTGATTGATCACCTCGCTTAATACAAACGCAAAACCAATACCGCCTGCGGACGCCAGCAGCGTTAAAATAAAATACGCAAAAAACAAACCTTTTTTCTGTGTGATGTATTTACTCATAGATCTCTTCCCCCACACCACTGATCAAGCACTTTCTCGACCTCTGCAATTAACTGTTGTTTATCTGGAATATAATAAGTATATTTAGATGCAAAAATATTACTTGACAAACCACCTAACGCATATTCGACTGCCAACGCATCTTTATCCGTACACAAAATAATTCCGATTGGCTTGTTGTCGCCCTCATCATTTACTTCATTTTCATAATAATTCAGATACATATTTAATTGTCCAACAGCCTCTGGCACTAATTTTGTTGTTTTTAACTCTATAATCACATATGATTTTAACGGCTTGTTATAAAAGACCATATCCGCATAGTAATGGGTATTATTAATTGTAACTCTCTGTTGCGTTCCTACAAACATAAATCCCCGGCCTAACTCCAACAAAAATTTTTCAATTTGTTGTACCAACGCTTTTTCCAAATCACTTTCCATTATAGGCTTATCTTCTGGTATACCTAGAAATTCAAATACATACGGATCTTTTATAATATCCTTCGGTTCATTCATTTCAATACCGTTTAATGCTAAATTCAATACTTCGCGTTTATTGATATCCCCTTTAGATAACAACAACCGTTCATACAAAGAGGTATCAATTTGTCGTTTTAATTCTCTAACAGACCAATTTGAATTAACAGCTTCTTTTTCATAAAAGCTACGTTTATCTTTATCCGAAATAGTTAAAAGCTCACAGTAGTGAGTCCAACTTAATTTGCCAATCACCGACTGGCAATTCTCATAATTCAGATAGAACGCTCTCATATTTTGTAAATTTGAACGTGAAAATCCTTTGCCAAACTCATTCGTTAATGCTTTTGATAAATGTTTCAATGTCTGTTCTCCATATGCGGCACGAATACTTTCATTCTGCTCATACCGAACAATGATCTCTCCAATCTTCCAATAAGAAATAATCAATTCATTATTTACTTCTCTCGCAACATTGTTTCGAGCAGTATCAAGAATATTTTTTATTTCATCAATCAAAGGATGTATTAATTGACTATCCATTCTAAAGCCTCTCTTCACATTTTATTATATAAATATGTAAAAGTTACATTATGGCATATATCATTACATCTTCTTTACATTTTCTTCACCAAAAAGTTCTTTAGCTTTTTCAATAACAGAAGTTGTTGGATTGGGATAATATACAATTAAATTGTTCTTCGCGCGAGAGCAGCATACATAAAAAATTCTTTCTGTTCTCCGAATAACAGATTCTTTACCTGGAGTTTGTTCAAAATAATATTTGAAATTGTAATTATTCCATCTCCCATTATCCATCACAACAAGTACATTTTCAAATTCCGCACCTTTGATACCATGCTGAGTAGAATATGGAGAATAATTATTATAATATGAAAAATAAGACATGAGCTGAGTTGCTGGTAAAATTTTTACTTTATTATAAATCTCACCATATTTTTCTACATATGCCTCAAAACTATCGTCTTTTTTAAGAAACTTTTCTTTATCAAAACAATCAATTATATCCCCTATAGTACCTGTCTCTATGCTGCTTTCAATATCAGATAACGCCTTGCTTATGGATTGTTTGTCTGCGTTAGTCATAATTTTTTTCTGTAATAATTCTAAAACTACTGAAAAGCATTTATTACTATAATGGTATAAAATATTTCCCATCTTTAGTAAGTGCTTGGCCAGAAAGTCTGGCTTATTCCCTATGATTCTTTCTGAACTGGAAAATGCCGCCAATAATTCGGCAAACCCTAAACGGACTGCACTCAATCGATGTGTTAAAAATAATACTTTCGTTTCTTGAAAATTTTCTAAATCCCATCCTTGAGAATATTTACTCGTCTGAAAATCCTCTAAGTTAAAATCACTGTCAGAATAAAGGAAAATAGCCGAACCAGCTTTATTCACTATTGTTCCATCTTCACGTTTCATTGCTGGCTCCTGCTTTATATCAGAGCGTAATCTATTCAACAAATCGATAACTTTTACAGAGCAACGATAATTATCCGCTTTTTTGATCTCTGTAACATCTTTTAAATCAATATACATCTGCAAATTTCCTATTCCTGTATCATAAATGGATTGCATCCTATCGCCAAAGAAACCAATGCACAATGATTGTTTTGCTGTTTCTTTTATATGTTGTAAAAATATTTCAATTACAGATGCTTGCGTATCTTGGTATTCATCAATAAAAATATAGTCATACTTATCGCAAAGTATTTTTGAAAGCAATGGATATGATTCATACATATAATTGGCAATTTTTAATACATCATCATGGGATATAATTCCGTTTTGTAAATCCCTGTAATTTTGATATTGAACAACATCAAAATCTGTTTCAGTTATTGGGCTATCTCCCGAATAACTGATTGTTAAAGCACTTTTTACGGAATCTCCTGAAACCAGTTCTATAATGTTTGTTTTAAGTTTTTTTGATAATCCTTTATTTCTTCCCACAAAAAATCATGAATCGTCGAAACATGAAGTTTTGAATAAGGGGACCGCTCTTTAATTTCATCCGCTGCCACATTCGTGTATGTTATACAAGCTACCTGTACCTTTGGATTCCTGTTAAAAATATAATGAAGTGTCTGCACTAAAGTATACGTCTTCCCACTTCCCGCACCTCCACTTAACAAAAAGTTCTTTTTTCTATCTAAGCATGTACAAATCTGCTCCATCACTGTATCAGCCATTCTAACCCCTCCTTAATATATAGCGGTATATTCCATTTTTCGTTCTTTGAACCTCCATATAAAAGAATATCTAAGGCAAATGCCGTTTTACTATTAATACACTCATGTGCAATATTAAAATAATCATTGCCCAAGCTTTCTAATTTATTTCGGTTTTTTAGACCAGCGAAATTGTCTTTATTATCTATAACGAATTGAAGATTATCACATAAAAAAGCGTCTTCAAAACTCCGTCCCTGATATCCATTTGATTCTTTTTGAAAGACTAATCGTAAATTTCCTTCATTAGACATTTCCCATTCTAAAGTTTCCTCATTATATTTCAAGGTAATCGGTTTTTTAGATAACGCAACAATATCCGCCAAATCCTTTTTACTAGTGAAAAATTTAATTGAGGCATTGGATGTGGTAGTTGCTTCTGGATATGCACATTCTGCTGCCCTGCCTTTCGAATTTATCTTTGCATAATCCAAATCTGTAACAATCAAAGTCTTTATTCCCAAAAATCCTAATAGTATAGCAAATATATGAGAATATGCCCCCACTTCAACCACTGAAATATTCTGTGAAAGCAACGGCTCTGTTTGGAGAGTGCCTCCCTTATCATCTTGATTAGTACCAGAATCCTCCGATTTCTTAATTAAATCCGCTTTCTCATCATCCATCTTCTTCATCATAGCTGAAAAAAGAATTCTCTCTGTATCTCCCTCAATCAAAATTGCTTTATCCGCAAAAAACAGTTCAGCCCGATTAAGTGTAACATATTGTTTCACAAATCTATATGCCCGTTCCTGTTCTTTCCTTTTTTCATCATCTTCTGCACTTACCATTTTATAATACAGGTTTTTCAGACTTCTAGACTTCACACTCATAACCGATTCACGATAGAAATACTTTATATCTTTGAAGTCACACTGAGAAACCATGTGAGATGAATGGGTGCTGATTATAGTCTGTAAAGAGAAATTTTGTCCCAATTCTTCGCAGTAAGTTTTCAATATCTTTTTAATATTATTGATAAAAATATACTGCATCTGAGGATGCGTATGTGCTTCTGGTTCTTCAATAAAAAGCAAATTAAGTGGTGTCGGGTTTTCTTCAGCATTATTTTTCTTGGCCAGATGATTTAATTTAATTCGTATTTCAAATATAATTGCAAAAAGATTTAAATAACCAAGCCCATTATAATCCTCCGGAAGCAACGTATCCTGATGCTTATATTTAACAGTGGTATTATCCTGAAAAATCTTTTTTTCACTTAATGTCGATAAAACTGATAGCTCTGCCTCCTTAGGATTATAGGACATTTGAGCTATCTCATCTACAATTGATGAAAATATTCCTTGATATATACCTGACAAGCTCTGATCTGTTACACTCAACTGTTTCTGTAATTCCGGAAATTCTGCATCTGACGAAACATTTGCTGCATAATATTTACTCGCTAATACCGATAATGATTTGCTTTTTCCCTGCTCATTATCTACATCGCGCTTTGCCCAAATCGTTTCCATTGAAATAATGGATTGAACAATATCATTAGTAATAATCTTAAAATTGCTTTCATTTCCATATTCTAATGCCTTTATGCGTATATCAAAATACTTTCTTATATTGTTGCTTACATAATATTGAAAATCCCTCTCTATACCTTTTCCTCTATATTCCGCATAATCTTTCACAAGTTTTAAATATTTTTCATATGTCAAAACATATTCAAACAAAATTACTAAATGTGTTTTTGAATTATCCAAATCTAAAAGAAGTTTTGATGCCGTTCCAAGATTGTCTGTTTGTTTATAAGATATGACAAGTTTTAGGGATAATGCAATTTCATTATATTCTTCTGCCTTTAGCGATTTTTTCTCTAATTCAAGTATTTTCTGTTGAACCTCTAAACTAAAGTCTTCAAAAACAAATTCTTGCTTATTTTCTGATAAAAACCTCTGCAGTACAATCAAAAAAGATGTTTTCCCTGAATTATTTTTTCCAATAATCAAAGACAGCGTATCCTCAAAATCTATGTCCATCTCTCTTAGCATTCTGAAATTTCTTATATGTGCTGACACTACCTTCATCGTTTTTTTCCTCCGTAATGGTACAATTAAGCAAAATAAATTATAACAAAATTATGTCTTGAAATCAATTATGCCTTTAATTTCTATTCATTTTTATTGCCTATCCTTTTATGCTGTTCTTGTCAGTTCCTTACATTTGTCGATACCTTTTCATCCATTCCTTTTCCTCCATCTTCTGCTCAGGGCATTTTACAATAAAAAAGAGCGCTGCTTACGCAACGCCCTTTTGCAATTCTTTTTATGTGTTATCAACCAATTTGCAGCTCATTTTTTAAAACGGATTCTCCGTCGGGTACTTCGCATGCGCCGGCTGGTTATAACCGATCTCCTCAGGAAGGATGCCGATATACTTAAATACTTCGTAAAGCGCCTTGCCGTGATGTCCGAACGCAACCGCTCCGTGGTGCGGATAATTCTTCTCAATCAAAACGTGGCGGTAGAATCTGCCCATCTCCTTAATGGCAAATACGCCGATGGAACCGAAGGACTTTGTCGCAACCGGAAGAACTTCGCCCTCCGCCACATACGCGCGGAGAATGTTGTCCGCGGTGGACTGCACACGGAAGAACGTGATCTCGCCCGGCGCAATATCTCCCTCGAGCGTGCCGTTTGTAACCTCCTCGGGAAGGCTTCTTGCCATGATCTTCTGATTCTTCATCTCACATGCCGCAAGCTTGCTGGAGCAGGTATTTCCGCAATGGAAGCCCATGAACGTATCTTTATGCGTATAATCAAACTTGCCCGCGATCGCCTCCTGATACATATCCGCAGGAACGGAATTGTTAATATCGAGAAGCGTTACCGCATCCTGGCTGACACAGGTTCCGATGAACTCGCTTAATACGCCGTAAATATCTACCTCGCACGATACCGGAATGCCGCGTCCCGTTAAACGGCTGTTGACATAGCAGGGAACAAAGCCGAACTGCGTCTGGAATGCCGGCCAGCACTTTCCTGCGATCGCAACATATTTCCGGTAACCCTTATGCGCTTCTACCCAGTCAAGCAGCGTCAGCTCATACTGCGCGAGCTTCGGCAGCACTTCGGATTTCTTATTTCCGGCGCCCAGCTCCTTTTCCATATCCGCTACAACCTCAGGGATACGCGGGTCATTGTCATGCTTATGATATGCCTCAAACAGATCCAGCTCGGAATTTTCCTCAATCTCGACACCAAGGTTATAAAGCTGCTTGATCGGCGCATTACATGCGAGGAAGTTTAACGGTCTCGGTCCGAAGCTAATGATCTTTAAGTTCTTTAATCCGTCCACCGCGCATGCGATCGGAACGAACTCATGAATCATATCCGCGCACTCCTCAGCGGTGCCGACCGGATACTCGGGAATATATGCTTTGATATTGCGAAGCTTCAGGTTGTAACTTGCATTCAGCATACCGCAGTATGCGTCTCCGCGTCCGTCCATTAAGTCTGCCTGCGACTCCTCCGCTGCTGCACAGAACATCACCGGTCCGTCAAAATGCTTTGCCAAAAGCGTCTCGGAAATTTCCGGTCCGAAATTGCCAAGGTATACACAAAGCGCGTTACAGCCTGCTTTTTTCACGTCTTCAAGCGCCTGCACCATATGGATCTCACTCTCAACGATGCAAACCGGGCACTCATAAATATCCTCTTTGCCGTATTTCTTTTCATACGCGGCTACGAGCGCCTTCCTTCTGTTCACCGATAACGACTCCGGAAAACAGTCACGGCTGACTGCGACAATACCGATCTTTACTGTTGGTGTGTTGTTCATCATTGTTTGATTTCCTCCCTTATCATTTTGATTTTACTAATACCCATAACCGCTGTTTCCGCGGCAAATGTTCTATCAGACAAAGACCATGTCTTTCGATTATTATATCTCAAAACCCCCGGTTCGTCCACATGTATTTTAACAAGTTCTATATTGTTTCACTTTTTACTTAACGTATTTCATGATGCCGCGAATCCTGCCCTAAAAAGGGACTCTGCTGCACCGCACGTCAGCGGATCACTCGTCAATATTTAAGTTCTTGCCGATCAGACCGATATGCGCGCCTTCCGGCAGCCCACCCTCGGCATGCCCGATCAGCCATTTATTCGTTGCAGTGATGAGACTGTCCTCCCATCCTTCATGCTTCTTCTCAAGCGGATAATTCGTCCCTTTCGGGAGCACGATCCCAACCTTAAAGCCCTTACCGTTCTGATTGCACGGCGCATAATGCAGCGTGGTCGCATAAATCTCGACCGCTGTTCCTGCCGGAACGAGAAATGCCTCGATCAGCGAGGTATCATATGTAAAATCATCCGTAATGTCCTGCTGCGCGCCAACCATAAGGATTGCGTCCGTCGCCGCGACATTGATCTCCGAGCTTCTGTGGTATTCCAACGCATTCAACATCGCATTATGTCCGTTGCAATATCCGATCTCGATCGGCAGCTCTCCGTACAGCTTTGCGCTGATCTGCGCTGCCGCGTCAAGCGCCTCTAATTCCGGAATGGACGGCTCGTACGCCACACCGTCGGGAAGCGGCGTGATCTCGTTGATCTTGTCCACGAGTTCCGTAAAATCAATCCCCTCCACCTTCCGTCCGTATTTGCGAAATGCGGGGTCGCTAATCTGTAAAACCTTCATCTTCCTGCTCCTTTCCCTTCCTCTTTACCCATTTAATCTATTGCGAAGCACATTTAATAACATCCATAATTGTACAATATATACAGCGCCATGAGCAGGTGCTCTGACGCCGTCGGTACTTGCATGCCGTATTCCGGCATGTTATGTACCGTTACGAGCGGAAGGCAGCGAAAACGTGCCTGCGTTGGATTGTATATATTGTACATTTCAATACTTTACGTATGTGTTTCGCAATCACACACTCTATTCTTTATCCGCCAGCGTTGAAAACAGCTCCTTACACGCCGGATAAATCTGCTTGAATTTCTGATAACGCTCCTCATATTTTGCAACAAGCTCCGGTTCCGGCTCCACCGTGTCCACCACTTTGACAAGCCGCTCCGCGATCTCCTCGACATCTGCATATTCGCCGCAGGCAACCGCAGCAAGCATAGCGCCGCCCATTGCCGGTCCTTCTTCGCTCTCAATGACGTCAACCCTGATACCGAGCACATTCGCAATGATCTTTTTCCAGAGAGGACTCTTGGCACCGCCGCCGCAGATCTTCGTCCGCTCGATCGTCACGCCGAGCGCCTTTGCCACCTCAAATGAATCGCGGAGCGCAAACGCAACGCCCTCTAAAACCGCCTGCGTCATGTCTGCGCGGGACGTATCCATCGTCAGTCCGATAAACGTTCCTCTCGCGTCGGGATCATTGTGCGGAGAGCGCTCCCCCATGAGATACGGCAGGAAATAAACATGATTCTCGCCAAGCTTCGCAATCTGCTTTTGCTCCGCGGCATAATCCTTCGTTCCGATAATATCGTCCATCCACCATTTATTACAGGAGGCCGCGCTTAACATACATCCCATCAGATGATAGTGCCCGTCGGCATGTCCGAACGCATGCAGTGCGTTAAATTTATCCACACCGAAGTCCTTCATGGAAATAAAGATCGTGCCGCTCGTACCGAGCGAAATATTGCATCTTCCGTCGCCGACCGTTCCCGTTCCGACAGCCGCCGCCGCATTATCGCCCGCGCCTGCTGCCACTTTCACATTTTCGGAAAGTCCGAGCTTTCTTGCAACGTCGGGCAGCAGCGTACCGACGCACTCATAACTCTCATACACCTGCGCCATCATATCCTGTGTCACGCCGCAGATGTCCAGCATCTCTTTTGACCAGCAACGGTTTTTGACGTCAAACAACAACATGCCGGACGCATCGGATACATCCGTACAATGCGTGCCTGTCAGCCGATAAGCAAGGTAATCCTTCGGCAGCATGATCTTTCGAATGCGCGCGAAATTTTCAGGTTCTTTGTTTTTGACCCACAGCAGCTTCGGTGCCGTAAATCCCGTAAACGAAATATTTGCCGTGTAACGCGATAAGGTTTCCTTACCGATCGTCTGATTTAAGTAATCATTTTCCTCATAGGTTCTGCCGTCATTCCAAAGAATCGCCGGACGGATCACGCGATCCTGCTCGTCCAAAATGACAAGTCCGTGCATCTGACCGCCGAAGCTGATGCCTGCAACCTGCGATCTGTCACAGCCGTCAAGCAGCTCCGAAAGTCCCTCCATGCTTTTTTCATACCAATCCTCCGGTTTTTGCTCCGACCAGCCCGGATGTGGAAAATATAACGGATACTCCTTGGAAACGATTTTTTTGATCTCTCCTTTTTCGTCCATCAACAGCAGCTTGACTGCCGAGGTTCCGAGATCGATACCGACATAGTACATGAATCTGCCTCTCCCTTCCTCATCGTTTGCCTCTGATAATCACCAAACGCAGTTGCCCATTGGCTCGTGCTTTGCCCTGCCAAAAATTGTCTGTTTTTATTCTACTAAAAAAGGCAGGATTTTTCAATGATTCTCCCGCCTTTCATACTGTATTTTTTACACTTCTTTTACGACATTTTTTCTTCCCGCACACTCTTTTGTACGATCGATCATATTCTCACGGACGCTCTGCACGGTCCTTTACACACCCTTTTGTTCCTGCACGATCCCGCTCCGCCTATCCTTCGAAAAGTGCTCTCATGCGCGAAAGCACCTGCTCGCAGACATCCATTAAGCGGCTCTCATCCTTCTCAACGATTCCGATCTTCGGATAGGTGTATACAAACGCCGGAACGCCCTTTGTCTCGAATTTCAGCGCCCCGTCAAACGAGGAAATAAATTCCGGCAGCTTCACGACATTGACAGGCGCCTGCGGCAGCATCGTGATGCGCAGCCTGCCCGCTTCGCCTTTCAGCTCCGTGGCATAAAGCCTGTGCGCCGACGTGCGGATGAGTGAAATGCGCATGAGGTTTTGTGCGGATTTCGGCACCTTCCCAAAACGGTCACGCAGCTCATCCCGCATATCCTCCGCCTGCTCCTCACTCTCTATCGCCGCGATCCGTTTGTAAATATCCAGCTTCTGTACCTCGTTAACGATATAGGACGGCGGGATATACGCATCCACATCGAGATCAACCGTCGTTTGAAAATCAGCACGCTCGCCCTCCCCTTTCAGCCGTTTGACCGCCTCGCCCAGCATTTTACAGTAGAGATCATAACCGACCGCCTCCATGTGTCCGTGCTGCTCCGCGCCAAGCAGATTTCCCGCGCCGCGGATCTCCAGGTCACGCATGGCAATCTTAATGCCGCTTCCCAGCTCCGTAAACTCGCGGATCGCCTGTAAGCGTTTCTCTGCAACCTCTTTTAACAGCTTATCCCTCCGATACATCAGAAACGCATACGCGGTGCGATTTGACCTCCCGACACGCCCCCGGAGCTGATAAAGCTGCGCTAAGCCCATCGTGTCGGAATCATGGATGATCATCGTATTGACATTGGAAATATCCATCCCCGTTTCAATGATCGTCGTGGAAACAAGCACATCAATCTCGCCGTTTATGAAATCAAACATGATGCGTTCCAAGTCCGTCTCGCGCATCTGCCCGTGCGCATAAGCGATATTCGCCTCCGGCACGAGCGCCTTCAGCATATCGGTAATATCGGCAATGTTGTGCACGCGGTTATAGACATAATATACCTGGCCGCCTCTGGAAAGCTCCCTCACGATCGCCTCCCGCACCATCTCTTCATTATATTCCATGACATACGTCTGAATCGGAAGCCGCTCGTTCGGCGCTTCCTCTAACACGCTCATGTCACGGATTCCGATCAGGCTCATATGCATTGTGCGCGGGATCGGCGTCGCCGTCAGCGTCATGACATCCACCGTGTTTTTCAGTTTTTTGATCTTTTCCTTATGCGTGACACCGAAACGCTGTTCTTCATCCACGATCAGCAGACCTAAGTCCTTAAACTGCACGTCTGCGGAAAGTACTCTGTGCGTTCCGATTACAATGTCCGCCATACCTGTCCGAAGCGCTTCGATCGTTTTCTTCTGCTGCGCCGCGGAGCGAAAGCGGGAAAGCAGCTCGATGCGCACAGGAAATTCCTTCATGCGCTGTACGAACGTATTGTAATGCTGCTGCGCCAAGATCGTCGTCGGCACGAGATACACGACCTGCTTATTTTCCTGTACCGCCTTAAACGCTGCGCGGATGGCAATCTCCGTTTTGCCGTATCCGACATCCCCGCAGATCAGACGATCCATGATCTTGTGGCTCTCCATATCTTTTTTTACCGCTTCGATCGCATCCAACTGATCCTGCGTCTCTTCATACGGAAACAGCTCCTCAAACTCCCTCTGCCATACCGTATCCGCGCCGTAGACATAGCCGTCTTTGTGCTGCCGCTCGGCATACAGCTCCACGAGATCCTGCGCGACCTGCGTGACCGCGCCGCGCACGCGGCTCTTTGTCCGCTCCCATTCCGTTGTGCCGAGCTTATTGAGCTTCGGCGTCTTCGCCGCATCACCCGACGCATATTTCTGGATTGCATCTAAGCCCGTCGCCAGCACATAAAGGATACCGCCCCCGCCGTACTCGATCTTCATGTAGTCCTTCGTGACTTTATCCATCTCGATCTTTTCAATACCGCGGTAAATGCCGAGTCCGTGATTTTCATGTACGACGTAATCGCCCGCCTTTAAGTCCGAAAAGCTCCTGATCTTCTGACCGTCATACGCCTTTTTATATCGTTTTTTCGTCTTATGCGCCGTAAAAATATCATTTTCCGAAAGCACGACAAACTGCAGCTCCGGATACTCAAAGCCCCTGCGCACCGTGCCGCTGACGCTCGCGATCTCGCCGCGCTTTAACTCTTTTTGCAGATCCTCCGTATACCATGCGTTTAATTCCCGCTCCCGTAAGTCCTCGGCAAGGCGCTTCGCCCTTGTCCTCGATGTCGAAAAAAGCATGACGCGGAAGCCCTTTTTATGATACTGCTCCAATTCTTTTACAAGCGTTTCAAAGCTATTATTATAAGAAGCAACGCCTCGTACCGTAACGGAAAATTTACGCAGGAACTTCATCGGCACATTCTTAAATTCCATCGTGGAAAGCGCCATGACACCATAACCCGATATTTTGGCAAATATCTCCTCCACGGACGTTAAGATATTCATCTGCTGCGGCAAAAGATAGCCTTTCTCGGCACGGTGCATCATGCTTTCCCGAAACTCCAGTTCCACCGCATCCGCATGCTCCTTAATCCTTGCCGGCTCATCCAAGACGAGCAGCAGCTTTTTTTTATCAAAAAGCTCCAGCACGCTCACCGCCTCGGGATAAAAATAGCGGATATAGCTTTCCATGTTGAGAAAGCCCGCCGCGTCCACCGACGCCGACTCCGTGAGCAGCTCCGTCAGTTCCTGCATCATCACGCGGATACGGTGCGCTTCTTCCGTTTGAAAACCGCTCCGAAAACGCGCCGCCACCTCATTCGCTTCCCGATTCATCCGCTCCATGCCCTGCGCGATGCGCTCCGGTGTCAGGATCATTTCCGCCGCCGGATAAATGCGGATTTCCTTCAGGCCCTCAAGGGAACGCTGGCTTAAAATATCAAAGCTTCGTACCGACTCTACCTCCTCGCCCCACAGTTCGATCCGGTAAGGATTTTCCTCCGTTAAGTCAAACACATCAATAATACCGCCGCGAACGCTAAACTGTCCCGGCGCTTCTACCTGTGCAGTTTTTTCATATCCCATGGAAACCAGCCGCCCGGAAAGCGCGCCGGTATCGACCATGCCGCCCTCTTTAATTATGACAATACTGTCATATAAAATCTCGGGCGGCATCTGCGGTGTCATCAGACTGTCGAATGTCATGACAACCGTGACAGCTTCACCCTGCAAAATGCTTCTCAGACAGCGCACACGCTGGCTGACAAGCTCATTGCCATGCACATCCGCCTGATAAAAGATCAAATCCTTTGCCGGATAGTACATGACATTTCTGTCATAAAGTGCCGCATCATCACAGATCTCCTTCGCACGAAGGTCACTGTAGGTCGCAATGATCTTTAAGGGAAATGCCTCCCCAAGACCATAGACCATATGCAGTTTTTGAGAGTCAACGCAGCCGATCACGGACATACTCTCCCCGTTATGGACCGCCTTTTGCATCTGCTCATATTCTCCAAGCTCTCTGATCGGAGCCGTCAGCATGTTCATAGTAATCCCTCATTCTTACTCAGCCTGCAAGCTTATGCGCAAGCACAAATAACTTGTTCGCTTTTATCTCCCGCCTCAAACCTAAGAAGAATCGCGAAGCGATTCTTTGGAAAATGATTTAGATTTTCTTAGGTTGGGTATTTTCCAACCTTAGGAAATCTTCATTTTCTTCCGTTAAATAAATTCATCGTCTGATCCGCCCCGTCACACAGAATGGATACCGCCGCTTCCTTGGCAAGTGTGATACTCTCTTTTATCTTTTCACGGTCCTCCCCGCAAAAACCGCCGAGCACATGATTGACCAGATCGCCGCCCTCCGGTTTATCGCCGACGCCGACCTTGATCCGTACAAACTCATCATGCCCCAAATGAGCCAGTATACTCTTAATCCCATTATGACCCCCCGCGCTTCCTTTCTTGCGGATGCGCAGCTTACCGACATCAAGGCTGATGTCATCATAAATCACGAGCAGATCCTCCCGTTCGTCCGCTTTATAATAATCAAGCAGCGCGCGGATACTCTCGCCGCTTAAATTCATATACGTCTGCGGCTTGGCGAGCAAGACCTTTTTTCCGTCGATCATGCCCTTTCCGATCAGCGCTTTGTGCTTTTTTTCCGTGACATTGATCCGATATGTTTCCGCAAGCGCGTCAATCACGCAAAAGCCAACGTTATGGCGCGTATGTTCATATTCTTTACCCGGATTTCCCAAACCGACAATGATATACATTTCCGTTCCCTCTTCTTTATTATAGATGCATTCTTTTTTACCATACCAAAAACGGGGATGTTTCGCAACATCCCCGCCGTAAACTGCTATTCTTTTTTTGCAAAACCCCTTCGCATCCTTTTATACTAATAAGGTTTTCAAGCCCGGAAGAATCTGCGAAGCAAATTTCAAAGAAATGCCGAAGGCATTTCTTTGAAAGATTGGCGCACTTTTGCCAATCTTTTTTAGCTTATAGGAAATTTCTCAGCCCTAGAAGAATCGCTTTAGCAATTCTTCGAAAGAACGCGTAGCGTTCTTTTTTATTCCTCGTCGGGAATCAACAATGCCTGCTCGTAGCGTTCTAAAATAATCCGCTGAATCTGATCCCGCGTATCGGAATTGATCGGATGCGCAATATCGCGGTATTCACCGTCCGCCGCCTTCTTGCTCGGCATGGCGATAAACATTCCCTTTTCCCCCTCAATTACCTTAATGTCATGAATGACGAATTCGTTGTCGATCGTAATGGACACGATCGCCTTCATCTTTCCCTCTTTGGTAATCTTCCTGACACGAACATCTGTAATGTTCATTTGCAATCCCCCTTTGTTCCTTACCTAACATCGAAACAGTAACAGACTCCCCCCCAAGCTGCTTATAATACATATCTCTCACTGTTTTCGACAACAACCTTGATGCCGTCATCTCCCTTATAGTACGAATTGGCTCTGATCGTATCATGCCCTTCCACAATACAATTCTCGATATGCGTATTATCCCCAATATACACATCATTAAGTATGATGGAATTTTTGATATAGCAGTTGTTGCCGATAAATACTTCCTTAAAGATGACCGAATCCTCTACCGTACCGTTAATGATACTGCCGCTGGAGATCAGACTGTTCTTCACGCTCATGCCGACATTGTATTTTGCCGGCGGGAGATCATCTACCTTGGAGTAAATATTCGGATATTCCCCGAAGAAATAATTGCGGATCTCCGGCTTTAAGAAATCCATATTCGTTCTGAAATAATCATCAACGCTTGCAATATTGCTCCAATAATCCTTCGTCTTGTATCCGTAAATGCGCTTGATGTTCTTATACCGGATCAAAATATCCCTGACGAAATCCATCCTCTCTTCCATCGCAGAGCGCTCGATCAATTCTATGAGCTGACGCCTTCTGATAATGTAGATACCACAGGAGATCGTATTGGATTTTGCCATCAACGGCTTCTCCTCAAATTCCTCGATCCGGCTGTCCTCGTTCATCTTGACCGTTCCGTAGCGCTCTACATTCGTGCCCTCCGGCATGTCCTTTACCACAACCGTGATGTCGGCCTTCTTCTCTATATGGTATTCCAGCACCTTGTTGTAATCCATCTTATATACACAATCGCCGGATGTGATAACGACATAGGGCTCATGTGCATTTTTCAGATAAGAAAGGTTCTGCCAGATAGCGTCTGCCGTACCACGGTACCAGCTGCTGTTCTCGGATGTCACCGTCGGCGCAAACACGGACAGCCCTCCCTGCTTCCGTCCGAAGTCCCACCATTTTGAGGAACTTAAATGCTCATTCAGGCTTCTCGCATTATACTGCGTGAATACCGCGACTCTCTGGATGCCGGAATTCGTCATGTTGCTCAGCGCAAAGTCAATTCCGCGGTAGCTTCCCGCAATCGGCATTGCCGAGATTGCACGCTTCTGAGTTAATTCCTTCATTCTGTGATTATTACCGCCCGCTAAAATGATTCCTATCGCTTTCATATTCAGTCACCTGCCTTAATCAGAGATTTACCGCTTGCAAGAACGCCGTTCGGATAATCTTCCTTATCTGTCACGCCCGCAATTACCGTATTCTTTCCTACGCTGACGTCATCCGGTACGACCGACCTCTCGCCGATCGTCGTAATCCCGTGGTTGTAGATATGCGGCATCGTATCATTTTCAGCCTCATCGCCAACGCCAAGCTTCACCCGGTTGCCGATAACAACATTCTCGGCAATGATGCCCTTATTCACCTCGCAGCCATCGCCGATCACCGTATCATTCATGATAATGGAATCACGCACAACGGTATCCTTGCCGATCTTCACGCCGCAGCCGATGACGGAATTATACACTCTGCCGTAAATCTCGGAACCCTCACCGATCAGGCTTCGCTCTGCAACGCTTTCGCCCGAAATATACTGCGGCGAGAGCTGATTGCTCTTCGTATAAATTTTCCAATACTCCTCGTAAAGGTTGAACTCCGGAACGATATCGATCAGCTCCATGTTCGCCTCCCAATAAGAGTTTAAGGTACCGACATCCTTCCAGTAACCGTTAAACTCATAGGCGTACATCGGCGCACCCTTCTCATGGCAATAAGGAATGACATGCTTTCCGAAGTCAAGTGCCGGCTGTTCCGCCTTGGCAATGAGCGCTTCCCGAAGTGTCTTCCAGTTAAAAATATAAATACCCATGGACGCAAGATTACTGCGCGGATTCTCCGGCTTCTCCTCAAAATCAACGATCTTGCGGTTTTCGTCCGTAATCACAATACCGAAACGCTTTGCCTCCTCCATCGGAACAGGCATCGCGGCAATTGTTACCTCCGCACCGTTCTTCTTATGGAAGTCGAGCATCACCTCATAATCCATCTTGTAAATATGATCGCCTGAAAGGATGAGCACATATTCCGGATTGTAAGTCTCCATGTAGTCAATGTTCTGATAAATCGCGTTCGCCGTTCCGGTATACCACTCCGTATTGGTACTTTTCTCATAGGGAGGAAGCACCGTCACACCGCCGATATTTCTGTCCAGGTCCCACGGAATACCGATACCGATATGCGTATTCAACCTGAGCGGCTGATACTGCGTCAATACACCCACCGTATCAACACCTGAATTAATGCAGTTGCTCAGCGGAAAATCAATGATCCTGTACTTCCCGCCGAAAGAAACTGCCGGTTTCGCCACTTTTGCGGTCAATACCCCCAATCTGCTGCCCTGACCACCTGCAAGCAGCATGGCAATCATTTCCTTCTTAATCATGACATCACCTCGTTTTTATAAAATCTAGTAAAATAGTACTTATATTGTTCCTATTATAGCACACCCTCATCGGAAAGTGAATATAATTTACAAAAAACTGCTCTTTTTTTCAAAAAAATTGTGAACATTTTTGACATGTTCTGATTTTTTTCTATTTTTTATTATGCATTTTTTTGTTTTGGAATATCTATTTGTGTTTTTTCCTTAATAGATATATAATAGCCACAGAATCTACTTATTATTATTTGCGATAGGAAGTGCGTTCATGTATCAAATTGATTTTCAGTCTCCCATTCATATTCATTTTATCGGTATCGGCGGTATCAGCATGAGCGGAATTGCCGAGCTTCTGCTTGCCAAAGGGTTTCACGTATCCGGCTCGGATTCGAAAGCCTCCGCACTCACCGATAAACTTGCAGAAAAAGGTGCGGTCATTCACATCGGACAGTGCGCGGCAAATCTTTCTCCCGCGCCTAAGCTCGTTGTGTATACCGCGGCGATTCATGCGGATAACCCCGAATTTGCAGCGGCAAAGGAGGCAGGACTTCCCATGCTGACACGCGCACAGCTGCTTGGGCAGATCATGAAATGTTATCCCGCCTCCATCGCTGTCAGCGGCACGCACGGCAAGACAACAACGACATCCATGATCTCGTCCATCCTGCTGCATGCCGATACCGATCCGACCATCTCCATCGGCGGCATCTTAAAAGAAACCGGTTCGAATTTCCGCATCGGTCATTCCGACATTTTTTTGACCGAAGCATGTGAATATACCAATAGTTTTTTGAGCTTTTTCCCGCGCATCGGCATTATCCTCAATGTAGAGGAGGATCACATGGATTTCTTCCATGACATTGAAGAGATCCGCGACTCCTTCCACCGTTTCGCGTCCCTTCTACCCTCCGATGGCGTATTGATCATCCACGCTGCCATTCCCGGTTATGAAGAGCTGACGCAGGGTCTTTCCTGTCGGGTCGTCACATTCGGCGACAATGCCTCCTGTGACTATTCCTACCGTGCGCTAACCTACGATGAATACGGGCACGCCTCCTATACGCTTGTCCGCAAAGATCGGGCAGAGCTGCCCATTACCCTGCATGTTCCCGGCGAGCATAATGTCTTAAATTCCCTCGCCGCGCTCGCGCTTGCCGATGTGCTCGGCATTTCCGATGAGACCGCTTCACAGGCTCTCTGCGACTTTTCCGGAACAAGCCGCCGCTTTGAACACAAGGGCGTCTTAAACGGTGTTACTATAATAGATGATTATGCGCATCATCCGACAGAAATTACTGCAACCCTGCGCGCTGCGGCACATTATCCGCATAACCGGCTTTGGTGCATTTTTCAGCCCCATACCTACACGCGCACCAAAACATTCTTAAAAGAATTTGCACAGGCACTCTCCCTTGCCGATCATGTCATCCTTGCGGATATTTTTCCCGCCCGGGAGACAGACACCCTCGGGATCAGCTCGGAGACGCTCCGGGAAGAATTACTGGCGCTTCAAGCGTCCTGTGACTGTCCGGGAGATTTTTCCAAAATCGCACAGTTCGTCCGAGAAAATTGCATAAACGGGGATTTGTTGATAACTATGGGGGCCGGAGATGTTGTAAAAATCGGCGAAATGCTCCTAAAAAATTGATCATCCACAATATCCACATTTTTTTCGGCAAAAACTGCTGCGGAAAGATGTGGATATTTTTTTCGTCCGCCCCCCTGTCTTCGGACAAGCCGGCGCCCCATCCACATTATCCACATTTTTCACATTGGCCAGTATCTGAAAGTGCCGTTTTTATTTCGTCAATTTGCCTGTTTCTATTTTTTCCGCGCTGTGCTATACTAGGCTCGTTTCCAATTAACAAATGAATACGAGCTTCCGATGCAGGAAACGCTTTCATCAGCGTTTCCCTATCATAATATGACGCAGGTGATACAATGAACACTTTTACGGTTTCTCAGGACAATTACATCAGCCACACGCTGGTTCCGAATCGTTTTATCGACGAATATTTAGCAGAGGCAAACGATGCGCAGATCAAGATTTATCTCTACCTCTTGCGCATGATGAGTGCGCATAAGACTACGGGCATCTCCGATATTGCGGATGTGTTTAATTATACGGAGCAGGACGTGAAACGCGCGCTCCGTTACTGGGAAAAAAAACACCTGATCTCTTTGCGCTACGACGAGAACAAAAACATCTGCGGCATCCGCATTGAGCATCTTTTTGAGACATCCGACAGCAGCAGGCAGACGTCCGGCGCAGAGATTATTGCCATACATAAAAACGCTGTACCGGAAAAAGCGGAGGAGACTCCCTCTTTCGAAAAACCTGTCTATTCGCTTGACAGGCTGAGTGCGTTCCAAAAACGCGAGGAGACAAAGCAGCTCATGTTTGCCATTCAGACCTACATCGGCAGACCGCTCTCTCAGTCCAACATCGCGACCATTCTTTTTTTGTCAGACACGCTGCACTTTTCCAACGATCTGATCGACTATCTGATCCAGTACTGCGTGGAACGCGATAAAAAGGACTTCCGCTATATTGAACGCGTCGGCATCACATGGGCGGAGAACCGGATCACATCGCCAAAGGAAGCCGCGCGCTACTGCGCACGATATGACCGCACTGTGTACGGCGTCATGCGCGCGCTCGGCAAGACGGGCGCTCCGACAGAGCGTGAAGTTTCTTATATCCGCAAATGGACAAAAGATTATGCTTTTTCGCTCGACATCATTACCGAGGCGTGCGACCGCACGGTGCTGGCAACCGATAAGCACCGCTTTGAATATGCCGATGGGATTCTTTCCAGCTGGCGCAAACAAAACGTGCAGAGCAAGGCGGATATTTCCGCGCTGGATCAATCGCACCGCTTATCTTCGACTGCGGCGGTGAACAGCAGTACCTCCCACAGCGGCGGAGGCCCGAATCACTTTAATCAGTTCCGGCAGAACACCTATGACTTCGACGAGCTGGAAAAAGAGATCGTGAGCAACTAAGGAGGCTTTTTGTGGCACTATCCAATTCCCAATATGATTCTATCATCAGGATTTATGACGAGCGGCAGCTTGCGCACCGGCGCGAGCGTGACGCCCGTCTTGCCGACGTCCGCGAGGCGCTTCCCGAGTATGAAGCGCTTGAGCGCGAGGAGTCCGCTCTCTTTTTGAAAAAAGCGGACTGTCTGCTGAGCGAACAAAGCGAAGATGCGCGGCGTATTTCCGAAGACATCGAACTGATCAGAGCAAAAAAAGCAAATCTGCTCTCCCGAAAGGGCTATCCCGCAGACTATCTTTCCATACACTATACCTGCCCGCACTGTAAGGACACCGGCTACATAAACGGTGTCAAATGCGCCTGCTTTCGTCAGGCGTCCGTTACTCTTTTATATGAGCAGTCCGGTATACGCGAGCTTCTGAAGCAAGATAATTTTGACGCACTTTCCTACGAATTTTATGAGGGCGAGGACTTAACGCGCTTTCAAAATGCCGTGACGACCTGCAGGAATTTTATACGGAACTTCAATTCTGACTACCACAATCTCTTTTTTTATGGTACAGTAGGGACGGGGAAATCCTTTCTCTCTGGCTGCGTTGCGAAAGAGCTGATTGAAAAAGGCAATCTGGTCATCTATTTCAGTGCGACAAGATTGTTTAACGAATTATCGCGATATACTTTCCAGCGTGAAAACCGCGGAGAGCTTTCCGGTCTTCTGGACGATCTGTTCCAATGTGATCTTCTCATCATCGACGATCTCGGAACGGAGCTTACCAATTCCTTTGTCGCTACGCAGTTGTTTTCCTGCTTAAACGAGCGGCATATCCGGAAAAAAGCAACGGTGATCTCCACCAATCTTTCCCTGCAGGAACTGACTGACCGCTATTCCGAGCGCATATTTTCACGGATCATGAGCAACTATGAGGTATGCAAATTAAGCGGTCCCGACATCAGAATGTACAAAAAAAGACAACTATCCAGAAAGTGAGGCTTTTCATGACTACGAAGCGAGAGGAAAAAAGAAATCTCGAAACCATTCCCGTCGGCTCTCTCGGCATCATCCCGCTTGAGGGCTGCAAATCCCTCGGCGAAAAGGTGGATTACTACCTGGTGAGATGGCGAACGGAGCGCGAAAGCGAGCACAAGGACTCTCTTGCCTTCGCAGGCTATCAGCGTGATTCTTATATTTTGGGTGCGCGGGTGCCCCGCTTCGGTTCCGGCGAGGCAAAGGGCGTGATCACGGAATCCGTCCGTGGAACAGACCTGTATCTTCTCGTGGACGTCGCCAATTACAGTCTGACCTATCCATTGTGCGGCTATGAAAATCATATGTCTCCCGACGACCATTTTCAGGATTTGAAACGCATCATAGCTGCCGTGGGAGGAAAGGCAAGGCGGATCACCGTGATCATGCCGTTCCTCTATGAGAGCAGACAGCATAAACGAACCTCCCGCGAGTCTCTTGACTGCGCCCTTGCGCTTCAGGAACTTGTGGCCATGGGCGTGGACAACATCATCACATTTGACGCGCATGACCCGCGCGTGCAGAATGCCATCCCGCTTCACGGCTTTGAAACCGTACAGCCCGCTTATCAATTTATCAAGGGACTGCTCCGCAATGTGGATGATCTGAAGATCGACTCCGATCACATGATGGTCATCAGCCCCGATGAGGGCGGTATGAGCCGCGCCATCTATATTGCGAATGTGCTCGGACTCGATATGGGCATGTTCTACAAACGGCGGGACTATACGCAGATCGTCAACGGCAAAAATCCGATCGTTGCGCATGAATTCCTCGGCACAGACGTTGAGAACAAGGATATGATCATCATTGACGACATGATCTCCTCCGGTGACAGCATGCTTGATGTTGCAACCGAACTGAAAAAACGCAAGGCGGGACGCATTTTTGTGTTCTCCACCTTTGGTCTTTTCACAAACGGTCTTGCCAAATTTGATACGGCTTACGAGAATGGTATCATTGATAAGGTGCTGACAACGAACCTGATCTACCAGACACCCGAGCTGCTCTCTAAACCGTACTATATCAATTGCGATTTGAGCAAATATATTGCCTATTTGATCGACACCCTGAATCACGATTCTTCCATCAGCGATCTCTTAAATCCGAACGATCGTATTCAGGCACTTCTTACAAAATACAAGGCGGACAGGGCATAAAAAAGAGTTCCGCCGATGCGGAACTCTTTCAAAGAATTTGCTTACGCAAATTCTTTACATTTAAGAAATTTCCTAATATGTGGAAAAGAGTTTTGCAACGAATCTAAACAATCAGGCATGGCAGGACGAAATATATAGTGAGAAGAAAATTTCATATCGGCGTTATACACTGTTGAAATACGCATCCAAGGAGGGATCATCGCAGTAAACGGAATTTCAGGTATTTTCATGGTGAACGCGGTAATGATGGTTTCCGAAGTGGGTAGAACCAAACGGGACAGACAGCCTTCTTCTCATCCGTATCCCAGGCGCAAAAAATCTGAGCGGTCGTTTTCGACAACATTAGAGCATGCGGCGCAGGAATACGAAGCTGTCCCTCTGCATTGTCTGACGACCGTTTACGGTCCCGATCGTAAGATGCAGAATTTCTTCTACCAGCCCAGAGAATATCATTACTGAATTCTAAGCAATCCCGCGAACAGACTTGTTCGCGGGATTGCTTAGGGTTCAGGATAAGGTACGCGCCCTAAAAAAGAACGCGAAGCGTTCTTTCAAAGAAATGCCGAAGGCATTTCTTTTGAATTCACCTTCGGGAATTCTTCTGGCACTGCGAAATTTCCTATAAGTAAAAAAAGAGCGCAAAGCGTTCTTTTGGGACTGAGGAATTTCCCGTATATTAAGAATTAACGTCAGTTCGAGACCTTCCTGACGTAAAACAAAACTAAAGGAGAATTTCATATGAAAAACAAACGTATTCTGTTTCTGACACAGGCAGCAATGATCGCAGCACTGTATGTGGTCTTCACGCTCATTGCCGCAGCACTTGGGCTTTCCTCCATGCAGGTTCAGATCCGGTTCTCAGAGGCTCTGACCATCCTTCCGTATTTTACTCCATCCGCCATACCGGGCGTCTTTATCGGATGTCTGCTCAGCAATATCCTTGCGGGCGGCGCGCTGCTCGACATCATTTTCGGTTCTCTGACAACACTTGCCGCCGCAGTCGGAACCTATCTGCTGCGCCGGCAAAAATGGCTCGCACCGGTTCCTCCGATCGTAGCAAATACATTGGTCATCCCCTTTGTCATTAAGGCAGCCTACGGCATCGGTCCGGTCTGGCTCTCCTTTATCACCGTAGGCGCAGGCGAACTCCTGTCCGCAGGCGTTCTCGGCATGCTTCTGCTTCTTGCCCTTGAAAAATACAGACGGCAGATCTTTATGGCGTCCTAGGGAAACATTGCTGTAATCAACGTTTCCCCGGCATTCATGATCTTTTATAAAAAAACAGACATATCCGCATGCGTCATAAGCGTACCGCGCATCGGATTGCCTGTTTTCACTCTTGTTCTTCTAAATAAGAAATGAATACCGCGCCGTTTGTGCGAAACCATTCATCCGCTTCCGAAAAGCTCTTTTTATAGATGCTGTCCGACTTCGGATCCATTATGGCGATCTGTGAATCGTTATAGCCAACAATCAGCACGGTGTTGTCCCCCATGAGCGCCAGAACCGGAATGTCCCGATTGACATAATAGAGAATCGCGTCCAGACTGCATTCCGACAAGTCCAAAATACGGCAGCCTTCAAGCGCCTCCCGCAAGATCTGAAGCACTGTTTCTCCCTCATTCAGCAGATATTGGCTGTTGCGCGCCACTCCCTCATTGGCGAGCAGCGTATCTAAACATACCGCCGTCGATCCGCGCGTCTCACTGATACTTTCCGCCGAGATCGCCATGATCTGATTGCGTGTACGGCGGTTTCCGCGCACCCAGATGTAATGTCCGGTATCATCCACGACAACACCCATTTTTGCATAGGCAAGATTGATCGCGTCCGCAGCATGATTATACATACCGATCACACCGTCCTTCGCGTATACAAAAAAGCGTTCCATCTCGGTGTCTTCCGCAACGGCAAGCGTTCTGCTCCCCTCGAAAAGCACCTCTTTCGGCGTCAGGATCTGAAGCGCCTTATTGTCTATCGTATTTTTCACCACGATCTGTACGATCGTCTCATATTTTTCGGTGACAGGCTTTTCTAACGTATTGATCCCTGATTTCTGCTCAATATTGTTGATGATCTGATCATCCCCCGTCTCCTTATACGAGCCGTCCTCGTTTTTTATCACACGTGACATATTGAGCTGGTTATCCGTGATCTGTCCGGCCGTCACATAAATCCCCTCATTGCCGTACTCTTTTAACACGGTTCCGTTCTCGTCCACAATAATGACCTCATACATCGGAAATGTGCTGATGCCGTAGCTGTCCGTGTAGACATCCCCGCTGCGCGCCACGCCATAGATCAGATCGCTGCCCATGAAGCCGATCGGTTTGATATAATTGCCGATTCCCGCATCGATCTTCCTGCGCATCTGTGTATTGAGATTCATATGCACAAGCGAGGTGCTCGCGTCCGCATGCTTTCCCTCCTGCCAGACAAGAAAGCTTTGATCGGGCGAAACCTGAAATCTCCCGACTTCCAGATTCTGCGCAATGATCTCATAGCTGCGATTGTCTAAGCTGACCGCGTAAATGTCTCCGTTCAGGATAAAATAGAACACATTTGTCCTGCTGACATAGGAGAGCATGCTCATTTCCGCCTCCAAGATCTCATAACTCTTATCGTACGGAATATAAATCTCCTCTTCAACCGTATTGAGCAGACTGTTATAATAGCACACCAGAATGCCGATCTTCCCCTCGTGAAGCCCCCGGTTCATATAACCGTACACGACAAAACGGACATTTCCCGTCTCATCAACGCTTAATATTTTCAAGTTATGCGCATCATACATGCACCGTGCATCAAACGAATCATCCCGAAAAGTATACAGCACTGCCATTTTCTGCTCGGATACATTGTACGAATACAGTCCCTTATCATCTACAAACGCAAAAACATTTCCCCCGTCGGACTCGACAAGCACCGGTGGTTCCTCCTGAATACCGAGCACGATCTTATTTCCCACATAGGCGCTTGTGTTCTTCTCATCAAAAATCTGCGTCATCGTGCGCTCAAAATCAAGCAGATAAATGCGGTCCACCGTATAACGCAGCCGGTAGAATTCCTCGACCCGATAATAATGCTTCTGCTTCCCTTCCGGCACGGAAACGATGTAACTTCCCGTAACGGACGCGGTTTGAGATGCAAGCTCACGCAGCGTAAAAATCGGCTCCGTTTCTTTTTTCACGCCGAGAGACCCCCACGTGATCTGATTAAAGCTGCTGTGAATATTGACGACGCCGAACGACGAGTTATCTCCCTGTGAATTCGACTCCAGATATTTAATGATCTCCTGCGCTTCCTCGCGGTCAAACGTACGCTCTGAAAACTCACGGGCAAAGGCGATCTTCTCCTGCGCATGATAGTCCGTAGCAAGGATGATATGCGTCGTATAGGAGATTTCCTGCTCCGTATCTATCTGCAACTTTAGGATGAGACTGTATTCCTTCTGCGCCTCTATCAGATCCTTGATCGCAAACTCCGCATGAATCTCGTCCCCTATTTCCGTATACTCTGTCAGGCGGCCGTCCTCGACCAGGCGAGAGCCGTCCACGCTGCGCACCTCAAAAAAGATCTGACTGATATTGCGCCCGTATTTTTGCACATCAAAAGAAAGCGTCCTGCCATCGCCAAGCGGCGTAATGCTCTCCCGCAGATAAGAAAGCTGCGGAAGCTCCTGATAGCCATGCAGACAGTTTACGCGCTCGCCGTCCACATTCATGTAGATCAGCGGCAGGCTTGCCGGACGCATTTCTTCCGTCATATCCGTATTTCCCTGATTCAAAAGATTACTAATGATCACCAACGCCGCTAAAAAAGTCACGATGCTGATGATTCCGTGAAAGATCGTTTTTTTCATGCTCTTATTTTATGCTATATTTCGTATTTTCTCAATACAAAAATCATGTGTACCTGATCAAA
The DNA here is from genome assembly GCA_947176965.1 of uncultured Lachnospiraceae bacterium. Classification (GTDB taxonomy): domain Bacteria; phylum Bacillota; class Clostridia; order Lachnospirales; family Lachnospiraceae; genus DLAJ01. Next base: position 33,117 of record CAMWSU010000005.1, on the reverse strand, counting down.
TGTCGCCCACTCCGTAAAATTTCGACAGATCCATCCCCGCGCCGTGCCGCCTTTTCGCGATCTCATATAAGAGAAGCACATAGACCAGCTCCTCCCGGTATCGGGAATCCACCGACGATGTCCGGTTACGATTCCCCGCATTTCCCATGTCTGCGCCGCCCCGCTGCACGTCCGTACGCATATCCGCATTTGGCATATTCTCCGTTCCCATGCCGCCCTGCTGCATATTGGATGCTGCTGCAGCTTCTTCCTTTTCGATCATCTGCACAATGTCATGCGCAAGACGTTGCAGGCGCAGTCTGTCGGGATATTCATCATAGATCATGCTTCCCTTATAATCCATGCGGTCTACGACAGTGGCGATCTTTACCGCATAGCGCTTTGCCATCTCCGGAAACATTTCCTGTAAATACTGTAAATCCTCTTTCACACTCATGTCCTGCGCCATATAGAGCGGCAGATAACCTTGCATGGCATAGGAGGGCATATAGGGCGCCTGATAAGGCGGCATGTTGTATGTCTGATAAAACGGTACAATTCGGTGTTGTTCCATGTTGTTCATCCCCTGTTTTCTGATCATCATTCCGATCAGACTCGGTTTGTATTATGATATGTAAAACAACAAAAAAAGCTCCGCATCTGCGGAACTTTTTTTGTAAACATGATTCAAGTCCGAACCTATCGTATCGTCGAAATACGCGCAAGCGAACGCAAAAGTGCTGTCTCAGCTCGCGCAATATCCGTCTTGGGATCCTTTTCTGAAAGACGCTTCTCGGCACGTTCTTTTGCCGCCTCCGCCCGATTTAAATCGATTTCATCGGGCCACTCGACAATCTCCGCGAGAATTGTGATCTGATCCTTTAAGATCTCCACAAAGCCCGCGTGAAGCGCCGCCATCTTCTGCTCGTCACCGTCGGTAATATAGAGAATCCCCGGCTTAATGATCATCGTCATTGGGATATGGTTCTTATAAATGCCGACCTCACCCTCCGTCGTGTTAAACTCGACCATCGTAGCCAATCCGTCATAAAAAACGCGGTCCGGTGTGATAATTTTGATAACAAAACGATTATCCTCTGCCATACAGCCACCTCAATCCTGATTCCGTACTGATCATTTCATACGCGCCACAACATCGTCAATGCTGCCCGCGTTAAGGAAGTAGGACTCGGGAATCTCATCATGCTTGCCCTCGATAATCTCCTTGAAGCCCCGGATCGTCTCCGCGATCGGTACATACTTACCCTCAAGACCGGTAAACTGACCCGCAACGAAGAACGGCTGAGAGAGGAATCTCTGTACCTTTCTCGCACGGCTCACGACAAGCTTGTCGTCCTCGGAAAGCTCATCCATACCAAGAATCGCAATAATATCCTGCAGCTCTTTATATTTTTGCAGAATCTCCTGTACGCCGCGCGCCACATCATAATGCTCCTGTCCCACGATACGAGGGTCAAGGATTCTCGATGTGGACTCCAGCGGATCAACTGCCGGATAAATACCAAGCTCCACGATGGAACGCGAGAGAACCGTCGTCGCATCCAAGTGCGCGAAGGTCGTCGCCGGAGCGGGGTCTGTCAAGTCATCCGCAGGAACATAGACTGCCTGCACCGATGTAATGGAACCGTTTCTCGTAGATGTGATACGCTCCTGAAGCGCGCCCATCTCTGTCTGCAGCGTCGGCTGATAACCAACCGCGGACGGCATACGACCGAGCAGTGCCGATACCTCGGAGCCTGCCTGCGTAAAACGGAAAATATTATCAATGAAAAGAAGCACGTCCTTTCCGCCCTTATCACGGAAATATTCCGCCATTGTCAATCCTGTTAAGCCGACACGCATTCTTGCGCCGGGCGGCTCATTCATCTGTCCGAACACCATCGTCGTCTTGTCGATAACGCCGGACTCCATCATTTCATGATAGAGGTCATTGCCCTCTCTTGTACGCTCACCAACACCGGTAAATACGGAATATCCGCCATGCTCTGTCGCAATATTACGGATCAGCTCCTGAATCAAAACCGTCTTACCTACGCCCGCTCCGCCGAACAGACCGATCTTACCACCCTTCTGATAAGGGCAGAGCAGATCGACGACCTTGATTCCCGTCTCGAGAAGCTCCTGTGTTGTGGACTGCTCCGAAAATCCGGGAGCCGGTCTGTGGATCGGCTCATAACTTACGTCCGTGGGAGCCGGCTTATTGTCGATCGGCTGACCTAATACGTTAAAAATACGTCCCAATGTATTCTCGCCGACAGGCACGCTGATGGAAGCCCCCGTTGCGGTCGCATCCATTCCGCGGACCAATCCGTCCGTCGGTCCCATGGCGATACATCTTACGGTATCATCTCCAAGATGCTGCGCAACCTCTACAACAAGCTCCTCGCCGTTCGTGCGGGCGATCCGGATCGCTTCGTTGATCTCCGGAAGCTGTCCGTCAGCAAACTTGATGTCCAGTACGGCGCCGATAATCTGTGTGATTTTACCGCTGCTTGTACTTCTGTTTTCTGCTGCCATATCCTTATTCCTTTCATCATGAATCTCGGTCATGGAAACGCTTTATCAGGAAATCGCTTCCGCACCGGCTATGATTTCTGTTAACTCCTGTGTGATCGAGCCCTGACGCGCTCTGTTATACTGGAGTGATAACTTACCGATCATTTCCTCCGCATTGCTTGTCGCGGAATCCATCGCCTGCATTCTTGCGCCGTTCTCACTGGCAACCGCCTCCACGAGCGCCCCATAGATCAGGCTTGCGACATACTTCGGAATAATGAGATTTAATGCCTCGTCCGCTTCCGGCTCAAAGTTCATCATCGCCTTATCCGCCTCTGCGTCCTTCCCTTCTTCACCGCCGTCTGTCACATCTTCGAGTGACACCGGAAGAAGTTTTAAGAGTTTCGGCTCGTGAACGACCGTATTCTTAAAATAAGTATAGGCAAGATAAATCTCTCCGATCTCACCGTCCATATAGCTTTTCAGCAGTTCTTCCGCCAGCTTCATCGCCTCCACATAGGTCGGCTCCTCAATTACTTCGGAATAGTCCTTCTCCGCGATTTGATACCCCGCGCGTGCAAGCAGATCCCGTCCTTTTTTACCGATCGCATGAACGATCAGATTCTCTTTTTGCTCCGCAAGCTCTCCCCGCGTGATCAGCTTTACCACGTTAGAATTATATCCGCCCGCAAGACCCCGGTTCGAGGTGATCACCACAACCGCCTTTTTGTCGGAAGCCCCGGTTTTCAGATACGGATGGTCAAGCGCGCCCGCCTTAACGATCATGCTTTTTACCGTGTCATACATACAGGAAAAATAGGACTTGGTCTGCTCCGCATGCGCTTTGCTGCGCTGGAGTTTGACCGTGGACACGAGCTTCATCGCCTTGGTAATCTGCTGTGTACTCTGTATACTGCCCTTACGTCTCTTGATGTCTCTCATCGACGCCATTGCATTTCACCGCCTTCCCAAGCGCCTTACTTAAAGGATTTCTTGAACTCTGCGATCGCGCTCTTTAACCTCTCCTCGGTCTCGTCAGAGATGACTTTTTCGTCACGGATTGCCGCAGGTACCTCAGGATACTTCGTATCGATAAAGGTAAACAGCTCTGCTTCAAACCGGGTAATATCCTCAATTGACACATCAAGCAGATATTTATTGGTCGCCACATAAATGATGATGACCTGATATTCCACCGGCATTGGCTTATACTGCGGCTGCTTTAAGATTTCCTTAATACGCTCGCCCTGCGCCAGCTTCTCCTTTGTGTCGGCATCCAGCTCCGAACCGAACTGGGAGAATGCGGCAAGCTCTCTGTACTGGGCAAGCTCCACACGAATCGGCGCGGAAATCTTCTTCATCGCCTTAATCTGCGCAGCGCCGCCGACACGGGATACGGACAGACCCGCGTTTACCGCCGGACGGAAACCTGCGTTGAACATTTCTGTCTCCAGATAGATCTGACCGTCTGTAATGGAGATGACGTTCGTCGGAATATAAGCGGATACATCGCCCGCCTGCGTCTCAATGATCGGCAGCGCGGTAAGGGAACCGCCGCCGTACTCTTCGCTCATCCGCACCGCGCGCTCTAACAGTCTGGAATGCAGATAGAACACGTCGCCGGGATATGCCTCACGGCCGGGCGGACGGCGGAGCAGCAGGGAGAGTGTACGATATGCGGTCGCATGCTTGCTCAAGTCATCATAAACGACAAGCACGTCCTCCCCGTTTTCCATCCATTCCTCTCCGATCGCGCATCCCGCATACGGAGAAATATACTGTAACGGCGCAAGGTCACTCGCGGTAGACGCTACGACCGTCGTGTAGTTCATCGCGCCAAACTCTTCTAAGGTCTTCACAATGGAAGCAACGGTGGACGCTTTCTGTCCGATCGCGACATAGACGCACTTCACATTCTGCCCTTTTTGGTTAATGATCGTATCGATTGCGATCGCCGTCTTACCGGTCTGTCTGTCACCGATGATCAACTCACGCTGTCCGCGTCCGATCGGGATCATCGAATCGATCGCCTTAATACCCGTCTGCAGCGGTGTATCCACCGACTTACGCGTAATAACTCCGGCTGCAACTCGCTCAATCTGACGAAACTTTGCAGTCTGAACCGGACCCTTTCCGTCAATAGGCTGTCCGAGCGCATTGACAACGCGCCCCAGCAATGCGTCTCCGACAGGAACTTCCACGACCCTGCCGGTGGTCTTCACCTGATCGCCCTCGTTGATGTTGTGCGCGCTGCCGAGCAGCACCGCACCGACATTGTCTTCCTCGAGGTTCATGACCATGCCGTATACCTCGCCGGGAAACTCCAACAGCTCTCCCTGCATTGCATTTTCCAGTCCATGCACGCGCGCGATACCGTCCGCAACCTGAATGACCGTACCCACATTGGATACTTCCATTTGGGACGCATACCGCTTGATCTGATCCTTAATCACTGAACTTATTTCTTCTGGTCTTAAATTCATGGATCGTATGCACCTTTCTTTTTTTCTTATAGCCCTACTTGTTTTACATCTGTTTACGCAAGCTGAAGCTTCATCAGGCTCCGCTCCATATCGTTTAACTTAGAACGGATGCTGCTGTCAACCACGCGGTCTCCGATACGGATGACCATACCGCCGATCAGATCGCTCAACACTTCATAGTGCATTTCCACCTGACGGTAACCGGTAGTCTCTAAAAGTCTCTTCTCCACCTGCTTTTTTTGTTCGTCCGTCAAAGCAACCGCCGACTTTACATAAGCAATGCCGATTCCCTTATGCTCCTTCATCTTATCAATGAAGCCGCAGAGAATCTGCTCAATGCTCCCGTAGCGGTTCTTTTCCACGATCACGGTAAGAAAACCGAGCATATCCTCGCTGATACGGCCCTCAAACACCGCCTTCAGCGTGGAGAGCTTTTCTTCCCTTCCGATCTTGGGATGGTTCATCATCTGATTCAGCTCAGGGTTCTCCTGCAATACCATAAGAAGTCCCTGTGCCTCCTCTAAGAACTGCTCCTCCCGATGCTCCTCGAGCGCAAGCTCAAACAGCGCTTCCGCATATGTCCCTGAAATCAGCTTAGCCATGTGCTTTCACCCATTTCCTTTAATGTCTCATCAATCAGGCTGTTTTGGATCGCCGTGTCGATATTGGCGGCAACAACCTTGGATGCCATCGCCGACGCGATCGTGATCATTTCTCTCTTCACCTCGTCCGCCGCCTTCTGCTTCTCAAGCTCCGCCTCCGTTCTTGCCCGCTCCAAAATCGCCGCAGCTTCTTCCTTTGCCTGCGCAATGATCCGGTTTTCATTTTCCAAGCCGCGCTTTCTTGCGTCCGCTAAGATCGCTTCCGCTTCCTTGTCCACGCTTTTGAGCTTTTCCTCGTATTCCGCTCTCATCGCCGCGGCGTCGGTCTTATCCTTCTGTGCGCTCTCTATATCATCCGCAATCTTTGCGCTGCGGTTCGACAACAGCTTTCTGACCGGATCAAAAAGAAAACGCGACAGAAATAAGAACAATATAAATACTGCAATGATCGTGAGAACAGAATCCGTTATCAGCTGTAGATCAAGATTGAACAGACGCCGCATGGTACCGCTTCCTGTTTCTGCTAACATGATCCCTGCATTTATCACTGTCTGCAACTGACTGCCTCCTCTCTGCTATTATAACCTCGGGTGCTTTTCTCCGCCCCTGAAGAATTTCGCGCCAGCGAATTTCTTTTTTATACATCCAGTGGATGTACAAAGAGTAACAGCAGCGCAACAAGCAGACCGTAAAGACCTGTCGTCTCGGCAACTGCCTGTCCAAGAAGCATCGTCGTCATGATGTCACCCTTTGCGCCCGGGTTGCGTCCGACTGCAGCCGCACCATGTCCTGCTGCGATACCCTGTCCTACACCGGGTCCGATACCTGCGATTACCGCAAGACCAGCACCGATCGCGGAACATGCTCTGATTAATCCTAAATCTGACATAATAAATTCCTCCTTGATATTGTGTAATAATTTTTTTGTTTTTAAGATTCTTCTCCGTATGCATTGCTGATATAGGTCATTGTCAGCATACAGAATACATACGTCTGGATCGCCCCCGAAAACAGGTCGAAATACACATGCAGCGCCGCCGGCCATAATACTGCAAACCATTGCAGCAGTCCGTACACAAGCGCCATCATGATCGTTCCCGACAGCACGTTTGCAAACAAACGCAGCGACAACGAGATCGGTACCGCGATCTCACTGATCACATTGATCGGGAACCAGATCGGCAGCCATGGCGGTAACGGAGAGCACATGTCCGTCCAGATCTGCTTCAGCGAGTTATTCTTAAACTGCGTCACATGAATGAGCGTAAATGTAAGAATACCGAGCGGCAGTGTCACGCCATAATCGGCTGTCGGCGGCCGTAAGCCCAAAATACCCGAGATATTCGACACTAGAATGAAAATAAAGATGGTGGCAATATAATTGCCGAACACTTTTGCATGTTTTCCCATGCTGCTTTTCACCATGCCGTCGAGCTTCTCCACAATCAGCTCCGCCACGTTCTGCAGTCCCGTGGGCACCTCAGACGCATGCTTTAAGGCACGGTTCACGCAGAGCGCAAAAACCATGAGCACGAGCATAACGATCAACATGCAGATATGCGTTGTTGTAATCCACACCTCCTGACCGAAGATGGTGTACTTGAACACGCCTTTGATCATAAAGCTCTCTGTTACATCCGAGGATAACAGGATGCCCTGTGTCATATTTTCACCTCCTTGTTCAAATGTCATATTGCTCCGAGTCCGGAATCGGAGGCGCCGGTTCCGGATCGGGGTATTTCTTAACCGTAATGCGGTGAATCGCGGGCTGGGTATAGGCTCCGATCTTCAGCCCCATGATTCCCAAAAACGCAGTGAGCGGATTCGCGATCCGTGTGAACAGGATCGTAAAGAGTACCGCCGCCACCGCAAAATACCGAAGAAGCGCCTGCATCGTCACCTTCCGCACGGCAGCTTTCTGCGGCATCCCCAAATATCTGTCAAACGTCCATGACATATGGTATGCCATGACAAGCGCTGTCAGCATGCCGAGCAGCAGTCCGCGCGCGCACGCGCCTTTCTGCGGAACAAACCAGATTCCGAGTACAAGACAGAGCAGGTCAAACAGTACGATCCCGCACATCATCTCCAAAAGCGTACGGTTACATCCGGTCCTGCCTTTCCTCCTGCTTTCCGTTTCCATCTCGGTCTGTTTCCTTTCCTCTTCCGCCGCTGTCCCTGCCATAGATTTTCCTCGCAAGCTTATAAATATTCGTAAAGCCTGCCAGCGCTCCCATGAAAAAAAGAATGATCACCCAATAGGAAGTCCCCGCTTTGCGGTCGATCCAAATACCCAAAAACAGACACATAAAAATGGGGACAAGCATATGGATGCCAAACTGCATGACAAGCGCGAGCGATTGAAGCACTCTGCCCTCGCCGCGCTGCCGTCCGCCTGAATATTTACTGTTGTTCTGCCGCTTCCCGTCAGTGCCGCCCAAGTTTCCGGTACTTCCTCCCATTGCATATGCCATATAAAAGCATGTCATATTGTATCATTATACCTATTTTTTCCAACGATGTCCAGCCAAAACCTTGATTTTGGTTGACTTTTTTGTCCGTTTCCTGTACCATTCTTTCCATATAACTTTATTTTGTTCTTTATTATCCTATAGGAGTATTTATGAAAAAACCGCTTTTATACCGCAGACGTCTGATACCGGATGAATGTATTACGTTAAAAGATGACGTGATCGTTCAATGCGACAGCGACATGATCGTGACCACATGGAAGACTTTCCGCCCTAAACGGGATTTCGACCACGGCGCATCCGTGTATTATCTGAAAAAAGGGATTAAGGTCAGCAAATTTTTAAGAAGCGACGGTTCTTTAACCTTTTGGTATTGTGATATTGTCGATTATGAATATGGCAATGCCGAACGTGCGACATGCACAGACAGCGGAGCTCCCGTTACAGCCGCCGGCATTTTGGAGGAATATGACAGCCTCACATGCATTGATCTGCTTGCAGACGTCGTTGTCTATCCCGACGGCTTCGTCAAGGTCGTTGACCTCGACGAGCTGGTGGAAGCCGCAGAGCACGGCCTGATCAGCGAGCAGACGCTCCACAGCGTGCTGTTACGCGTCAACAACCTGCTTCAGACCATATACAGCGGCGGATTTGAAGAACTGAAATTACCACTGAACGATCTTTAATAAAAAATATGTCCGCCGATGCGATACCGCGGGTCGATCCCGTCGATCGGCGTTCTGAAAAACACGCAGTCCGACACGTTCGTCCTGCCGCTCATCGCCTCGTCCGCAGCACGGTAACAGCTTTCCGTTGCGCGGTCCTCCGAAAGCGCAAGTGCAAGCCGTCCGCTCGCCACAGGAGAAAACTGTCTGCGGGCATAGACCACGCCGATCATCGTATCAGGAAACACCCGGCTGAGCATCCGGTTGATCACGACCGCACCGACCGCAACCTTTCCCTCATAGGGCTCTCCGCCCGCTTCACAGTAAATCAGATTCGCCAGTAGTTTTCGATCGCTCTCCTCAAACTGCACTTCCGAAATATCCCGCCATTCCGACGCTGCGGCAAGCGCCGCCAGACGCCTTTCCTCGGCAAGCTGCGCTTCCAGTGCCTTAATGTTATCATTCTGTCTTGCAATCTCCGCTTCATACGCGCGCATCTGTGCTTCCGTATCGGATATCTGATCGCTGTAGCCCGCAACGCGCTGCGAGGTCTCTGTCACAAGGGCGTCCACGCGCTCCTGCTCCAGCCTCGCCTCCTCGCGCAGCTCCTGCAGTCCCGCAAGTTCTTCGTTTAACAGTTCCTCCTGCTGCTCAATGAGCAGACAGGTCTCCTGATATTCCTCCAGCTTGCGCCGGTCATACCGTTCGATCTGCTCGATATACTCGCTCCGGTTTAGGAAATCGGCAAACCCATTCGCAGAAAAAAGCATCTCCAGATACGTCGTCTCACCGTTCTCATACATGAACCGGATGCGCTCTTTCATGCTCTCATACTGCTCAAGCTCGTCCTCACGCGCCTCGGCAAGAAGCGCCTGCGTCTGCTCAATCTCGCTCTCCTTCAAGTCAAGATTTTCTTCAATCTGCTCGAGATTTGCCCGCACCTCATTCAATTGGTCGTTTAATATACTCAATTCTTCCTGAAGCTCGTTGCGCTGTCCTTCCAGACTTGACAGATTATCTTTGACTCCCTCAAGCTCCTGCTGCGTCTCCTGCTGCTGCTGCTGCGCCTCATTCAACTGCTGTTCCGTTGTTTTGGCATAGGTCTGCGCCATCGGAATTGACGCGGCAAACAGGACGGCCGCCATACAAAAAGAACGTCTGCGAAGCGTTTTCTTTTTCATAACAATACCCCTGCATATCGCATGCCTGCCTGCGATACTGCACTCCTAAAGAATGTAACGGTTTTCGTTCAGGCTTCTACCCTTATTCTTTCCCGCATTTCTTCCGGTACCAACATGGCCTGTCTGTCACTTCCCGCACTACTTCGTTCCGAAAATGCGGTCTCCGGCATCCCCTAAGCCCGGTACGATATAGGCATGCTCGTTTAACTTTTCATCGAGCGCCCCGATATACATGTCCACGTCGGGATGATCCTTTTTCATTCGCTCTACGCCCTCCGGCGCGGCAATGATGCACATAAAATGTATTTTTTTACAGCCTTTGTCCTTTAACATCTGGATTGCCGCCGAAGACGAACCGCCCGTCGCGAGCATCGGATCGACAACAAATACCTCGCGCTCCGCGCAGTCCGCGGGCAGCTTGCAGTAATACTCGACAGGCTCATGGGTATCGGGATCCCTGTAAAGACCGATATGCCCGATCTTCGCTGCCGGTATCAGATCCAGCACGCCATCCACCATGCCAAGTCCTGCACGCAGAATCGGAACGATCGCCATTTTCTTGCCGTGCAGCTCCTTCGCCTTTGTCTTGCAGATCGGCGTTTCAATCTCCACCTCCGAAAGCGGAAGATCGCGCGTCGCCTCATAACAGATCAGCATCGCGATCTCGCTGATCGTATCCCGGAAATCCTTCGTTCCCGTTTCCTTTCTTCTGATATATCCGATCTTATGCTGGATCAGCGGATGATCCATGATCACACATTTTGCCATACCCGTACCTCCCATTCAAACGTTGTTTTTTCGCTGTTCGTTACCCCTCGATCTGACCGATCCGCCTGCAATGCTTCTCTTCTCCTGAAAATTCGGTATCAAGAAACGTATCCACAATCTCGACCGCCATATTCGGTCCGATCAGGGCGCCGCCGAGCGCCAACACGTTCGCGTCATTGTGAAGTCTCGTCATACGCGCGCTGAGCGGTTCGGAACACAGCGCCGCGCGCACGCCCTTTACCTTATTTGCCGTCATCGAGATCCCGATGCCCGTCGTGCAAATCACGATCCCCTTCTCGCATTCTCCCGATGCAACCGCCTGCGCAGCCGCACGTCCGAACTGCGGGTAATCGCACGATGCCTTATCGTAGCATCCGAAATCCTTATATGCGATGCCCCTTTCCTCTAAATGGCGGATGACATGCTGTTTTAAGTCAAATCCGCCGTGATCACATCCCAATGCTATCATGGCCTGTCCCTCCTCTGATTACTCTATCGATATTTATAAAACACCTGCATACGATATTTGAATTGTGCATGTTCTACACGCCGGCTCACACATGAATCACCCGGTGTCCCGCGGCTTTTAACAGCCGGTTCATGATTGCCTGTCCCATACCCGCCGTATCAAACGCTTCCGAAAACAGTACGGTCCGTTCCTCATCGTCAAATTCACGTAAGATTGCATAAAGATTGTGGGCGATCGCCGCCTCATCCGCGCGCGCACCGATATTTTTCACACAGTCTGCACGATATACCTTAACCGTCTCCTGAGTCGCGATCACGCCGACCTTTTCACCGGCCGCCGATGCCTGCGCCGCCAGCTCATTGATTTTCTGCGTCACGGCATCGCGGTTTCCCTCCACGATCGTGAGCACGCCCTTCGGCGCGTAGTGGCGGTATTTCATGCCGGGTGCCTTCGGACGGGCGCCGTCCGCCTCCCCAAGCATCGTTTTGTCCGCCGCGATCTCTCCCAGCACGTTTTGTAACATTTCCTGCGTGATATATCCGGGCCGCAGGATCATCGGCACCTCCCCGGTCAGATCAACGATCGTCGATTCCAAGCCGATCCCGACCTCGCCGCCGTCAATGATCATGTCGATCCTGCCGTCCATATCCTCCGCGACATATTTTGCCGTTGTCGGACTCGGTCTGCCCGAACGATTCGCGCTCGGCGCGGCGACATAGCCGCCTGCCGCCTCAATAAACGCCCTCGCCGTCTTATGGGACGGGAAGCGCACCGCCACAGTGTCAAGTCCGCCCGTCGTCTCATACGGAACCGCATCCGATTTCGGCAATATCATCGTTAATGGTCCCGGCCAGAACACATCCGCCAGATCACGCGCCGCCTGCGGTATCCGCTCTACGATTTTTTCCATATCCGAAAATCTGCAGATATGCACAATGAGCGGATTATCCGACGGTCTTCCCTTCGCCTCATAGATTTTGCGCGAGGACTCTTTATTTAACGCATCCCCGCCGAGCCCGTAAACCGTCTCCGTCGGGAATGCCACAAGACCGCCCGCGCGGATGATCCCGCCCGCCTGCCGGATTCCTTCTTCATTCGGCGTATCCGCGTCCGAACGGATATATATGGTTTTCATCGCCCGCTATTTGAACCTTTCTCTGATGTTTTCAAATGTTGTTTTTTCTTTGCGCCTATTATATCATATTCTGATGTCTTCCTCAACCATGCCCTTTGCATCCCGCCTTCTCAATCATTCCACTTCAGCCGGTGCAGCGCTCCCTCAAGCTGCATGCCCGAAAAATTCTGCTGCCGCAGCGCCTCATAGAGCACGATGCTCACGGAATTGGAAAGATTTAAGGAACGGATTTCGGGAAGCATCGGAATCCGGATGCACATTTCTTCATGCGCAACTAAGATTTCCTCCGGAATCCCTGCGGATTCTTTGCCGAACATGATAAAATCATCCTTGCCGAAATCCGCCTCCGCATACGTTTTCTTTGCCTTGGTCGTCGCATACCACATCCGCACATTCGGATTTTTTTCACAAAAATCACGATAGTCATCATAGCGGCGCACATCCAAATGATCCCAATAATCCATTCCCGCCCGCTTGATCTCTTTTTCAGTCAGCCGAAAACCGAGCGGCTCGATCAGGTGCAGGACGCTGCCGGTCGCCACGCAGGTTCTTCCGATATTTCCCGTGTTGGACGGAATCTCCGGTTCATGCAGTACAATATTCATTCTTAGTATCCCCCGCTCCTCATGATGAGCGTCTCATTTATTTCTCACACGCCCGCAGTCTCGTGATAAAGTGTTCCAGCTTGCCCATTGCGACTTTCAGCTTTTCGATCGAATATGCATAGGAAATGCGCAAAAATCCCTCGCCGCTGTCCCCAAATGCCGTTCCGGGAACGACCGCGACTTTTTCCTCCTGCAAAAAGCGGTTTGCAAATTCGTCGCTCGTCATGCCAAACTCTTTAATGCACGGGAAGACATAGAACGCGCCGTACGGTTCAAAGCATTCTAACCCCATTTCACGGAACGCGTTCAGCAGAAAGCGGCGGCGCTGATCATAGGCCTCGCGCATCTGCGCCACATCACCGTCTCCGTTCTTCAGGGCATCCACCGCCGCATACTGGGCCATTGTCGGCGCGCACATAATGGCAAACTGATGGATTTTTGTCATCTGCGCAATGATCTCGGCGGGTCCGCATACATAACCGAGCCGCCAGCCCGTCATCGCATGGGATTTGGAAAAGCCGTTGATGAGCAGCGTGCGTTCCTTCATCTGCGGAAGAGATGCGATCGAAACATGTTCTTCCTTATAAGTCAATTCTCCGTAAATCTCATCGGACATGACGTAAATATCTTTTTCGATGCAGACCTTTGCAACCGCCTCTAAATCGGCGCGTTCCATGATTGCTCCCGTCGGATTGTTCGGGAACGGCAAAATCAGCAGCTTTGTTTTTTCGGTGATCGCATCAAGCAGCTCCTGCGCGGTCAGGCGGAATTCATTTTCCGCTTTCAGATCGATGATGACCGGCTTTCCGCCCGCAAGAATCGCGCACGGTTCATAGGACACATAACTCGGCTGCGGGATCAGCACTTCGTCGCCCGGATTGAGCATCGCGCGCATACCGATATCGATCGCCTCCGAACCGCCGACCGTAATGAGTGTTTCTTTTTTCGGATCGTAATCCACCTGAAAGCGCCTGCGCAGATAACGGCAGATCTCCTCGCGCAGCTCTATGAGACCTGCATTGGAGGTATAATGAGTTCTTCCTTTCTCCAGTGAATAAATTCCCTCGTCGCGGATATGCCACGGCGTATCAAAATCCGGCTCGCCCACGCCAAGCGAGATCGCATCTTTCATCTCGCTGACAATATCAAAAAATTTTCTGATGCCGGAAGGCTTTATTTTTACAACTTCGTCTGCTAATGGATTTCTCACGGTGTGATCAGCTCTCTTTCGTCTTCATATTTTTTGCACAAAACCGTGCCGTGGTCTTTATATTTTTTCAGGATAAAATGCGTTGCCGTGCTGAGCACAGTATCCAGCGCGGACAGCTTTTGCGACACAAAGCCCGAAACCTCTTTTAAGGATTTTCCTTCAAGGGACACGAGCAGGTCATAGCCGCCCGAGATCAGATAGACCGAGTTGACCTCCGGATAGTTGTAAATGCGCTCCGCAATATTGTCAAAACCCTGACCGCGCTGCGGTGTTACGCGCACCTCAATGAGCGCGGACACCTTCTCGATCGACGTTTTTTCCCAGTCGATCAGCGTGTGATAGCCGCAGATCACGCCCTCCTCCTCCATCGCTTTCAGCTCATTGGCGACAGCAAGCTCGTCTTCGCCGAGCATGACACTGATCTCTTTTACGCCGATCCTGCTGTTTTTTTCGATCATGGTCAAAATTTTCTCTCTCATATTCATACCGCAAACTCCTTTCTCCTGTTTCCCTGCGTTTTGTGATCATTTGTTGTTTCTGCCGTCCGTTCATCTGCGGCGATGCTGCTACGCGCTCTCATCCGCAAAAATGCGATAGACCCCGTCGTTCTTCGGCGGCTCCAAAAAGCGCCGTTCTTCCCCGTTTATGACAACTCTGTCATTTGAGGAGTCCGTCCTTCCGATGACAGCCGCCGGAATCTGCGCCTCGGCAAGCGCCCGCACCAGATCATAACCGTGATCGGCGATCAGCAGCAGGCTGCCGCCCGCCACAAGTTCATACGGATTGACATCGAAAAAATTACAGATCTCCACCGATTCCTGACGGATCGGAATGGCTTTCAATTGAACGTGCAGTCCGACGCCCGCGTATTCCGCAAGCTCCCACAGCGCGGCGAAAATGCCGCCCCGCGAAGCATCATGCATTGCGAGAACGCCGGACTTTCCGGCGGTGGCGGCCTCCGGCACCACCGAGAGCTGCCGCTCTAAGGCGATCGCGTCATCAATAAAATACGCCGGATACCTTGTCAGAAGCTCCGTTCTTTTTTCCCTTGCAATGAGTGCGGTTCCCGCAAGCCCCGCCCATTTCGTCATGACAATATCCTTATCAGATAACGCATGTTCTTCATGCGCATCTGCACCCGCGCGCATACCCGATGCCTGCCCTGCCTTTCGCTGACCGATTCCCGTTACGCTCAAGATCGGCTCGCTCACAAAATCAGAAATCTCGGTATGCCCACCCGCAACCGTAACGCCGAGTGCCCTCGCCGTTTCCCCGATCTGCTTCATCACCGCGCGCAGCTGTTCCTCTTCTACGGCTGACGGAAATGTCGCCGCGACAAGGATCGCTGTCGGATGGGCGCCGCCCGCGGCAATGTTATTGACCGCCGCATGCACCGCATAAATGCCGATGCTCTCCAGATCACCCGTCACGGTATTGACGCAGAACGCCGTCCGCGCGCCTTCCTCGGACGCAAAAACGGCGCAGTCTTCCCCTACGCCTGCGCCGCCCATCATTTCATCGTTTTGTATTGGAAGTTGTCTTAACACGGAACGCTTCAATACACGCTCCGGTATTTTCCCTGTTTTCATGTGTCACTCCAGCATGTGTATATCCTTATCATTGTCCGCCTGCCTCGGTCTGTACGCCTGTATCGGGCACTTCCGGAACCGTTCCCGCGCCCGGGACTTCGGGCTGTGTGCCCTCATCCGGCGTCCCCGGCTGTGCACCGGCATCCGGTGCTCCCGGCTGTGCACCCGCATCCGCACCTTCCGGTACGCCGCCGAGCTCAACCCCGCCCGGCTGTGCGGACGTCTCCGTTGAGGAGCCGTAATTTCCCGAAGCGATCTGCGCCGCAACCGCCCTCGCATGGTCAATGCTGCCTGTCGCGATCGCAGCCTGTATCAGATCATAGGCGACAGGATCGCTCGTCGAAATACCGACCATTGCATAACGGCTCGTCATTTTATAGGTATTGTGGCTGATCTGCTCCCTGCTGACCTCCACGCCGTTTTCCGTAATCACGCGATAGACATCCGCCACATAGCCCGTATGTGCCGGCTGCACCTCCACGCTGCCGACCGGCAGGGAGGAGTCCGCATATACCGCTTCCGCTCCCGGCGGTGTTGTCTCAAGCACCACGCTCTCATAAGCGACGCTGTGTGTCTCAGGCCTTGTTTCCACGCCGTAGATCGTCATCGTGATTTTTTTATTGGGTGTCGTAAATCCTTCAATATAAATGGGATACTGCGTATTATTCACAAACGTAAAATCGATTCCCGAATCCTCGGACACCGTCGCGTCCATCCCGATCTTGACATAGCTGACCGCCATCGCATGATTCATGCGGTTCGTCACCTGAAGCTCCGAATATAAAACAGAATTATATAACGTCGTGGATACCTGGCAGATTCCGCCGCCGACACTGTCCACAACCTTTCCGCCCGAATAAGAACCTGCGGAATAGTAACCGTTCCGCTCCGTAAACGGCGCAATATGCGCAAGCGTTGAAAATTCTTCTCCCGGAAAAAGCACGGTACCGTTCACTTTATCGCATGCGTTCCGCACGTTGGCGCTTCTCGCCCAATCAGACGTCGAAAAGCTTGTCGTACAGGTCGCAAGCACATCGGTGACCAGCTTTAATTCCTCCACAGTATGCACCGGCTTTGTCGAACGAAGCTGTAGATCAAAGCTCTGCGGCTCCCCCGACCATTGTTCCGTCAGACCCGCATAGATCAAATCCACCGACGACGCAACATCCAATTCGATTCCGTCCACGCCCTCCGTATATACAAATTCGCCGTCCACACGTGTCATGGACGCATTCTGAGCCGGCACATTGACCGCCTCGCTCTGCAATTGTACCAGGTTTTCTATCGCAGCTCTGTCAAACGCAAACACGATCTCATACACCTGATTGTTTGCTGCCAAATCCGCGATTTCTTTATAACGCTTCAGGATATTGCCCTTGCGTCCAAGACCGATCGCTTCCTCCAAAATCTCGGGATTGGCAAAACGGATCCCAAGCTCGCCCGCCGTTGTATGAATCGCCTGCTCCGCGGAAAGATTCAGTGTGATCTCCACCTGCGAAAGCTCGCCGATATAGGCACTGATCGCCTGCTCCGCCTCCACGAGCGTCATGCCGGAAAGCGAAATATCCCCCGCATAGATCCCCTCGTAGATCGTCGCCTGCGAATTAGCCTGATTTCCTCTATTCTGCGCCGCGTCAGCATTTAATCCCCAAACACCTGCCATCGTTAATGACACAACCGTCATTATCATTCCGATTCTTTTTTTCATAACGATCATCCTCATGCCTTTCAATAACCTGCAAACTTGAACTTGAAAAGAACCCATTCCTGACATACAATAGGAATGTGCCTAAACAGAAACAGCTTGTTCTGCGCCATTATCAATATATGACCCGCCCGCTGCGAATATGATAGAATGAGCCGGCTCATTCGGCGAGCGGCGAATGCCGATCGTGAATCAAAGATTCCTGATCGAATGAACAGCACCCTGATCAGGTCAGCAGCGCGGCAAGCACGGTTGTTCCTACCATAGCGGCAACCAGCACGATAATAATGATGGCGGATATTTTTTTTCTTGTTTTTCTGCTATAGATATTAAACATAAATATGCACGCTCCTTATGCACGAAAAAGCTTTGTCTACTGAAAGGATATTATAAATGAAAATACCTCTGTTTGCAAGTTTAATCCTGTTTTGTATCTGGCTGTCTTTTGCCATTGTCCGTTCCCGCAAAAAGGGAGAGCGGGCGGAGCATGATTTTTGGGAAAGAGAGGCACTTGCCGACCGCACGCGCAAACAGCCGCTCGACGGACTCATCTTTGTCGAGATCCCCTATGATGCGCTTCCGTTTTCGTTTGTTCCGAACGATCCGGCTTTAGCGGACGCAGTTGTCGAATGTCACCGCATCTTAAACGGTTTCCGTGAGAAAAAAGCGGTCAACCTGACCGGCATCAGCAACACGGACTTAAAGCTGACTTACGGCGCGCCGAATATTACGCTCCTGACCGAATATGACGAAAATTATACGCTGCTCGTGCGCACCATGCAGAAATGGGCTGATCTGCTCTTAAAGGCGGACCGCGAACAAGAGGCGGTCTCTATCATGGAATTCTGTATCGGGACGCGCACGGACATCAGCGCGACCTACCGCACGCTCGCGGACATTTACCGCAGGGAGGGTGCTTATGACAAGATAGCAAAACTGCGCGAAACCGCTGACAGCCTGCTCTCGATCATGCGTCAGCCGATCCTGCGCATATTGGATGAGGCGGAACAGTAATGCGGCGGCATCATAAGAAAGCCCCGGAACTTTTTTATTCCGGGGGATTTTGGGCTACTTCATCGGTTATGGCCTGCTTCATTTTCCCGTGGGCGAGCGTCAACTTGTCCATCATGCGCGACGCCTCATTTTTCGTCATGCGGTCGATCTCGCAGGGCGGATTGATCTGATAATATTCTAACATTTTTAAGAGCCGCTCCCGCTGCGCAGGCGTGATCGGCCCTTCTTTTTTTACCTTGTATGTCAGCGCATACGGCTGTGCCTGATCAGCCGCCTCAAACTGCGCACACAGCCTTTGATACAGCACGTGCGTGGCGAGCGCATCGCCAAGCGCGCGGTGCGCCGTATGCGTGATCTCATAATGCCCGCAGAGCGCGCCGAGTGAGCGGCTGGGCAGATCCGGCAGGCAGAGTCTTGCCAGCTTGAGCGTGTCGATCGCTTTTTTCTCAAAAGAGTATTTTAGATTGACCGCCGCCCGTTTTAAGAAAGAATAGTCAAAACGCACGCTGTGTCCGAGCAGCAGATCCTCCCCCGCAAACGCAAGAAACGCAGGCAGCACAGTCTCGATATAGGGCGCATCGCGCAGCATTTCATCCGTAATTCCGGTCAACTCCACGATTCTCTCCGCGAGCTTCCGCGCAGGATTCACAAACGTCTGATACGTCTCCACCACCTGCCCGTCCCGCACGCGCGCCGCACCAATCTCTATGATCTTTTCCGTTTTTGGGTCGAGACCGGTCGTCTCAATATCCAGCACAAGATATGCTGACTGCATGGCGCTTTCCTCTCCGGTATCTATTCTGGTTTGCTTAAGATTTTTCCTTAGCAAAGATTTCTTCCTCGCAAACCCGCGCTTCCGCGCTCCACTGTCCGGCTTCGCCGGACGTTTGCTCGGTATTGGCGCTGGCGCCAATCATTATATCACACATTTATCTGGTTGGCTACGCGGTTTGCCATGCACCTGCGACTGAAATTTAACTCCCTTTTCGGGAAAGTGTTCTTATTGAGTACTCTGCAAATAAGAATTCAGCTTACTACAATTTCGTAATGTATTCTTTGCCCTGCATATTCGGGGTGAAATGTTTCCTCACTCTTTTTTACAAATTGAAAGCCTGCACTTTTATAGGTGTGTTGAGCGGGAACACATATTTCATTTGTCCAAACAACTATCTTATTCGCCCCTTGCGCAATCATGCGTTGAACCGCCTCTCGCATCTGCCGTTTCCCATAACCGTTTCCCTTGTATTTCGTTAATATACAGTTGTGTCCAACTTCTGTTGATTCAGGCAGATTTGTTGGATCCCATGAAACAAACCCGATGGGCTTTCCTTCCAGGACAGTCATAAACCCACTAACCTCAGCAATATGGGGGTTATCATAAAAGAAGTCGTCAAACTCTTGCCATTGTTTATGCCAATCGCGCTCGAATTTCGGTTCGAAAGAATAACCGTCTTTCAAAAGAGTTGTAAGTGTTCCGCGAGGGAACTCTGTTATTTTTCTAAATTCAATATCCATTTTTGTTCTCCCTTTATTGACTTGTCTGTATGATTATAATCTATTTTCAATGAGGAAACAATTCCGAAAAGGGAGATTTTTAATTCCGTACGCGGAAATTGCTTCTGCCGGTGAGGATTGTGCACGATTCTTTTAGGAAATTGCCTCCGCTCCGACAGAATAGCTGTTCCATGAGCCGCTCTCCGACCAGACCGCCTTACAGTCTTCATAAAAATATGCCCCGAGCGGCGAACGCCATTTCTCTGCATTAAATTGAAGAACCGGAAGCGAATAGAACTCATCCTGCCCGCTCGTTCTTGCCGTGATCGAAAAAAGAACGCCATCCTGCCACTCGTAAATCTTATGCTCATCGTCTGAAAAGTCTCCGTACTCTGACAAATATCCCTGTTCCGCCAGCTCCTGATAGGAAAGCGTGAGCGAATCTACACCATGCGCACCGGCAAAAATCCAAGCGATCGCCGCTTTTTCTCCCTCCGAGAGATCTCCGGGCGCTTCCGACAGATCAACGCTCACATAAGCCGCGCCGCCGTTTAAGCCGCTGTCCACATCCCAAAGGTCATTCAGTACCTGCAGATATAATCCGCACAGATCATAGTACTGCCCCAGCGGATTCTGCTGCGTGCCCTTACTATAGACAGAGACGGATTCTACATTTCCAATCTGCGCCGGCCAGGTTTCCATGATATCGCCATATCGAATCTCTGCCAGCATTCCGTCTTCCAAAACGGAGGCATCGGATAACGTGCCGTCAATGAAAACATCCGTGCCGTCGATCGACATGGTATATACCTCTCCCGCGCCGTCGCCCGCCAAAACAAGATTTCCGCTTTCCGCACCGTCCACGATGCGCAGGGTCATTGTTTCTCCCGGCAGGTTTTCTCCATCCGCCCCGATTCCGGAACCGGCCTCACCGTTCGAACCTTCTTCCGCGCCTGACGCACCGCCGCCCGCATTCGTTCCGTCATCCTCTCCTTCCATTCCGTCTGAAACGGTCGCATCCCCACCGTTCGCATCCGCAGCATCGCCGTTCGGCACACTGTCCGACGGTTCCTCGCCGCCTTTCCCGCCGCATCCTGCCGCCATGATCATGCATAACGCCATCAGTACCGCCGCTATTTTTTTTATCATCTTTGCTCTCATACTACTTTTTTCTCCTTTCCTGCCTCCGATCAAGTTTTTTGACCCATATCCCACCTATAGATCCCGCACCTCTCCCATAAACAGGATCATTCCCGTTTCCTTATCCTGTATCAAAAAGAGGAAGGGACGGTCTGCAACAAATGAGACCGGATCGTCCAACAGCATCGCCGCCGAATCCTTTGTGACAATCTCCGTCACTGCTGCGGCGCGGCTTCCAAGCTCATCCACCTCAAGCTTTGCCACATGACTTACGTCCGAAACATGAAACTCCGTCATATCCGGATCCGCAAGCCCTCTGAAGTCCGCCAAGCCGGGATAAAACGCATTCTCCATGCCAAGTTCCTCCAAAATCTGAGACATATATCTAACGGAATAGTCCATCGTAAATTTCGGAATTGTCAGCCTCCATATCTGCGCGGATTCCCTGTTCATCAGCGTCATTAAAAAATCATTTTTTTCCTTATCACTCATTGCACCGAACAATTCGGCAGCACTCTGCTCTGCATCCTCCGCAGGAAGAAGAAGATTCATGACAACACTTCCGTCTCCGTACGGCACAGATATCCCGCACAGACCGCCCTTCTCGTAATACGGCAAATACAGCTCCCCCTGATGCATCATGGGGACATCCGCATCCTGCGTCTGTCCGTGAAAGGTCTGTTCATACGTCGCATTCGCCTCGAATGGGAAACTCCATTCCCCATAAAAATAAACCGCGTTGATGATGGATACCGCCGTGTGCGGGTCAACCTCCTCCTTAAAGTGAGGAATCATGCCGCCCGTGTGCTCTTCCACCCATCGGTTGATCTCATCCCGCGTTCCGATCGGATCCCCCGTGAAATCCGCCTTCCATATTTCGGCGTCATAATAAAACCCAACAAGCGGAAGATAGTCCGTATACGCCGCATCTGCGAGCGGATAATTTTTATTGATCCAGAGAGAATTCGCGCTCTGGACATTTGCCTGCGTATGCTGCGGTTTCTGCATGTAAAAAGACAACTGCTGATTATAATGCGAAAGATCCCCAATGCCTAACATTGCCTCTATCTGTTCCTTCGTCGCTCCCCCTGCCGCATTGTCAAGCACCGCTAACGCAGAGCAGATGCTGTACGGAGAAAAGAAATAATTCTCCCCGTCAGCGCTCAGTCGCTCGCTAAAGTGAAAGGCAAACGCGTTTGTCGATTCCATCAGGGTCTCATCCAACATATCCGCCCTGACATATTCCGCCGCGGTCTGCTGCCCCTGCAGAATCTCCGGTGCCCCGCCTTCCTGCTGCCCCGAGGCCGCTCCCTGCGTTCCTCCTTCTGTCCGCTGTCCCTGCTGTATTTTCGCTTCCCCGTTCGTCACCCGCTGTTCCTGCTGCGCTCCGTTCTCTTTGCCGCAGCCCGGCAGCATCGCACAGCACAAAAACGCCGCCGTACCAATACAGACCGCCTTTTTCCATACTTTCTTTCGTTTTTTGTCCTTCTGCCGTTTCATTCCAATCCCTCCCGTTGGTATTCGTTTCATTGACTTTTTAGCCATATTCTTCCCGATCACACAGCCAAAATCCCCTGCACCTATCTAAGATACGCACAGGGGATTGTCTTTTTATGGGATAATATTTATTTTTTTATAAAAAATGTTGTTACAGCGCCGCGATGAACCGGTCAAACGCCGCCTGCCCTTCCGCATCCCGCTTATACACGCCGGCATGCTCAAGCACCTTGGAAAATACAAGTCCGATCTCATCCTGAAGGATTTTCATGACATTCGTGTCATCTATCTTGTCATATTTCGGCAAAAATTCCTCCACCCAGTCCGCATGCTTCTCGATCGCCTCATTTGCTCGAATGTCTTTTTTATTGACAATCGCGTCGGAAAGCTGCTCTAACTCGGACACCAAGCGGGACGGCAGGATTGCAAGTCCCATTACCTCGATCAGACCGATATTTTCTTTTTTGATGTGATGCAGCTCCGCATGCGGATGATAAACACCGAGCGGATGCTCCTCGGTCGTAATATTGTTGCGCAGCACCAGATCCAGCTCATAAACACCGTCACGGCAGCGTGCGATCGGCGTGATCGTATTGTGCGGCTCCCCGTCGGTCTCGGCAAAAATGAATACGGACTCGTCCGTATAGCCGCGCCATACTTCCAGCACATGGTCTGCAAGCGCAATCAGCCTGTCGCTGTCAGCGCTCTTAATCCGAATCACGGACATCGGCCACTTGACGATCCCCGCCTCCACATCCTCAAAGCCTTTCACGGTAAAGCTGCGCTCGATCGGCGCTTTCGCCATGGCAAAATCATAATTGCCGCCCTGAAAATGATCATGGCTCAAAATAGAACCGCCGACGATCGGCAGATCGGCATTCGAGCCGACAATATAATGCGGAAACTGCTTTACGAAATCGAACATCTTGCAGAACGTCGCATGTTCAATCTTCATCGGCACATGCTGGGAATTAAATACAATGCAGTGCTCGTTATAGTATACATACGGCGAATACTGGAATCCCCACTGACTGCCGTTGATCGTCACCGGAATGATTCTGTGATTCTGACGCGCCGGATGATTCACGCGTCCCGCATACCCCTCGTTTTCCACACAGAGCAGACACTTCGGATAACCGCTCTGTTTCGCAAGCTTTGCCGCTGCGATCGCTTTCGGATCCTTTTCCGGTTTGGAAAGATTGATCGTAATATCCAAGTCCCCGTACTCTGTCGGCGCGATCCATTTTTTGTCCTTTTTGATCCGATAACGGCGGATATAATCCGTATCCTGACTCAGTTTATAAAAATAATCCGTCGCCGCCTTCGCGTCTTCTTTCTTTAACTCCTCAAAACGCCGGATGACCTCGGACGGCCGCGGCACTAACGCGCCCATCAGCTTCGTGTCAAACAGGTCGCGGTAAACGATGCTGTTCTCTTTTAAGACACCGTGCTCATACGCGTAGTCCAGCAGTTCGTTCAGGACGCTCTCCAGCTCGTCCTCGGACATCGCGATCGCTTCCTCACAATCCTCCAAGCCGTCCAGTTCCAGTATTTCTAAAAGACGATTCGTGGTATAGACCGCATCCTCCTGCTCGATCAAACCCGTCTGTAATCCGTATACAACGAGTCTTCTTATATTTTTTTCAACTGACATGACATGTTTCCCCCTTTTCTTTTCGAGCATTTAACTGCCTATTTCTGTTTACAGCGTTCTCGGTCCGTCGCCGATCTCCACAACGTAAAAATCCGCTTGGATGCCAAACTGCTTCTCATAAGCCGCGCCGACCTTTTCCTGAAACTCCCCGATCGCCTCGTCCTTTACAAGGCTGACCGTACAGCCGCCGAAGCCGCCTCCGGTGATGCGCGAGCCGATCACGCCGTCCACCTTCCAAGCCTCCGCCACAAGAAGATCGATCTCCTCGCAGGATACCTCATAATCATCTCTGAGAGACACATGGGATTCGTTCATCAGCTTTCCGAATAATGCCAGCTCGTTATTTTTTAACGCTTCCACGGCGCGGAGCGTTCTCTGATTCTCATATACCGCATGCTTTGCGCGCTTCCTGCGGATGTCGTCCGCAATGGCGGACTTATTCGCCTCAAATTCCTCCTCGGTCAGGTCGCCGAGTCCGCCTATCTTCACCACGCTCTGAAGCTCCTCAAGCGCTTTCTCACACTCGCTGCGGCGCTCATTATATTTAGAATCCACAAGGCTGTGCTTCACCTTGGAATTTGTCACGACGATCTTCGCATCACCGAGCGCAAGCGGTGCATACTCATAAGAAAGATCGGCGGTATTTAAGAAGATCGCATGATTCTTTTTTCCCATCGACGACGCAAACTGATCCATGATGCCGCAGTTGCAGCCGTTAAAATTGTTCTCGGAATACTGTCCGATCTGCGCAAGCTCAACATTCGTCACGGTAAAGCCGTACAGATCGCGCAGGATATATCCCGTCAGCACCTCCAGCGATGCGGAGGAGGATAAACCGGAACCGTTCGGGATATTGCCGTAAAGAACCATGTCCAGACCGCAGTCCATCTGCATGCCGCGCAGAGAAAACGCCCACATCACGCCCTTCGGGTAGTTTGTCCAACCCGCCTCTTTTGAAGCTTCCAGCTTCTCAACATCAGACTCCATTACACCGCTCTTCTCAAAGTTGATCGAGTAAAGCCGCAGCTTTTTATCCGTCCGTTTTCTTGCTGCCGCATACGTTCCGATCGTCAGCGCGCACGGAAATACATGACCGCCGTTGTAATCGGTATGCTCACCGATCAGATTCACCCGTCCCGGTGCAAAATACACTTTCACTCCGTCGGTATCCCCAAACAATTCCTCAAATTTTTCAAGCAGCATTCCCTTGATTTCTGTTTCGCTCATACCCTTCTCCTTATTCCGTTTTATTTTTTACTACTATTTTTCGTACCTGTTACCCCGTTACCCACTTGTTTTTTCTTTATGCTCATTATACCCCGTTTTCATCCTGTTTCCATAGGCTTTCTTGTTATAAAAACCTGTCAAAATGTTGGATTTATCATGCCGCTCCGTTTGATTTCATTCCATACAAACGATATTCTGTGCGGGCATGCCGCCTTTATATCTCTGCCGCGCCGACTCCGCGCTCGTTTAAGAACGCTTCGATCTGCTCTAAGTCGCTCTGGCGGTGCCGCGTGCCGCTCTGCAAATATTCTTTTCGATAACCCGAAGGGGAAATCCCCTTTGTCTGCCGGAACGCTTTCGTAAAAACGAGCGGATCCGTATAGCCCACCGAGATCGCGATGCTTTCGATCGGCAGCTCCGTCATCTGCAGCAGCTCGACCGCCTTGGCAATGCGGAACGATGTCAAAAACTGCTGCGGCGACATGCCGATATGATTTTGAAACAGCGTGTAAAGATAGCTTCTGTGCACACAGACATAGTCCGCCACATCCGTTACCCGGATCGGGTTACAGTAATTGCTTTTGACAAAATCAACGGCACGGCTGACATAATCGTTCGCGCGGCTGCTCTCCCCCGCCTCCTGCACGGACGCCGTGCGCGCGATGATGGAAAGAAAAATACCGAGCAGCCCGTCGCGGCGCAGCGAGTTGGAAAATCCGCAGGTATTGTGCTCCATCATATCCTTAACCGTCTGATACAGTTCCCCTGATGCATCGGAGGCAAATACCGGATGCTCTTTTGACAGTCCCATGCTGCGCATATAGTCGTCCACGCATGTCCCTGAAAAGCCGATCCACACATAGGTCCACGGCTCCGCCTCATCCGCCTGATAAAAAGTAAGCTCGCCCGGTTCAATATAAAAACCGGCTCCCGCCTCAAGCGGATATTCTTTTCCGTCCATCACAAATCTGCCCCGCCCGCTCATCACATAGTGAATCAGATAATGCGGTTTTAATGCCGGTCCGAAGCTGTGCAGCGGCTCCGTCCGCGAACAGCCGCAGCAGATCAGGTACAGAGCGCCCGTCATCTCATTTTGAAATTCCAGCTTATATGCTTTTTCCATCGCTCCCCACTCCGGTTTTTTTGATTGTGTTCCGCTTACGTTCTCTTGCTTCCAATCGTATTCCACTTACGGTTTCCACTGCGGATCATCCAGGTCTGCCTGCGCCCGCGCAAGATCCTCGCGGATGGAGATTTTCTGCGGACATGCCTGCTCGCACTTTCCGCACTTTTTACATGCTTCCGGCTTTTCCTCCGCCTTCATGTTCTCCCATCCCCAGTTGACCGCCCAATAATTCTGATACATATGATACGTATTCCAGAGCCTGAAAGTGCCCGGAATGTTCACGCCGAACGGACAGGGCATGCAGTAACGGCAGCCCGTACAGCCATTCTGCACGCGCGCACGCAGCGTTTTTACGGCCTCCTGAATGCACGCCTGCTCTTTTTCGGAAAGCGGTTCGAAATCTGCAAAGGTATGTAAATTGTCCCGCACCTGTTCTTCCGAGGACATCCCGCTCAAGACGACTTTGACATTCGGATGAGAGCCGACCCAGCGTAGCGCAAACGACGCCGTCGATGCGTCCGGCTTCAGTGCCCGGTAGGTCTTCTCGACCTCCTCGGGCAGCTTGGCAAGCGAACCGCCTTTTACCGGCTCCATGATGACAAGCGGCACGCCCAGTTCTTCGGTCAGCGCATAACCACGGTCACCCGCCTGTTCCTCCGTATCCATATAATTATATTGGATCTGGCAAAAATCCCATTTCCGATAACGAAGAATTTCCTCAAAGCACGCATAATCGTCATGAAACGAAAATCCGAGCCGCTTGATGCGCCCCTGTCTCTGGTACTCCTCGAGCACATCGAGAATCCCGATATTTTTCACATCCGCCCAGCGGTCTTTTCCGAGCGCATGCAGCAGATAAAAATCAATATAATCGACCTGAAGCTTCGAAAGCTGCTCCTCAAAATAACGCTTCACGTCCTCTTTTGTCTTGACGAGCCATACCGGTAGCTTTGTCGCCAAGTAAAAGGAGCTGCGGTCATATTTTTTCATCAGCCGTCGGACCACACGCTCACTCTCTCCGCCGTGGTAGGGATATGCCGTATCGTAATAATTCACGCCTGCTGCCATCGCCTCATCGAGCATGCGCTCCGTTCTTTTTTCATCGATCTGACCGTTTTCCAACGTCGGGAAACGCATACACCCGAAGCCGAGCAGCGACGTCTCCACCCCACAGTTGTTCCATGTTCTTTTTTCCATAGAGATCCCCTTTCGTTTCAGACATTTGATTCTCTTTTCCATTCATAACAAAGATCATATGAATTCAGTATAGCACAAAGGGATGACCGAGTCATCCCTTCATCCGTTCATATTCCGCTTTTTCCCGCGCCAGTTCCGCGTAAAGACGCAGGACATTCCATTCCCTGTTTGTCGGCGTCAGCACCGCCTTGTAATCAATCCTGACCGCCCGCTCACGCAGCAGCGCGAGCGCCCTGTTAAAATGTTTCTCACTCACATCACAAAACACCATCAGGCTTTCCGCCGGCGCGCTGCCGTGATCGGGCACAGCTTCCTGTTTCGATTCCGCGCTCTGTGCATCTGTGCTAGTTTTGCCGTCCGGTCCGCTTATTTTTCCCGATGCCAGCGCTCCGATCGTCTGCCGGAACGCACTTTCCGGGATTCTCTCACATCTCACTTTCATTGCGGCAAGCATGTCAGCGATTGCCGATGCCTCCGCATCCGGAACCCGAAAAAGAAGAACCTTTTCCATTTTATTTTTCCTGCCCTTTCGTGCGATGTCATTTCGTGCGCTGCCCTTTTATACGCCGCCCATTCTCAGCGATGGCGCCGTATCACGCCAAAGCCGAGCGGATACGGTCCCGTATGCACCCCGATCGTCGCGCCGATCTGATACAACGGTAAGTCCTCTTTTGTCACCGCATACCCGTTCTCTTTCATAAAAGCAATCGAATCCCGTTGAAAAGCCTCCGCTTCTTCGCGGTCATAGCCGTAACCGATGCAGATGCTCAGATCCTTGCTGCCGCAGCCGATCTCCTTCACATATTGCAGCAAAAGCTTCCTGCAGAGCACCTTTGATTTTTCCCTGCCCCGGCAGATGCCCGACGGAAAAATTTCGCCGTCCTTAAGCGTGATGAGCGGCTTAATATCAAGCAGCGCGCCCGCCATCCCCGTCAGCTTGCCGATGCGCCCGCCGTGCTGTAAATAACGCAGATTTCCGACCGTGAAAAAAATACGTCCGCTGCCCTGAATAACCGCAAGCTCTTTTACGGCCTGCTCCGCCGTATAGCCCGCTTCGCGCATGCTGACGGCTTCCAATACATAAATCCCCTGTAATACGGTATCCACCGCGGAATCGATCACATGGATCTGTGCTTGCGGATAGGTTTCCGCTACCATTCCCCGCGCGATCGTCGCTGACTGATACGAGGCGCTGAATTTGGACGTGATGCAGATACAGATGACCGGCATTCCTTGCTTTGCACAGCGCTCAAATACATCCGCATAATCCTGCACAGACGGCATGGAGGATTTCGGAAACTTCTTCGGATTCTGCACCATCATCTCATAGAAATCCCGCACGGAAATATCGACGCCCTCCTTCATGGATTCCCTGTCGTCCATGGATACATAAAACGGTACTACCTCGATTTTCTTTTCTGTGACCAGTTCAGTCGGAAGATCGCATGAGCTGTCACTCACAATTTGAAACTTCTGATCCATATACCTGTTTTCCTTTGCAATGCAATTATATCAAATGGTTTTGATTACTATGTTATGTGATTTTGAATATCATTATATCTTATATGATACCGCATTGGAAGAAAAATGCAATTGTTTTTTGGGATTTCTTTCTATTTTATTGTGAAATCAGGAAATAATCCGCAAGAATTGTTACGACAAACGCATCGCAGGTTTGTTATACTTAGAGAAACGCAGAGGAAAGCGTTTCACCATGTATCGTAGCCGCTGCAGATCAGTGAAAGGAAGTGAGACCCTGAAAAACTTTTCTCAAATAAGTGAAGCTTTACAGTATATTGACCAACATTTAGAGGAAGCGATCACGCTCGAAACATTGTCGGCGCAATTTTTCTTTTCCCCCTATTACTTTCATAAACTGTTTTCCATCATTGTCGGGAAATCGTTGGCGGCCTACATCCGTGATCGACGGATTCTTTCTGCCTGTGATCAGCTTTGTCGTACCGAAAAGAGTATTTTGGAAATTGCCTTAGACAGTGGTTTTCATTCGTCACAGGCTTTCTCAAGAACCTTTAAGGCAGTTATAGGCGTGTCTCCGAGTGAATATCGAGCGCAGGGCTTTCAGCCCGTGATCGTAACCGCTGACGAATTGATCATGAAATTTACCAACCGATTGAAAGGAGGAATTTATTTGAATCCAAGCATTATCAAACGCGACACCCTGTTCATCGCCGGAACGCACGGTGACGGCAGCCGGACAGGTGAGGTATGGAATGCCTTTGAAACATTATGCAGCGAAAAGCCGCTGGGCGGCGCTTTATCCACGGACGGATATGAAATCCGGGTATATGAGGACGACAAATGCACGGTGCATGTAGGCTATCCCGTTTCCGGCAAAGACAATATCGATCCCGCATATTCGATCTTTGAATTGCCCGCGTCCAAATATGCTTCTTTTGACGTATATGTAGCCAATGGCTATGAGAGCGAAAATACCGCTATGGACGAATGGCTGAAAACAAACAGCGAGGGCTATGCTGAACGTCTCCTGAATGAATCGATGCATTATTGCGTCGAATATTACGATGAACGGTTTCACGGAGACGAGGCGGGTTCCATCGTAGAAATCTGGATCCCCGTTCAAAAAGGGTGAATGCATTTCAAGTCGGTGCTGTTTTTCGTGCACTTTGGGAAACTGTTTCCCGCACCGGATTTTCGTGGAATATACCACAAAGCGGCATGTACCTTTGTAAATTCGTGGGCATCCGCCGGTTACACTAAGAAAGCGCCGATTTGATCGGCGCTTTCTTAGGTGTTATTTCCGTTATCCGTGAAGGACTCCTTCTTTTTTCAAATACACTAAAAATGCATCGCAGCCTTCATCCACATCCCGATAGGTCGCGTCAAATTTCCGCGAATACCACGGATCGATCACCGGATCATTTCTTCCGCAATAAGAAAGCAGCATGCGAATCTTCCCACCTTTATGTCCTGTGATTCGTTCCATGTTGCGTATGTTCTGCTCGTCCATGCCGATCAGGTAGTCGTACGCATCGTAATCGGATTTTGTAAGCTGCACGGCCCTCTTTCCCTCACAGGAGATGCCGTGTTTCGCTAATTCCGCCTTCGCCGGCGGATAAACGGGATTTCCTATCCCGTTCCAGATTTCTTCCGTGCTCGTGGCGGCGGAAGCAATATAGAATTGGTCGGCAATGCCGAGGTCGGTGACTTTCTTTTTTAGGATGAATTCCGCCATGGGGGAGCGGCAGATGTTGCCGTGGCAGACGAATAATATTTTAATCATATCTCTTATATCCCTTCATAAGCCTTTAAACCTTGATATTTCGGGCTTTCTGGCACTTTTTTCAATTTTTGTTTTTTACCCTTAATCTGTGTAAATCATTATAAATCTACGCAAATTTACGGGCAAATGGTGTAGTAAGTGGTGTAGTAGATTGTTTCGTTTCTTAACCTGATTTTCTCTTTTTCCCTTGCATATCAGCCTCTTTGAAGTCCAAAATTTTCGCCATCTGTTCCGCAGCACGGTCATAGCTGGCATGAGTATAGACATTCAGCGTAACACCTACATCGGAATGTCCCATTACATACTGCAAGGTCTTAATGTCCATACCTGCATTTGCCATGTTAGTACAGAATGTATGACGGAATACATGAGGCGTAATGTGTGGCAATGGATTCTCTGGATATATCTTCTTGTATTTCTTCATTGCCCAACGCATCTCATTTTCGATATGCAGTGCTACTTTCGGCTTATCATCCTTGTCCAACAGAAGAAAGTTGCTGTATCCGTCAACAATCATTTCTGTTTTCAGTTTCTTGCGGCGGGTAAGGATATTTTTCAGACTCCGATAGACATCCTCTGTCATTGGGATAAAGCGGCATCCGCACTCGGTTTTTGTTTTCTCAACATAATACTTTCCGCCCCGTTCCCTGACAAGCTGATGATCCACACGGATCTTCCGGCTTTCAAAATCCAGATCACTTTTCGTCAAGCCGCAAAACTCACTGACACGCATCCCCGTTTCCAACAGAACAACAAATTCATCATAATACTTGCAGTAAGTTTTATCTTCCCGAATAAAACCCATCCAAAGCTCCTGCTGTTCCTCTGTCATTGCAATCCGTTTTTGTGAATCGTTTGGCACAACATCAACCAACTTGAAATTAAAAGGATTCCTGCGTATAATATCCTCATTATATGCCATTTGAAAAGCAGGCTTTACAACACCTCTGACACTTGTAATGGTACTATATCCTTTTCCGTCATTATGTAGCTTCATAATCCATTGCTGTGCATCAGACACTTTGATATCCCGAATCTGCCTATACCCAAAATCTTCATTTTTAATCAGATTTAGCACGAAATTATAACCGACTTTGGTATTGTAGCGTACACCTTGCTTCAAACTGATATAGCGTTCCAAGAGGGCAATAACAGTAACTTCTCCGGCAGCATAGTCAATTCCTTCATCAAGCTGCTTCTGGATTGTCTTTTCCTTTTCCCGCAGTTCTTTTAAATCAGAGGAATAAATAGTCTGCCTCTTTCCGTGGATATCCGTATAACGGTACTGATAAATCAGGTCTTTTCTCTGGCTCTCCCCTGTCTTTAAGACTCGTCCTTTATTGTCTTTTCGTTTCTCAGACATTTTTAAACTCCTTTCCGTAGTGGAAAGAGCCTTGATATGACTCATTTATTGTACCATATCAAAGCTGATTTTACACCACAAGATTCACAAAAATAAAAGAATACTATCCATGTCAAATAGAATACTCCTGCTCGATATACTGATCGAACAGGCGGCGTTTGATTAACCGCCTATTGCCAATCCACAGGACAAACTGGCAGTTTTCTTCATTGGTAAGCTCACGCAGTTTATTAATACCAATTCCGGAATAAGCCGCCGCTTCCTCCAGACTCAAGTTACTCTTTTCCCAAATAGGAACTTCTTTCATTTGCTTTCGCCTCCCTCCATATATACCTCCATAAACGCACAAAAAGGACAGCACAGACCTTTCCCATAGGTCTGTAACTGCCCTTGCGCTGTGTTAATGAAATATAATTCAAAATCCCTTGAAAACATCTGCAAACAGTTGGGAAGAATTGCAGGATCATATGCGGGATTTATGTATTCAGTTTTTGATTGCCAGCCTTGAATGTATCTATCCTAAATTTTCAGCTTGTCCGCACCATATTTTTGAATGATACGGAAAAGGATTTCTTTCTCTTTCCCCTCTGCTTTATCATACAAACCGCATAGAGTTTTCTGTTCCGTCAGTGTGAGGGTGTTGGTATAAGGCTTGTAATTTTCCGTGATAAAAACCCCGCCGCCCTCACCCGGCTTTGTGTATATCGGGTAATCAAAAGACAATGCGATAATGTCATTCATTATCGTGCGCCTTGAAACATCAA
>CAMWSU010000004.1 GCA_947176965.1 uncultured Lachnospiraceae bacterium | reverse complement strand
ATAAAGCCGATAAGAGAGCAAACGGCCGCCGCGGAAATAAAGCCGGTAAGAGAGCAAACGGCTGCCGCGAAAGTAGTGACAGCGAACAAAGAAGCTGCTGTCATGAAAGAAAAGGCGGTTATGCAGGAAAAAGCGCCGATGGAAACGATGAGCGCAAAGAGTACGCCTCAGGCTGTTAATGCAGAAAAGACACAGCAGGCGGAAAAGCCCCGTTTGATCGAGAATCCGCTGCCGCTTCCGAAAAAACATGAACACCGCGAAATGGATTATGCATATCCCGTTTCGGCGGAACGCATGCACTATGATGTGAATGTTCGTGACGGAGATGATTTTGACCATTAAAGTCAATTTTGAAACAACGCATAATCGTATATAAGAATGACATACTAAAAGAGAATCCACATGGTTGGATTCTCTTTTTTTAACTTATAGGATATTTCTTAGTCCCAGAAGAATTGCTTTAGCAATTCTTCGAAAGAACGCGTAGCGTTCATTTTTAACCAGGTGAAAATGAGAAGGAGCAAGAAATCGGTATGTCAAAAAAGAAGCAGCATCAGCAGGTAAAAAACGATAACAACAATAAAGAAAAAGAAGATCAGGAGAAGCAGAAGCTTGTAGATGAAAAAATAAAAGAGGACGGGCAGGTGATCTTAAAGCATGGGGAACAGGGACGCAATATCCATTTGATCTCCATTATCGGCGAGGTAGAGGGACACGAGTGTTTAGGAGGGAATACCAAAACGACAAAGTATGAGCATATTCTTCCGCAGCTTGCGGCAATCGAAGACAGCGACGAGGTAGATGGTCTTCTTGTGCTCTTAAACACGGTCGGGGGCGATGTGGAGGCCGGGCTTGCGATCGCGGAAATGATCGGTTCCTTAAGCAAACCGACGGTATCGCTTGTGCTTGGCGGCAGTCACAGCATCGGCGTGCCGATCGCGGTGAGTACGGATTATTCCTATATCGTTCCGTCTGCGACGATGGTCATCCATCCTGTGCGCTTAAGCGGCATGGTGATTGGCGTCCAGCAGACCTTTGACTATTTTAGGCAGATTCAGGATCGGATTCTGGATTTCATCGAATCACACTGCGGCGCAAAAAAAGAGCGTTTGGAGGAATTGATGATGGAGACGGAAATGCTGACGAAAGATGTCGGAACAATCCTTGTCGGAGAGGAGGCTGTCGAAGAAAAAATCATTGATGAGGTGGGCGGAATCCATGAAGCATTTGAAAAACTAAGGGAGTTAATGGAAAAGCAATGACAAAAAGGCGCAAAAATGCTATAATAGTCGGGTGGATTTTGTGAGGAAGGACTTGGTAGCGATTATGGCGTCAGGAAATACGCGCTCAGGACAGGGAAACAGGCGGAGTTCGTCTGCGGGAGGAGGCAGCCGGACGAATACAAAAAATACAAACCGAAGAACACAGAACGGGGGACGGCGCACAGCATCTTCTGCAGGCCGAAAATCAAATAGCAGGAAAAGAAGCGTGCAGGAGCCGTCACTTAGTAATGAGATCTTACTCATTGTCAGCTTTGCATGTTGCATTTTATTATTTTTATGTAATTTTTCCGTCATGGGACCGTTCGGGAAGGCGGTAAAGGGCGTGATGTTCGGGATGTTCGGCATCGTTGCCTATATACTGCCGATCATCCTTTTTATCGGCATTGCCCTGCATATTTCAAATGAAGGAAGCCGTGCTGTCCGCAGAAAGCTGATCGCGGGCGCGGTTCTTATTTGGTGTATCGGCATTGCGGCCCAGATGATTTCCGTGCCGCTTGCGGATTTGAACGGAAATCTGATCGTAGATCTCTTTTTACAGAGCAGGGATGGGATGAAAGGCGGCGGTCTGATCGGCGGGCTGCCTGCATATCCGATGATGAAATACTTAAAAGGTATCGGCAGCGCGTTCGTGCTCGTTGTTGTGATCCTCATTGCGCTTGTGATCATCACGGAGCGGTCTTTTATCAACGGGGTGAAAAAGGGGAGCCGGCGTGTGTATGATTCGGCAAAGGAATCCGCAGAGCGCCATAGGGAAGAACGCGCGCTGCGCCGTGAGGAATATGAATATGAAGACGAAGACGACGGATCAGAGGAATATGATGAGGATGCGGAACAGGAATACGAAGAAGATGTAGCAAAGAGACAAAGACAAAGCCGACGCATGCAGAGGGGCATCGGCAGCCGCAGCATGCGTACGATGGAGCGGGAGGATGAAGACGAAGAAGCGCATCGTGCGCCCCGTATGGAAAAAAAGGTGAGCGGCGTCAGCGAAGATACCACGCTTGTGAAAAAGCGCCCCGAGACCTATCACAGCGAAAATATGCATGAGATCACATTGGACGATATTCCGGATGATGAGATGATGACGCAGGATTCGTTTGAACAGGCGGCTCCTGAGGAGGCGTTTGCGTTCGATCTGTATCGGAGCATGCCGGAGCCGAGGGGCATGGCGCAGACTCAGAGCGGCGACAGCGTGCGTACGGCGGCTGCAGGTGAAAGCATGAATGCGGGCGAAGAAAACGTCTGGGACAAAGCGGCAGGTATCACGGGCGAGCTTGCGGGTACGGCGGCAGGGGCCGCGGATGCTGTCAGCGCAGCAGGAGCGACTGCGGGTGTGGGCGTATCGGACGGTATGCGCGAGATTACGAGTCTTGCCGGAGAAGCAGCCACCGCATCGGGCAATGCGTATAAACCGCAGGGCGCGGATACGTTCGGCGCAGCATTAGAAAGCGGTTATCAGCCGAAGAAACCGGAACACAGCTTCGGCGTGAAGGAAGCATATCGGACGCCCGACCAGAAAAAGGCGGACGCAGCGGTCGTGCCAAATGTAAAGCCGCCTGCGAAACCGAAGAAATACATATTCCCGTCGCTCAATCTGTTAAAGAAGAGCGAGGGGAAAGGAAACGGCGATTCCGCAAGACAATTAAAGGAGACGGCAGCACGTCTGCAGCAGACATTGAAAACATTCGGCGTCAATGTGACGATCACTGACATCAGTCAGGGACCGGCGGTGACGCGCTATGAAATGCAGCCGGAGCTTGGCGTGAAGGTGAGTAAGATCGTGTCGCTTGCCGATGACATCAAGCTGAATCTGGCGGCGACGGACATTCGGATCGAAGCGCCGATCCCGGGGAAAGCCGCAGTCGGTATCGAGGTGCCGAATAAGGAAAACAGCGCGGTCAACCTGCGGGAGCTTTTGGAGTCCGATGCATTCCGAAAATTCCCGTCGTCCATCGCGTTTGCCGTCGGAAAAGACATCGGCGGGCAGACGGTGGTATTTGACATTGGTAAAATGCCCCATGTGCTGATCGCGGGCTCTACAGGTTCTGGAAAATCCGTGTGCATTAATACCCTGATCATGAGTATTCTCTATAAAGCGCATCCCGATGATGTGAAGCTGATCATGGTCGATCCGAAGGTCGTTGAATTAAGCGTATATAACGGGATTCCCCATCTGCTCATTCCGGTCGTGACGGATCCGAAAAAGGCTTCGGCGGCGCTGCAATGGGCAGTAGCGGAAATGACGGAGCGTTATAAGAAATTTGCCGACCACAATGTGCGTGACTTAAAGGGCTATAATCAGCTTGCCGAAAGCGTGAAGGATTCAGGGGATGCTTCCGCGCCCGTCAAGATGCCGCAGATCGTCATAATCGTTGATGAGCTCGCGGATCTGATGATGGTGGCGTCTAATGACGTTGAGGAGGCGATCGTGCGCTTGGCGCAGCTTGCGCGTGCAGCGGGCATCCATCTTGTGATCGCGACGCAGAGACCGAGCGTGGACGTCATTACGGGACTGATCAAGGCAAATATGCCGAGCCGGGTCGCATTTGCGGTTTCCAGCGGTGTGGATTCCCGGACGATCTTAGATATGAACGGCGCGGAAAAACTGCTCGGCAAGGGCGATATGCTTTTTTATCCGCAGGGCTATTCAAAGCCGGCGCGCGTGCAGGGAGCATTTGTCTCCGATAAGGAGGTTTCCGACGTCGTGGACTTCTTAAAGCGGCAGGCAGTCGGAGATGATTCCGGCGCGCAGCTGGACGAAAAGATCTCAAGCATGACGTCCGCAGCCGGAGAGGGTTCGGCAGGAGGCAGTGCATCGGATATGGACGAGCTGTTTGCGGAGGCGGGGCGCTTCATCATTGAAAAAGATAAAGCGTCGATCGGCATGGTACAGCGGGCGTTCCGCGTCGGCTTTAACCGTGCGGCGCGGATTATGGATCAGCTTGCCGATGCGGGCGTTGTCGGTGAGGAAGAAGGCACAAAGCCGAGAAAGGTGCTCATGAGCGCGGAGCAGTTTGAACAATACATAGCGGGTATGTAAATGAAATAATTTAGCGGGCTGTTGGCAGAATGGAGGATCAGAATGAAAAGCGATATTGAAATTGCACAGGAAGCGGAACTTTTCCCAATCGTCAAGGTGGCGGAGCCGCTCGGAATCGGGGAGGACGATCTGGAGCTTTACGGAAAATATAAGGCGAAGATTTCTGAAGCATGTATGGCGCGCTTAAAAGAGCGTCCGGACGGAAAGCTTGTGCTTGTCACGGCAATCAACCCGACGCCTGCGGGAGAGGGAAAGACGACGACAACGGTCGGGCTCGGACAGGCGTTTGCAAAACTTGGCAGACGCGCGGTAATTGCGCTCAGAGAGCCGTCGTTAGGACCTTGCTTTGGCATCAAAGGCGGCGCAGCGGGCGGCGGTTATGCGCAGGTCGTACCGATGGAAGACTTAAATCTGCATTTTACGGGAGATTTTCATGCCGTTACTGCCGCAAACAATCTGCTTGCCGCAATGATCGACAATCATATTATGCAGGGAAATACGCTCCGCATTGATACGAGACAGATCGTATGGAAACGCTGTCTGGACATGAACGACCGCGCGCTCCGAAATACCGTGATCGGTATGGGAGGAAAAACGGACGGCTTTGTGCGCGAGGAGCATTTTGTCATTACAGTGGTGTCTGAGATCATGGCGATTCTCTGTCTTGCCGAGGATATGGCAGACTTAAAAAAGCGCCTCGCAAGGATTGTGGTAGCTTATAACTTAGACGGGGAGCCGGTCACAGCGGATGATCTGTCCGCGGTCGGGGCAATGGCGGCGCTCTTAAAGGATGCGGTCAGCCCGAACCTGATACAGACCCTGGAGCATACGCCGGCGCTCGTACACGGCGGTCCGTTTGCCAACATCGCGCACGGCTGTAACAGTGTACGTGCGACAAAGGCGGCGTTAAAGCTGGCGGATTACTGCATCACGGAGGCAGGCTTCGGGGCGGATCTCGGCGCGGAAAAGTTTTTTGACATCAAGTGCGCGTCAGCGGGACTAAAGCCGGATGCGGTCGTGCTTGTCGCGACAGTCCGCGCCTTAAAATATAACGGCGGTGTGGCAAAGCAAGATCTGAACACGGAAAATCTGGAGGCGCTCGAAAAGGGAATCGTCAATCTGGAGAAGCATATAGAGAATATCAAACGCTACGGCGTGCCCGTTGTGGTAACCCTCAATTCTTTTTTAACGGATACGGAAGCGGAGCTTGCATTTGTGAGACATTTTTGCGAGGAGCGCGGCTGCGAGTTTGCTCTTTCCGAAGTATGGGAGAAGGGCGGCGCAGGCGGCATCGAGTTGGCGGAAGCGGTATTAAAAACTTTAGAGACAAAGGAAAGTCATTTTGAGCCGCTGTATGAACCGGCGCTGCCGCTTCGGGAAAAGATGGAAAGAGTGGCAAAAGAAATTTACGGAGCGGACGGCGTTTCGTTTTCCGCTGCGTGCGAAAAGCAGCTTGCCCGCTTAGAGGCGCAGGGATTTGGCAAACTGCCCGTATGCATGGCAAAAAACCAATATTCTCTTTCGGATGACGCGTCAAGACTCGGACGTCCGACGGGCTTTACGATGAATGTGCGCGATGTGTATGTGTGTGCGGGAGCGGGCTTTGTCGTCGCGCTGACGGGAACGATCGTGACGATGCCGGGACTGCCGAAACAGCCTGCGGCGCACCGCATTGATGTGAACGAAAACGGTGTTATTACCGGATTATTTTAGGATAGAGTTTTTATAAACGGAACGGAGGATTCCTATGTCGCAGATCATTGACGGAAAAGCTATATCGGCACAGATTAAGGAAGAAGTAAAGGCGCAGGTCGCTGCTTACCGCGACCGGGGCGCGGAGATCACGCTTGCGGTCATTCAGGTCGGGAACGATCCCGCATCCAGTGTTTATGTAGGAAATAAGAAAAAAGCATGCGCTTATGTGGGAATCCGTTCACTTGCCTATGAGCTTCCCGAGGAGACGACCGAGGAAGAACTGCTTACCCTGATCGCGGACTTAAACGAGCGGGGAGATGTGCATGGTATTTTGGTGCAGCTTCCTTTACCGGCACAGATTGATGAGAACAAGGTCATAAACGCCATTGACCCCCGTAAGGATGTGGACGGCTTTCATCCGCAGAACGTCGGTGCGCTTTGCACAGGACAGGACGGGTTTGTCTCCTGTACGCCGGCAGGGATCATCCAGCTTCTGAAACGATCGGGCATATCGATCGAAAGAAAGGAATGTGTTGTCATCGGGCGCAGCAATATTGTTGGCAAACCGATGGCGCTTCTTCTGTTAAAAGAAAACGGAACGGTCACGGTCTGCCATTCCAAGACAAAGAACGTAAAGGAAGTGGCGAAGCGGGCGGATATTTTGGTTGCCGCGGTCGGAAAGCCGCGTATGATCACAGAGGAATATGTGAAAGAGGGGGCGGTCGTGATCGATGTCGGCATTCACAGAAATGCGGAGAACAAGCTGTGCGGCGATGTGGATTATGAATCCGTTGCACCGCATACGTCCGCCATTACTCCTGTGCCGGGCGGCGTCGGACCGATGACGATCGCGATGCTGATGTACAATTGCGTGGAGGCATACCGCTTCTGCGAACGGAATCAATGAGGATACCTGAATGAAATGTCCCGTATGTGGAAATGAGATCAAAGAAGAACAGCTATATTGTGAGTCATGCGGCTATGAGATCCGAATCGTGCCGGATTTTGAACCGGAGCTGGACACAAACATCCGTGAGACGATGACGGAGGTCGTAAATGAATTTGTGTCAGAGGAGGAACAGCCGTCGGATGAGGATGGAAAGCAAAGCGTATCTGGTGATGACGCCTTGGAGGACGATGTTCCATGGTACGCGGCGGACGAACGCCCAAGCCTTCTTCTTGGAATCTTTCATTTTCTGAAAAAGAGAAAAAGAATGTCGCTGATCCTCCTGTCCCTGCTTGTGGTTACGGTCGGGCTGACGGTCATGCTTGGGATGCAGCGCGCGGCCAGACAGACGTACAGCTATCAATATGAGCAGGGCGTTTCGGCGGCAGGACGCGGAGATTATGAACAGGCGATTGCCTGCATGAGGCAGGCGCTTCATTATGATAACCAGCAGACGGAAGCACGTATGCTGATGGCAGGCTACTATGAAAAAATGGGAGAGCTTCAGAACGCTTCGGAGATTTATCTTGATCTGATTTCTTATGAGGGATATCGGGCAGAAGCGTATGAGAGGCTTGTTGCAATCTATGAATCAGAGGAGCGTTATTTAGAAATCTGCAATTTGATGGAGCGCTGTGAATATGAGGAGATCCGCACGGATTATAACCAATATCTGGCGGTGGAACCGATCTTCAGTATTGCGGACGGCGTGTATGAGGACGCGCAGCTTTTGAAGATCAGCGCTAATACAAACGGTATCATTTATTACACACTGGACGGCACAACACCGGATGAGGCAGATTTGGTTTATACGAGCCCGATCCTGTTGGAATCCGGCGAATACCGGATTCAGGCGGTATTCATTAACGAATTCGGTATGATGAGCAAAGTACATAGCGGGGAGTTTGAGATCGAAGCGGAGCCACCGAATGAGCCGATCGTAACGCCTGACGGCGGAGACTATACGGTGCCGGAATATATCAGCGTGGAGATTCCGCAGGGCGGTACGGTTTATTATACGTCGGACGGCACGATGCCGGACAGCAACAGCACGCCGTACACACGCGACATCTGTATGCCGCTGGGCGCTACGCTGTATCGTTTTATTTCCTATAATGAGGATCGTGTTGCAAGCAACATTACGCAGGTGGAGTATCACTTGAATTTGAACGATCCGCCCTACAGCCCGTATCAGGCACTTCTGATCACCACATCGGGATTGACGGATCGGGGGATCCTGCTCGCAATGACGGGCGAGGTTGCCGGAGCGAAGGGGACTTATTCGTATGAGGCGCAGGCGGCGTTCGTTTATCAGGGACAGATTTATTATTTAGTATCTGAATATTACACGGATGAATCGGGAAGCAGGTATCAAAGTCAGACAAAATATGCGGTCAGCGTTGTGTACGGCCGTTTATATCAGACCGCGCAGGATGCAGACGGACATTATACCGTCATTGATTTCTGATTTTAATTGTGCTATGATAGGCGGGGCATGAAGTAAAAAATGAAGGAGAGAACGGAAATGTACAAGATTTTAGAGGCAGAGGAACTGACGACCAATATTTACAAAATGGTAGTCGAAGCAAAAAGAACAGCCGAAGCATGTATGCCGGGACAGTTCGTGATTGTCAGAACGGACGAAAACAGTGAGCGCATACCGCTTACCATTTGTGATTATGATAGAGAGAAGGGGACAGTCACCATCGTATTGCAGACGGTCGGAGCGTCCACCTATAAAATGGCAAATCTGAAGGCAGGCGACAGCTTCCACGATTTTGTCGGACCGCTTGGACGTCCGTCGGAGCTTACGGCAGAGTCCGATGAGGCGCTTCGCAGCAAAAAAATTCTTTTTGTGGCAGGCGGTGTCGGTACGGCGCCCGTATACCCGCAGGTGAAGTGGTTAAAAGAACACGGTGTTGACGCCGATGTCATTGTCGGTGCAAAGACAAAGGATCTGCTGATCTTGGAAAAAGAGATGGAGGAAGTTGCGGGAAATCTCTATGTGACCACTGATGACGGTTCTTACGGAAGAAGCGGTATGGTGACGCAGACGATCAAGGATTTGGTAACGGAAGAAGGGAAGCATTATGACATCTGTGTCGCAATTGGACCGATGATCATGATGAAATTCGTATGTAAAATGACAGAGGAGTTGGAAATTCCTACCATCGTCAGCTTAAATCCGATCATGGTGGACGGAACGGGCATGTGCGGTGCGTGCCGTGTGACTGTCGGGGACGAGGTGAAATTTGCCTGTGTGGACGGACCGGAGTTTGACGGGCATAAGGTTCATTTTGATGAGGCAATGAAGCGCCAGCAGATCTATAAGACGGAGGAAGGACGCGCATATCTTGCCGCAAAAGAAGGAGACACCCATCACGGCGGATGCGGTAACTGCAACTGAGAAAAAGACAGAAAGGTATGGTTTGAATCATGGACGTATTAAAGAAA
The DNA here is from genome assembly GCA_947176965.1 of uncultured Lachnospiraceae bacterium. Classification (GTDB taxonomy): domain Bacteria; phylum Bacillota; class Clostridia; order Lachnospirales; family Lachnospiraceae; genus DLAJ01. The sequence continues at coordinate 62,429 of CAMWSU010000004.1, read as the reverse complement.
GTTCCCGTTTCCGAGCAGGAAGCGGCTGTAAGAGCAACCAATTTTGAAGAAGTATGTCTTGGATATGGCAAAGAAGAGGCAATGGAGGAGGCGTCCCGTTGTATCAACTGCAAGAATGCACAGTGTATCAAGGGCTGTCCCGTGTCGATCAATATTCCGGCGTTTGTGGAGCAGGTAAAGCTTGGCGATATCGAAAAGGCATATGAGATCATATCGGAATCCAGCGCGCTTCCCGCAGTTTGTGGTCGTGTGTGCCCACAGGAGAGCCAGTGCGAGGGCAAATGCATTCGCGGCATCAAGGGCGAGCCGATCTCCATCGGCAAGCTGGAGCGTTACGTTGCGGATTGGGCGAGAGAAAACGGGATTGTTCCCAAGGTTTCTGCGGAAAAGAAGGGAAAGAAGGTCGCTGTGATCGGTTCCGGTCCGTCCGGTCTTACCTGTGCGGGAGATCTGGCAAAAATGGGCTATGATGTGACGATCTTTGAGGCGCTTCATGAGCCGGGCGGCGTGCTTGTTTATGGCATTCCCGAATTCCGTCTGCCTAAGGAGAGCGTTGTACGCACAGAAATCGAGAATGTGAAGGCGCTTGGCGTAAAGATTGAGACAAACTGTGTGGGCGGCAAATCAGTTACGGTCGATGAACTTTTGAAGAACGAGGGATTTGAGGCGGTATTTATCGGTTCCGGCGCAGGACTGCCGAAATTCATGAGCATTCCGGGTGAGCAGGCAAACGGTGTCTTTTCTGCAAACGAATATTTGACGAGAAGCAATCTCATGAAAGCGTTTGACGAAACGGCGGATACCCCGCTGATGCGCGGTAAAAAAGTTGCGGTCGTTGGCGGCGGAAATGTAGCGATGGATGCGGCGAGAACCGCGCTTCGACTCGGAGCGGAAGTACACATTGTGTATCGGCGCAGCGAGGAAGAACTTCCGGCCAGAGTGGAAGAGGTGCATCATGCAAAAGAAGAAGGCATTGTTTTCGACTTATTGACTAATCCGGTCGAAATCTTGGAAGATGAGAATAATTGGGTAAAAGGGATTCGCTGCATCAGAATGGAGCTCGGTGAGCCGGATGCATCCGGCAGACGTCGTCCGGTTCCGGTTCCCGGAAGCGAGTTTGTCATTGATGTGGATACGGTGATCATGGCGCTCGGCACATCACCCAATCCGTTGATTTCTGCGACAACCGAAGGTCTGACGGTGGATAAGCGCAAATGTATCATTGCGGACGATGAAAACGGAAAGACCGAGAAAGAGGGCGTATTTGCGGGCGGTGACGCCGTGACGGGCGCAGCGACGGTTATTTTGGCGATGGGCGCGGGCAAGGCGGCAGCAAAGGGAATCGACGAGTATTTGTCCGGAAAATAGAGGAAGACCATTGTATTTTGCAATTGTCTGCATCAGGAAAAGCGTAACAGCAGGGAGGGAATGGCGATGCCGTGGTGTCCGGTCTGTAAAAATGAATATAAAGAGGGCGTTACGGTGTGCGCCGACTGCGGCGCAGAACTGGTGGCTTCCCTTAAGGAACGCAAGGAAGTCTTACTCTGCAGCGGGGAAGAAGCGCTGATTTTGCGCATGCAGAAGTTTATGGAGTATAATGACATTCCTGTCGTTTTCGAACAGGAGGACGGGGAGGCATGCCTTTATGTTCTTCCGAAACATGAACGGAAAGCAAAACAGGCTGCTCATGTATTTCTGGCAGAGTCAGCGACGGAAGCGGAGAACAGATTGGAATCTGCATTGGACAGCAGTGACATTTGGGACGAAGCGGAATCGGCATCGGACGAAAAAGCTTCAAATCATGAAAGAGCTTTGCATCAGGCGGATTCTGCGGATGGTGAGGAAGCGGAAGAAGACGCAGAGGGCGTTTTGAACGGCGGGAGTTCTTCGGATGACGAAAATCAGGAAAATGATCTGCGTGTATCAAACGGCGGCGTATATCGCAAAAAGAGTGAACGGGCGGACGACTTAAGAAGTTCGGGCGAGGTGCTGCTTGTGTTCGGGATACTCGGCTGTATCGCGATGATTCTGATCGACCTTGGTATCCTTCCCATTCAATTCGGAAATCGGATCATGATGAATGTGATCATGTTTGCGCTCTTTCTCTTTTTTATCGGGTTTGGCGTTTATTCGTTAAAGGACGCGCGCAAATCCCGCGCGGAGGCGTCGGACGAGGACAAGCTGACGGAGCGGATCCATACTTGGGTGAAAGAACATTTGACAGCGGAGCTTGTAGATGAAGCGTCGGGACTTGAGGAAGCGGACGCCGATGAAATACGCTTTTTTAAGCGTACGGAAGTGATCAAGAAAAAAATTGCCGCTGAGTTTCAGGAGACGGAGGAAGCCTATCTTGACGACTTAGCGGAGACTGTATATCAGGAGTTGTTTGAATGAATCTGTCCGTTGTCTGTGTCGGCAAATGCAAGGAAGCTTTTTTTCGCGATGCGGTCGCGGAATATGCAAAGCGTCTGTCAAAATACTGTGATTTCCGCATCATAGAGGTTGCGGATGAAAAGACAAAAGAACATGCCTCTGAGCGAGAGGATGAACTAGTCAGGCAAAAAGAGGCGGAGCGCATTGAAAAGGCACTTCGCCCGGACGATTATGTCGTTGCGCTTGCAATAGAGGGAAAAAAGTATGATTCTGTGAATTTTTCGCGCCACATGGAAGCATGGATGGGCGCGGGAAAAAGCAGGATCGTTTTTGTTATCGGGGGATCGCTTGGACTTCATGAACGGATTCTTTCGCGTGCGGATGAAAAGATCAGCTTTTCGGACATGACATTTCCGCACCAGTTGATGCGCGTGATCTTAACAGAGCAGATTTACCGCGCGTTTCGGATCATGAACCGGGAACCGTATCATAAGTAAGGGCGAAAAGGTACAAGAAAGTCATGATGATTCTTGGATTATTGTAATTTGCCGGAAGTCTGTGTATAATATGATTAGTAGACAGCAAAGGTTGTGGGACAAAAGGAGTTTTCCAGCAATGATTTTCTGTTTGGAAAGATTATGCAGAATCCGGAATTGTGCAAAGAATTATTGCAGAGAATTCTTCCGGACTTGAAGATTGACCGCATCGAGTACCCGGAACTGCAGAAAAGCATTAAGCCGGATGTGGATGCCAGAGTGTCAGGCTGGATGTATATGTACAGGATAATAAGGATATTGTCTATGACATAGAAATGCAGGTAAGTGACACAAAGGAACTGCCAAAGAGGAGCCGCTATTACCAGAGTATGATTGACCTGCAGCTAATTGATAAGGGACAGCATTATAAAAAGCTGAACAGGAGTTATATCATATTTATCTGCCCTTTTGATGCATATGGGAAGGGAAGACATATCTATACTTTTGAAAATATCTGTAAAGAAGACAACAGTATTTCAATGGGCGACGAAGCGGTAAAGATATTTTTGAATGCTGACGGAACAATGGATGATGTCAGCGACGAGCTAAAGGCATTTCTAGACTATGTGGCAGGGAAGAGGACGGAGGATTCCTATGTGGAGAAACTGGAAGAAGCCGTAATGGAAGCCAGAAAGAACAGAGAGTGGAGGCATGAGTATATGACATTGTTGATGAGAGATCAGGAGAATCAAGAAATTGGAGAAAAACGTGGAGAAGAAATGTTGGCTAAATTGATCATGTTTCTAAGTGAAGATGGCCGGTCATCAGATATTGTCAAAGTATCACAGGATAAAGAATATCGTTATAAACTTTATGCGGAATACCAGATCATCTAAGAGCAAAAATGCAAGAGGCAGAGCATATAAAGTGTTCTGACTTATGTGTATTCAATAATATTTGAGCATTTTTCGCACTTAGGTATGTTTTGGGAACCGTATCATAAGTAAATTGGTAAGATGACAAATGTTCAGGAGAAATGAGGAGCATTTAGATTGAAAAATCAAAGATTGTTCAATCGGCAAAAATGCAGTGTCATCGTACATTGCCCTGATGATGATTATAGATTTGATTTTTCTTTCATGAATGACAAGTGGAAACTGTCATTTATTGAGTGTATTACGTTGCCGGTTTCTGACCTCTCTGTTATGCCGTATACGGCTTTCCAAAGGCTTCCTGTAAAAGAGACAGAAATTCGAAGAGAAAAAGAAATTTCAAAATTGATATATTTTTATGATCAATTCAGAAAACTGGTTGGCCGACAGAAAGCGATGGAAATACTTTTTGATGGAGCAGGTGAATTTCTTTGTGCCAAATCATGGGTTCCTTTTTTCGATGAAACACTTTCCTATATTGCCTATGCTGCATGGATAGAAAATTGCATTTATGGAGAACAGGTAGAAATTGTGAGTTTTAGTGAACAATGCTGCCGTTTACTTTTTCATAAGCATATTTGGCGGAAATTGTATACAATGACCGGTCACATACGGAAAATGATCGATTATGAGGAATACATCGATATTTTTGAGTCAATTTGGAAGAATCGGGCTTTTGAAAGTGGTTGGGAGTTGCAAGTGAATTATAGGGACGAAGATACAGAGCTGGTGTTCACAAAATGTCGGTAAGATGATAGATTCACTTAGATTTTGGCGGATTGTTAGAAAAGACATCAGAGTCCCGATTTGTTTGAAGTGTCTGGTTAAATTGCAGATTGGCCTGAATTAGGTTGCACTGCATCAGGATTTTCAGAGTCTGGGAAAGGCACTCCGGCGTCTTGCAGTTTACTTCACATATGTCTTTGAGGGCGTGTGAGAGGTTCAAAATGTCTGATGATGTAATTGTCATGGCCGTCGCCTTTTTTTTCTATTATATTCCGCTGGGACGCAGCAGTTACAAAAATCGCTGTAGAGTGATAAGGAAATAAGAATCGCTCCTGATTATTGCAATAGGAAGGAAGATTGCGTAAAATAAAGATACGACAGCTGTTCAGCGTTAAAAAGTACAAAGATTTCCGATGGAAAAGGGATGAAAGAATGAAAGTAATAAGACGGATGTATATGGGTTTCGTATGGGTCTGCTTGATCGGTCTTTCCGGCTGCAGCATGCCGGGCGGAGAAAATCGGGAAGTGAAGGAGTATCTGGAATCCCGCTACGAATCTCAGGAGTTTGAGATCACAAAGATAGAGGACGGCGAAAGCGTTTCCTACCGGGTGGTTCCGGCAGATTTTCCGGAGGCGGCGTTCACGGTAGAAGAAGGGAAGATAGAGGAAAGTCAGGATTGGAACTATCATGATGATTATGCCGCCTGTATGCTTTATGGCGGTGCGGAACGTTTGGGGCTTGCCTATGAAAGGGGCGAAAGCGGATACGATGTGTTTATCACATATGAAAACTATTTGTCCATTGATGAGACAGCCGAAAAATTGGAACAGCTTGTATCGGATTGTTTGGAAAGTCATGCATTTGACAGCCTGCGGTGTTCGTGTCTGATCACGATAAAGCCGGGATATGAGTCGAATCCCGTATTTCCGGGATATTCCATACGGATTAAAACTCGGTATACCTATACGGTGGACAAAGTATTTGGCATTATGGCTTCCAAAATGATTCCTGGGCAGCTGAAGGAGGACTTGCGCTTCTGTCATATTTACAATGCGTATCAGTACGCGATCCCGAGAGACAGCGCCGTGTTTTCACAGAATGATATAGATCGATATCTGGAAATATGCAGTGGGGCCATGGGCAAGGATAAAGACGGAAATATTTCAGTCTATGAGCTGGTGGATGGAGCGGAATCAGAATTGAGTTTCGGGGGCGCATATCAGATCCTGTTGTCGGAGGGGCTTGTAACGGAAGAAAAGGAAGACAGCTTTATTGCGTCCGGAAACGGAATAACAATAGAGTTTTTTCGGACGTTTGATGTTTCGACATCCAACAAAAAGCCCGGGGTTTCCTGCGAGATTTTAAGCGGAGAGGTGGACGAGGATGACCGTGAGGAATTGGATAGAGAATATGGGGACCAAGCAAGATGTGCGATACGTCTTTTGACCGATAAGAAAATTGAGTTCTCCACTCCTGAAAAAATAGCGTCTGCAGCGGAGGAAGAGAGGCTGGCGCGGCTTCCGTTGGTACAGGATGCCTTTTCACAGGCGGCAGCACCGGGGCAGATGACATCCGGTGCCGGTATGGAAGTGACGGTCACGGGCATGGAGACCTATGAACGTCTGCAGGGATCAAATTCATCCTATGTGGATTCCGGTGCGGATACGATATGGACCCGCATCAGCATCCGGATAAAAAATACGGGAAGCACAGAAATGTACTTGTTCCCGCTAAGGTCTCACGGTTCAGAAAGCGAGCTTGTCGGTGTGATCGCTGATGAGGAAGCAAATCTGTACCGGCCTACGGATATTATCAATCTAGGGTTGGAAAACATATACAGTTATCAACTTCAGGCAGGAGATACTGTGGAGGGTAATATTTATATCAAACTGCCAAGAGAACTGGTAGCAAAAGAGGATGCTCTTGTACTTTGGATGTTTCGTGGAGAGGACACGGTCTCCTCTTTGCTTCCGGCAGTAAAGTAATAAAGCGCTTCCGTAAGGAAGCGCTTTATTACTTTACTATTATATATGGTCAGGCAATGAAACTGGCAGCTGTTTCTATCGCTTTCAGCTCAAGCTCACGCATGTTTAACAATATTTCTGCTTGAACCGCCCTTTTTTCTTTTGTCCAGAAGCGGCGGACATCAGAAGCCGGAACAGAGCCTTCCAAACCAACCATGTTCCGTATCGAATCTGCGAGCATGGATACCTTTTCAAAACAAGAAATAATCTGCTCTAACTCAACTGCATACTCCGGCAGTAATCGTCTGCCGGATGCAAGATAGGAGGCCGCTGACCTTCTGGCATCACAAAGTGCAAGGACGCAGAATTGATTGACCGAAAGCCTGCGGAATAAATCTTCATCGTCATGCGCGTCATACCAGGCATTTTGCTGAAGTTCCTCTGCCCACACGCGATATGCTTCGATTCCGGTTGCATATTCACGGACCTTACCCTGTTGATTGCAGTCAATCAAAATCTGTAGTGATCTGATTAGATTTTCCCTCTCGGTTGGCGGAACCTGCTTCTCTGTAAAGTAGGAAATCATAAATGGCCAGTTGTCTACATATAGATAATCAAATTCGTTCGGTTTATCCGCTTTGTATTCTTCGCTGTCAATGATTTCACGGTCATATTTTGTCCTGCAGAACAGTTTTGTGCCGGACTCCTTATATCCACAGATAATACCCCATTCCGGTGCGACTCTTAAATTGATTGCCAGAACCGGTCTATTTTCCGAAATATTTTCAACGATTTTTTTCCTTACATCGGCACGGTATTCTTTATCCATATGATCTTCGAAGCAGCTCTTATAACCAAATGCCTCGTATGCAGGCTTTGCAAAGTCATATACGATCAGCCCGTCCACAGAACTGTAGTCCCAATCCGGTGTACAAAATGCCAGTCTGTAGCATGCTCCGGATACGCCCATAACTTCATGATAGTCAGTGGGTATCCCCATAGTCTGCAGTGCACTTGTAAATGCCGCGGCCCATGAACATTCATTGCCGCTGCCAAATTCAGGAAGCGCGGGAACGTTAGGAATATAATATTCTTCGCTTGCTCTTTTTCGAAACAGGTCACATTTATCTTCTGTATACTGTAAATTCTCGCATTCTCCACAGGTAGCTAAGTGAATCCCATTCTGATTCAAATATACCAGTGTAAGATATTCCTTTCCATCATTGGCAGGATCGCTTGGGAACAGCTCCTGGTTTGCCCAATATCCATTCCAGTCAAAGAATTGATAGTGCGCAATTTTTGACATCACATCATGGTATCGATACCTTGTACCATAAACTGCGGCTACAATTCTTAAGTTTTCTTCCGAATCCTCAAAAGTCATACCGACAGTTCCGGCATCTATCAGCAGGCGGTCATTTTCTTTTACAAAAATGTATGAAATACGATCACCCATCTGATATTTAACAATCAGAAATGCAGGGCGTTCCTTCGATGACTGGCAGGCAAATAACGGTTCAGTCACCTCAATATCCAGTCTGTCATTCTGAATCAGTCTGTTCAGTCTGCCTGTTACATCGATCGCATCAATCCCGTCTCCATAATAGGCGGATAAAATCTGAAGGTCATTTTGATTCAGCAGATTATCAATGCTTGTATGCAATGCTTTTGCAAGTGCGGGCAGAAGCGTCGTATCCGGCAGCGATCTTCCGTTTTCCCATTTGGAAACGGCCTGCGGAGATACCTGTATCAGTTCTGCCAATTCCTCCTGCGTATATCCGTGTTCTTTTCTCAATAAAACGATTGTTTTCCCGATTCTGTCAATATTCATTTGCGTGATCTCCTTCCTGATCGTTTACTAACAGTGTATCATAAATGCACAATAACGGATCATAAGCGTAATGTAAATACACGTTCGTTTAAGATCGGAAGATAAATGCTCAACCGTTGGTTGAGCGTGAACGATCTATAGGATGGGATGTAATACGCATAAAAATGGTTCATAGAATTAGTGAGAAGCTCCGTTGGTCCTGCGTATTGTAATTTATCCGTCCGCTGTGTATAATAAAATTATTAGTACAAAAATACTATGAAATCATAGGAATAAGGGAAGCTGAAATGGGATAGTGCAGTGATTCTAATGGGGGATAAAGGGGATATGGGAAAGGATACTCGTCTTGTTAATATCTATCTGAAAATTCATCATAAAAAAACACTGACGATGGATGATCTGAGTTATTTGGCAGAGTATGATCCGGAATGCTTTGCAAAAACATGTAAAAATGTAATATATAATATTCCTGAAACAAAACCGATCATGGAGCCGCCGGTGTCAAAGCCCTCGGAGGAACAAACAAAGCCGAAGCCATCTGAGCGGCAGAACATAGAAAAAATCCTGGAGAATCTGAAGCGTATGGAAATGCATGAGTTTCCCTATTCAAGTGCGAATGCAGACAGAGTAAAGAACCTGCTCGGAAATCTATATATGGAATTACTGTTTCCGCATAATGATAAAGAAACGTTCATCAATATGACAGGTAGTGAGAATGGCTCTTTATTTGACAAAAAAGCATAATGGCAACCTTATTTTGTTAACAGGGAGACGTGAAAAGGATGTACCCCACGATTGATGTGAGAGCAACCGGTATTCGATTGCGGCAGATTATGAAACGAAAAAAAATATCGCCAAAAGCCGTGCAGGACTATTTGGGACTGTCCTGTGTGCAGAGTGTATATCGCTGGCTGAACGGATGCAGTATGCCGTCAGTCGATCATCTCTATGCGTTATCGGAACTTTTTCAGATACCGATGGATCATATGATCGTTGGAAATCGGACAGTGCAGATATCGGTTGATCAAAAATCATTTTATACAAGGATGTCAGTCTATTACAATGCCGTCAGGAAGCTGCGTGCGGCATAACATGTATGACACTCCATCCCCCGCATGATGTCTATAGAACAGGAACCGAATTGGTTCCTGTTTTGAATTACAGGTTCAATGACAAATGATAAAAGTTACGGTAAAGTTATTTTGATGCGGACAGTCTGGTGAATGACAGCAGAATCTTATAAAAATGTCGATTCGCCGGTTCATTTGTGGAGGATGGAGGGATTGATATGGGTACATTTGCAGGAATACTTCAAAAAGACGGTGTCAGGGTACCGGATGCGAAAAAGGAGGAATTTCAGAGGCGGATCGAGAAATTGTTTCAGGCAGGCGGAATGATGGAACTGAAGGTGGTACAATTATGTGATAAGCAGACAAGGGTATTGAAGAAGGCTTCCATGCAAAATGCGAATATGAATTTTTACTATAACTATTTTGAGGATGATTGTTGGGAAAATGCAGGTTTTTGTGCGGAGAGGGGCGGAGTGTGGAGCAATAAGATCGGTTGGAGTGATTTTCACCATGTCGTAGTAGCCGCATATGTGTTGCAAAGTCTTTATTTGGATGGAACGGCAGTTCCACGGGTAAATGGTGAGTTTGTTACGTCGCGTGTGTATACGGGGTGGATCAATTATTTATTCCACGAAAACTATCCGCAGAAAAAGAATGATCCATGGCAATTATTTGAGGCCTTGCATAATCAAAGGGCGACGGATTTAGGCGAATATGACTGGAAAGGGCTCGTACAGGATACGGACGGGCTGATCGGGTATTATGAAGTCCGGGCTGTTTTGGAGGGAACTGCGGCCTTGGATAAAGAATTTGAGCAGCTGGCAGAGCGTGTACCAACGAAAGAAGACCGGAGGAAAGATGGAAGCGGACTGAACTTTTATGGGTGTGCAGGACAGTTCAAAGAGGCAGTCAGATGCTATCATAAAAAGAGTGCGCTAAGCAGGGATGAGCAGCTTTCGATGATCATGGGAATACTCCGTTCTTATTATGCGCAGGAAAGTATATCGTTTGACGCTGCTTACCGACGTGACGATGCATATGACAGCAAATACGGTGAAGAATGTGACAACAAATATAATGATGAATATGACAACGAATATCTGAAAGCCGTATTTCGTTTTGCTGTTTTAACGGATGCGCCCGTATATGTGATCAAAATTTTGGCGGAGACCTATCGAGTTCATTTTTGGAAGTTGTGGCAACAGGTAAAGGATGTGGCAAAAAGGAAGCCTTGTCAAGAGGCGCAGGAGGATTCACCTAAAGTATCGCCGGTTTCCACAGAGCAATTTTTTGGCATAACAGCGGATGATTTGATCTTGTTTTGGGGGGATGACGAAAACATCCGATTTTCAAAGGGGTTAGAGAAGTGGTTTGCCGATCTTAGAAAACAATATGAAATGATAGTGGGACAGGAATTTACAGTCGATAACCCGTTGCACTGGATTTTGGATTTGATGGAGTATGCGGATAAAAATTATTATTGTGTGTATACATTTGCGGACTTTTTTGAGGAAACATTGGAGCACTTGAATGACAAGAGGTTTTTTGCACTGTGGAAAATTTATGATGGTATGCTGCACGATCCGGAAATGGAGAAGGCGGGGAGCGTGATTTTTGTGCCGGACGGACCGGAATATGAACAGATCGGTCTGTATGATCCTGACGCACGATCACGGCGGAGGCTAAAGGGGAGTTGGAGTATATTGGATAGCAAAGATAAAAATAATGAGGCAAGGGTAACCTTTCGCCGCTATATGGCTTTGTTGGAGAATCGAAATCTGCGAAAAGAAGTATTTGGGTTTTGATTATGAAGTATCTCATTGTATGTTACGGGATTGCCGTGTATAATAATGCTAGAAATCAGGCGAATAAGGAGAACGAGGAATTGCATGAAGCATAGAAGAACTACCGCGGGCGCAGAGAAGATCGCTTTGATCAAGAAGCGCATCTTTGAAATTATACAGATTGGGAGCAGAACAGATATTCCCAGTCTGTGTTTTGATATTTTTATCGTTCTTGTTATCTTTGTCAATATTTCCGTCACGTTTCTTCAGACCTTTGAGAAGATGGCGGGATATGCCGGGATATTGGGAACCGTGGAGTTTATCACGATGGTGATCTTTCTCGCGGAGTACACGCTCAGGATTTGGACGGCGGACTGTCTTTATCCGGAGAAGTCGTATCCGGCAGCGGTATTTACATTTGCCATATCCTTTTTCGGGATAGTAGATTTGCTGACGATCCTTCCCTATTTTTGCCCCATATTCATACCGAGCGGAGCGGTAGTGTTCCGCATGCTTCGGGTTGTGCGCATCCTGCACCTGTTCCGGATCAATTCCCGGTATGATGCTTTTAATGTGATCACCGCGGTATTGCGGGAAAAGAGAAATGCTTTGGTATCCTCCATTTTTCTGGTGCTGGTATTAATGCTGGCATCCTCCCTTTGTATGTATGGCTTGGAACATGAGGCGCAGCCGGAGAGTTTTTCCAATGCCTTTTCCGGTGTGTGGTGGTCCGTGTCCACGCTTTTGACAGTGGGATATGGGGATATTTATCCGGTCACGATAGGCGGCAGGCTTATGGCAATCTTTATTGCTTTTTTGGGTGTGGGCATGGTTGCCATTCCAACGGGTATTATTTCTGCCGGTTTCGTGGAGTATTACACGAAGATCAAGGTTGGAAGTTATTCTGAGCATGACGCAGACTTTATCACTTTGAATATCGTAATCGGACATCCTTACACTGGGCTTAAGCTTAGAGAACTCAACCTACCGCAGGGACTTTATACCGCCGTAGTGCTCCGCGGAGAGGATGTTTATACGCCACATGAGAGCCTGGTGCTGGAGGCGGGGGACAGTCTGTTACTTGGCACGGTCAGCACGGGACAGTTTGCGTGCCGCATTGAAGAAGTGCATTTAGAGGCGGGGCATAATTGGATTGGCAGTAGGATAAAAGATTTAGATATTTCCCGCAGAGTCTTTGTTGTGATGGTAAAGCGCGGACATAAAAATATTTGCCCACAGGGTTCCACGCTGCTTAAGGAGGACGATGTGGTGCTGATTCTGGAAAAAATAGGTAAGAACTACTGATATCGAGGGGAAACCAATGAAGAAAAAACGGCGCATTCATATGATTTGTGCGATTGTATGCTGTCTGCTCGCAGTCAGCGCTTGTGGTGATTTGCGTAATCATGAAGAGGATCTGTCATCGGTCACGATGCAGGATGTGAATCTTGAGGAGCGCAAAGGATCCGCCGAAGATAATGAAACCGGGAGTGATGAAACCGGGAATGATGAAAACACAGAAGAGATACCGGTGGAAGAATCTGACGAAGAGGGTGGCATAAGGAATGATCCTGAGTCCGGGATGATGGGGCAATTGCCGGACGAGGAAAACGGCATACTGGAAATATATGCCGGCAGGGATGCCATATCTATTCCGGATAATATAATGATTGCACCGATATCACCACAGGAAATCTTAACAGGCAATCCAATCCTTTATGACCGGTTTCGGATTGACGGATGGATTTTTGAATGGCTGATCTCCGATGATTATGACGAGGAAAGCTGGGGACGGTTAGAAGACGGAGTATTGGTAATATCGCGTGAAGGCGCTGCGGAAGAAATGCAGGTTATCCGTGTGACGGCTGAAGGAGGAGATGCAGACTGGTGGGTTTCGGTAGAAAATAAACTGGAATATGTGGATGTGAATTTTGATGATATTCCGGATCTTCTGATCTGTACGGGGCATCATGGGAATCAGGGGTTATTGACGTATTATTGTTTTTTACAGACGGAGGATGGCTTTGTAGAAGCGCCGACTTTTACGGATATTCCGAACCCTGCGATCGATGCGGACAATCAGCTGATCCTTAGTCAATGGCGCAATTCCGCGGTCTCTCACAGTTGGGCGGAATATGAGTGTCAGGATAATACTTATGTGATGATCCGGGAATTGTGCGAGGATCTTGAGTGGGGGGAGTATGACGATGAAGAGGTCTGGTTTTGGACGGTAAACGGTGAAGTGATCGGCAGAAGCGATGAACTTTCCGAATCGGAAATTGATGATCTGATCTATAATGAAAACAGTGAATGGGGAATAGCGGGAGATCGGTGGAGAACGTTATATAATCATGGCCTGACGACGGATTTTAGCATCTATAGTGAGCCATAGAACGTATTTGGGAGGACATATGCTTACAATAAGTGAGTTTATGAAACATGCAGCGGCGCTCCTTGAATTTTGCGAATATCCTGCTGTTCAATATAAAGTAAAATTTTCTTTTTTGGATACTCCTTATCAGGATGAGGGGTTAGCTTTATTGCGGAAGGATTTTTTACAAAGCGATATTGTGGAAGAAATGTATGAGACGCAGGATGAACACGGCGGATGGGGGAAGCTTCGTTCCAAGGATTATTCCGTCAAAGCCAAAATCCCGACCTCCGGCGTTGGCATTGAGCGCTGTCTGTATATCGGACTTACGATCGAGGACAGGGATATCCTTTTCATGGCGAGTGAGTATTTGCAAGACTTGCTTTGCGGCAGAAGCAGGGAAGGTGTGTTCGGAAAAAATGAGCGCGCCAATCCATGGCAGAATGCGATCGTCTGTAATCTGTTGGAGGCGATCACGCCGAATCATCCGTTATGTGATGAAACCTATTACCGGTGGCTGTACATTGCAAACCGGGCATATGAGGAGGGCGAGTATTCCTATGAAAAGGACAGGGCGGCGCAGCATGAAATATTTCTGACAAGGGAAGACCGATTAGTACCGATGCAGAGTGAGCTTCTATTGAAAAGGCGGCAGGAAATTTCACCATCCTTAGAGGACGCCATGCTGCGGCATCTGGGACGGCTTGCCAGTGAAAACGGTCATTTTTGGGAGAAAACACCGGACAGACTTCCGGAGAATTTTGTGTATCACAAGACGAGAAGATGGTTTCACACGTTCAATTATATCAATCAGTTCAGGGGCTCTAAGCTTTATTTGGAGAATGCCGTGGAATGGCTTTTGGAAAATGTCCGCGAAGACGGGCTTTGGGACTGGGGAACGCAGGTAAAAGACCCGTGGGGCTATTTCGGATATTTTTCCTGCAACAGGAATTATAAACATAACCGTGTTGTTGACGCTACGATAGAGGTGTTGAGCTTTTTGAAGCAGTATATTGAAAACAATATGTAGAATCGTTTTGGCATTTCTGCAGGTTATCCACAATCGGGAACGAGAGCTGCATGGTAAACCCGTTTCCCCATTCGGAATCGGCATGCAGGGAAATATTCAATTCTTTTGCGATTTCATTGGCAAGATACAATCCCATTCCCGTTGCTTTTTTTCTTCCGTCACCGGAATCACCGGTAAAGCCTTTTTCAAATATGTAAGGGAGATCGCAGCTTTTGACGCCTATGCCGTTATCCGTTACACTTAGCACACTGCAGTCGTCTTTTCGGAAGAAGCGAAGACACAATTTCGGTTTTTGCGCGCAATATTTAATGGAATTACTGATGATCTGTCCAAGAAGAAAACGAAGTCCGCGCTGATCGGAATATACGGTATCGTCCCCAATCATACAGACAATTTCAAATCGTTTTTCATCCAGCAAAGGCTTGTAATCCTCAAGCAGGTCCTCCACGCATGTGCGGATGCGGATAGATTCAAACAGATAATCTTTTCGTACACCTTTTAACCGCGCATAAAACAGCATTTGGTCAACGGATTCCTGAATACGGTTCCGAATATGGTCCAGCTTGAAAAGACTTGGTGCAGGCAGCTCATCCCGTCGGTTGTCGAGGAGCAGCGTCAACAGGGAGAGTGGTGTTTTTGCTTCATGCGCCCACGATTCCACATACTCCTCGTAATCGTTTAGTTGCTCCTGCAGCCCTGTATAGGCGGTCTGCTTGTCGCGCAGAATCCTTCCAAGGCAGCGGATGGCATCTGCCTGAGCTTGCGCGGTTGCTTTGAGCAGCAATTGTTCGTGATATTCATCCGGGAAATAGAGAAAAGCAAAAAAAGCCTGTTCCTTTTTTTGCTCCTGACGGACAAGAACATAGCAAAGAACCGAGAAAAGCAGGAGCGTACTGAGCAGAATAACAACGGACAGGGAATAAAATGCCTGCGCGTCAGTAAGCCACAGCAGCAGTGCAGCAAATCCATCGACTCCGATCAGAAGAAGTAGCCATGGAAGATATTGCAGAATAGATTGAACTTGATGTTTCATGATGTTTCTCCCGTTATGAAGAGCAATTGCGTGCATTGTTTTGTGTTTCATGAAAAAAATCTCGTGAAAATGATTGTTTTACTGTGCATCTTGCGGCGCGGTAAGCCGATAACCCATCCCGCGAACGGATTGAATTTGTTGGGGCATCATCAGGTCGGCCATGGTCTTTTTTAAGCGGGTTAGATTAACCTGCAGAGCATTTTCATCAATAAATTCTGTAGTCCCCCAAAGTGCCAGACAGAGTTCTTCCTTGGAGATGACCTCGTTTTTGTGAAGCAGAAACATTTCCAAAAGCTTTCCCTGATTCTTGGGAAGAACCGTGGAGTGATTGTGAATATATAATGTATAAGTCAGGCGATCTAAAAGATAACCGGCACCCTCCAGCAAATGGGAGCGTCCCTCATAGCGTTTCAGGACATTGGAGACGCGTGCGAGCAGACGTTCTTTTCTGCACGGTTTAGTCAGATATTCGTCAGCGCCCAGACCTAAGGCGCGGAGCTCGTCTTTAAGTCCGTCGCGGGAGGTAAGCACGAGAACCGGTATAGTGCTTCTTTGTTTGATCTCCCTGCAGAGCTGAAATCCGCTGACTTCCGGCAGATTCAGATCCAACAGGATCAGATCGGGAGAGAGTGCAAGAATCTGGCTCGTCACATCCTGAAATGCACAGATTTCATCGACCTGATAGTCCGCTTTCCGCAGAATATCCGTCAGTTCTTCCCGCATGAGGGTTTCATCTTCTACTATGACAATGTGCTTCATAAAATATTTCCTTCTTTGTGCCGCATGATTGCGCACTATTCTTCGCGTTTCGGGATCATCAGTTTCAAAAGATAACGGTCGCTTGTGCGCTTGACAGCAATAATATAAATCCATTCTATCACACACAATGCAAAAATCATAGTTGCGGAGATTAGCATCATCTCGAGTAAATTGCTTTTTACACTTGATGGCAAAATTCCGGTAAACAGCGCGCGCACGCCAAAGATGCTGCTAAAGACAGCGACTGCGGCGGGGATTCCAAAATACCAGTGAAT
The DNA here is from genome assembly GCA_947176965.1 of uncultured Lachnospiraceae bacterium. Classification (GTDB taxonomy): domain Bacteria; phylum Bacillota; class Clostridia; order Lachnospirales; family Lachnospiraceae; genus DLAJ01. The sequence goes on along the minus strand of CAMWSU010000004.1, from coordinate 45,804 downwards.
CTGCGTTTTTGCGGAGCGGCATAAGGTTTCATAGGTAGCGCCTAACCGGACTAAAGTCCGGTAACGCCGGTCCGATTTCTGTTGTCCCATAAGGAACTGTGTCCCGATGACGGTATTGGCAATGATCAAAAAAATGATCGCCAGATAAATCGTGATATAGCCGGCCGCAACCATATAAAAGAGCTGTCGTCCCATGTTTTTTAAGTAGCTTTCGTAGGAAAGTCCGGTATTGTCAAGCTTGTCATTCATATCTGATATCGCGGACATGAGACTTTCATGTTCGGTCAGTTCCTTAGTCAAAATGCCGTTTAGATATACACTGTAATTTCCCAATGTAGCAGATTCAAATACCTCGTCCGGGACGATCAGGGCAAAGGACAGTGTGATGGAACGGTCTGTGACCAGGTTGGTGGTCTGTACGCTCCCTACCAGATAGCAAATGTTTTCGTTTAAGCGTGTTTCCAATTTTGTTTCCAAAATGCTGTTCAGCAGACGGCATTTTTCCGCAGAACAAAAATCATGATCGATATAAATGGCGGCCTCATTCGATTCCAATGTGAGCGTTGGCAGACCGGCCGCACGGAGAAGCTGATTGTAGCCGCTTAAGGAAATCAAATAGGGGTCGTCTGCATAAGAAAGGTTATGCATCAGTACATCTCTATCGTTTGAAGGCGGGGACATCCGCAGTGCGTCCATCAGAGGAGCGATTTGGAATGGTGCAGTCCGATCAGTCCGATCAATTCCATTGCGAATGAGTCCAACTCTTATTTCAAACAGTTCATCGAAACAGGTATCGAGCTGATGAGCGGTTAAGGCTTTTTTTATGTCCTCTGCAGTGTGTTCATTTTGTGTACGATGAAAAGTATAGTCCAACACATGAGGTTCGGAATCGCCGTAAAACCGCGTAATGGCAACACCTGCGCCGAAACAGCACAGGGATGCCAGGATCAGAAGGGAGCAGACCGCCAGAGAGCCGGAGCGGTACATGACGGTTTCCTGAATCTGACGAAAATTAAATACGGAAAGCGGTCGGTTCCCTCGACCTGCTTTCAGAGCAAGTCCGATCAGAACACGGAGTCCCCAAAAGAACAACAGGGTTCCTGCAAGACCGAGAAGTATGGTAATGCCCATCTGCTCATAGCGCGACCATGCCTTGCCGCTGATCGACATGGAATAGGCTGCCGCAAGGAGGGACATACCGGCAACGATGGCAAGTGCATAGATCCATGCAGATAGTTGTTTTTTACTGCCATCCGGAAGTTCGACCAAAAGAGAACCGATTTCCTGTCTGCAGATCTTACCGCTTAGGATTAAAAACGCAATAAATTTTATTAATAGAAATCCTGCTGCCGTCCAGACAAAAGCCGAAAAGGAGAAGGAAATCCGATGGCTGACGATACCGATTCCAACCAGCCTGGCTGTGATCAGACTGATCAGTTCCGACAAAAGGACCGCGGCCGGCAATCCGATGGCAAGCGAGACGACACTGTTTCGAAGATCTTCGGCAAGAAGCAAGGCGAACAGTCTAGTGCGCCGCATACCCATCATCAGATAGACACCGAATTCATGTCTGCGCCGCTCTAATTGATATTTACTGGCAAAATAAATGAGAAAAAATAAAATAAACAATGCCATACCGTAAAACACAGGGATCATGGACAGCAGCCTGTTTACCGCATCGCTTTCCAGCTTTGTTAAAAAAACCACCACATCCTGATGGGAGAGCGCCAGAATGATGTAAAACGCAATGATGGAGATCAACAAAGAACTGAAAAACAACCCATTTTCTTTGCGGTTTCTTCTGCTGTTGCGGGAGATCAGTTTAGAGAACATGTGCACTGCCACCTCCTAACTGTGCCGTTACTTTCAAAATTCGTTCATAGAATGCCTGTTTAGACTCATCGGGAATATTCCGGCGTAGCTCATGAAAGATCGCGCCGTCCTGAATGAACAAAATGCGCTTACAATAGCTTGCGGCATTAGGATCATGCGTTACCATTAAAATCGTGGCGTTCGCGTCGACGTTTAATCCGGTAAGCTTTTCCATCAACGCCTTTGCGTTTTTGGAATCCAGAGCGCCTGTCGGTTCATCCGCAAGAATGATGTGAGGATGCAGGATCAGCGCCCTGGCAGCGGCAACCCTCTGCTTTTGTCCGCCCGACATCTGGGACGGAAATTTATTCAGAACATCTTTGATCTCTAAATAGGAGACCAATTGTTCCAACCGTACTTTACTTTCTTTTTCTGTCACATGATGGAGAGACAACGGAAGAAGAATGTTTTCCTGACCGGTCAGATTATCTAACAGCTCGAAATTCTGAAACAAATATCCGACCTCTTTTCCGCGATAGTCAGCTAATGCAGCACCTTTTAAGGAATGGATCTGTCGCCCCTTCATTGTGATACTGCCGCCGGTGGGTGCGGTTACGGTTGCAATGCAGTTTAATAACGTGGATTTTCCGGATCCGCTGCTGCCCATAATACCCAAAAACTCACCGGGCATGACCTGAAAGGTAATGCCGTTTAACGCTTTCGTCTGATTCGCGGACTTTCCGTAATATTTTTTTAGAGATTCGATCATAAGAATCGGTTCCATCGTTTACCTCCTTCTTTTCTTATTCTTTTCTGTAAAATTCTTTTTTATCATAGCACAGAGGCAGTCGGAAAAACACTTACAGACGATGAAAGGTTACATTGTAATTTGCCGGGCGGATGTGTATAATTAGAGGAAAGAGAACGGTGAAAACGCATGGGTATTTTGGTACATCGGAGGTAAAATGGGATGAATGCACTTTCAAAATCCATTGATTTTTTATTAGAGAATGCCGGTCCGGTCATTCAATACCGATTGCGAAAAGAGATTCTTCAAAATCTTTCTGCAAGCGAAGAGGAAAAGTTGCTCGCGCAGATTTACGAGCTTCCGTATTATCAGCTTGTGAAAAGCTATGTGAAACCTGACGGTTACATTGGAAACGGAATGCACAGCTTAAGTAACTGGAGGGGACAGGTCTTTAAGGAAACCCCGTTGCAGGACGGAGAGCATGCCGCCCGGCTGCTTTCCTATTATCGGGTGCCGAAGGAGCATCCCATTGTGGCGGATTTTGTGGCGGCGATGCGTGATGAGGACATTCTTAGAAAAGAATTTTCCTATATTTCGCCGGAAGCCGCACGGTTTGAAAACCGCTTTGCCGGTCTGAACAACGGTAACAGCTTAATGGGACTTATGTACACGATGCAGGCGATGCTTGGATACGGTGACGATTATACTGATCTGAAGGAGTTTCAGCAGATTTGCTTAAAGGGCTTTCAGCGCGTGCTTGCGATCAAGTCTCTTGACGAGATCACGAAGTACGATGCCAATGCAAAGAGGAAATATAATTATCCATATATAGAAGAGGATGAATATTTTCCGGATGTTTACACATTAGAGATGCTGGCATATACGAAAAGCTGGCGGAACGACGAAACCGTCGATATGATGGCAGATACGCTGAATCATATCAATGAGATCATGAAGCCGGACAGCAATATGCATGTCCGCATTGGGGGAAAATATTATGGGCCCTGCTTTGCGCTGATACGGCCGCTTCGGGCGTTTGATGCGGATCTGATCGATAACATCTTATACCGGCGTGTGCTCAGTGAGATCGCCATGCTGGGTGTCGGCGGGCGCGTGAAAATCATACGGGAATCGATACAGAATGTGCGGGAGGCCATTGACCGGGACGGAATTTTGCGGATGAATTTTGATGTGCCGCACAATAAGCGATATTCACCTAAGAAGATTGAATACGCCGGTTCTTATACGGATGTGCGATTAGAAGCTGACTATAAGAACAAAAACGCGCTGCTCTGTGATCTCACTTTTTGGGCGGTGGAATTTCTATCCCTTGCGGAAGCAGCCGAGCAGACCGGCTGAATCATTACGGCGCCGGGTATCTATGCCGTTGATCGTAATCGGAGTCTGTAACGGGTGGGGTATCGAGTCACGGAAGCCCGGAATGGGATAATATGGAGGGGACAAAGCCTATGAGAATGTATGATTTAATCAAAAAAAAGAGGGACGGCGGGGCACTGACTGACAAAGAGATCGCCTATATGATAGGCGGATACACAAACGGGCAGATTCCCGATTATCAGATGTCCGCAATGATGATGGCAATGTATTATCAGGGCTTGAGCGAGGCAGAAACGTTGTCGCTGACGATGGAGATGGCGCATAGCGGAGAACTGCTTGACTTAAGTGCCATACAGGGAATCAAGGTTGACAAGCACAGTACGGGCGGCGTCGGGGACAAGACCTCGCTTGCCCTGACACCCATGGTCGCGGCATGCGGTGTCAAGGTCGCGAAAATGAGTGGCCGCGGCCTGGGACATACGGGCGGGACCATTGATAAATTAGAGAGCTTTACAGGTTTCCACACAGATATTACAACCGAGCAGTTTGTCAGTCAGGTCAACCGCATCGGCATTGCCATCATGGGACAGACCGCGGATCTTGCGCCGGCGGATAAAAAGCTGTATGCACTGCGGGATGTGACGGCGACCGTCGATCAGATGTCGCTGATCGCAAGCTCCATCATGAGTAAGAAACTGGCGGCGGGCGCGGACGCCATTGTATTGGATGTCAAGACCGGAAGCGGCGCATTTATGAAAAGAGAAGCAGATGCCGAGGCGCTTGCACGTGAGATGGTGCGGATCGGAAACGGCGCGGGAAGGCGGACGACGGCAGTCATCACCGATATGGATCAGCCACTCGGGTTTGCAGTCGGCAATGCCCTAGAAGTACAGGAGGCGATCGAAACATTAAAGGGGAACGGTCCCGAAGATTTCTTAGAGCTGTGCCTGACGCTTGGCAGTCATATGCTGCTTGCGGCGGACGAAGCGGATACAGTAGAACAGGCAAGGGAGCGGCTCTTAGCGGTCATTAAAAATCAAGCGGCGCTTCAGAAGCTCGCGGAATTTGTAGCGGCGCAGGGAGGGGACGCCGATATGGTCTATCATCCCGAGCGGTTGCCGAAAGCGTCGCTCACGGAATCTGTCTGTGCCGACAAAGACGGCTATATTGCAGGAATCATCTGCGATGAGGTCGGCATCTGTTCGCTCATGCTCGGCGGAGGCAGAGAGACAAAGGAGGACGTGATCGATCTGTCTGTCGGTATCGTGTTCCGCAAAAAGAAGGGAGATGTCGTACGGCAGGGTGAGGCGATCGCCACGCTTCATGCCAATGACGCAGAAAAGCTCGCTGCCGCAAAGGAGAGACTGACCCGTGCGGTCAAAATCGAAGAAAAGCCCGTGGCAAAGGCAGCGCTCATCAAACAGGTCATCACGGAGGCATAGCGCGCATAAACTGATAGAAAAAAGAAAGATGCGTGGAAACTGCGGTGAAGGATAAGGAAAATGAACGCCGAGACGACCGGCGTTTTGACCGGCTGACGGAACGGCTTTCCCTGCCGAAAGATTTTGTGTATGGGGAATGCCTGATTTCCATGCTCGGAAACGCAGAGCTGACGATAGAAAACTATCGGAATATTTGTCTTTTCGAGGAAAACTGTATCGTGATCGCACTAAAACATGACCGGCTCTTAGTGCAGGGCAGCCGGCTTGAGATTCTCTATTACAGAGAAGATGAGTTAAAGATCAGGGGCAGGATCAGCGGACTGCAGTTTCTCGGCGAACGTGGAAAGTCATGAACTGGTTTGAGCGGGTGAGAGCGACGGTGCGCATTGATGTAAAGGGGAATGCGAAGGAGCGCTATCTGAACATGTGCCGCGCGCGGCATTTCCCTGTCTGGGACGTGACATCGGACAAAAAGAACGACGTCATCACCATGTGCATGAATAGAGAGGACTTTTTGGAGAGTAAGAGCGCCATCCGAAAGACCGGGGTAAAGGTGTCCGTAAAAGAAAAAAACGGACTGCCTTTTTTATTGAAAAAAATCAATAAACGCAGGGTGTTCGTAGCCGGGGCGGTGCTCGGCATGCTTTTTTTATTTATGATGATGCGTTCGATATGGGCGTTTCAGTTCGAGGGAACCAAGCGGATCACGGATGAGCAGATCGTTGATTACTTAGAAAGCTGCGGCGTCACGATTGGCACGCCGATCCGTGAGCTCAACTACGAGGAGTTAGAGCAGGGACTTCGCGAACAGTTTCCGGAGATCACATGGGCGAGCGTCTCGCAGCGGGGAACAACATTGATCATACGGATACGGGAGCGCGAATATACCGAGATCTCTCAGCGCTATGACGACCGTACGGACATTGTGGCGGATGTTGACGGCGTGATCGTATCCATGGTTGTGAAAGAGGGGGTTCCCTATGTGCAAAAAGGGGACGTGATCAGTGAAGGCGATATTTTAGTCGGCGGCGCCGTACCGATCTACGATGAAAACAGTGAGATCAGCGGCTACCATTATTATCATGCGCAGGCAGACATTCTCGTGGAGACGTCACAGCGTTACACGGATACGCTTTCTCTTTCTTATGAGAAAAAAGTATATACGGGGAAAGAAGCACTCATTGTCAGTCTCGGCGCATTCGACGCGCGGGTTGTATTGGGAAACGGGCTTTCCTCGCCCAATGTGGAGTCGCAGTCCAAAAGCTATCAGCTTCGTCTGTTCCGCTATCTGCAGCTTCCGTTTTTTGCCCAGATCACGAGACAGAACGCCTATGAATGGCAGCTTTCTTATTATACGAAGGAGGAGGCTCAGGCGCTGCTTCTTTCCGGACTGGAAAAATATTTAAGGGAATTATCGGAAAAAGGGGTACAAATTATTGCAAAAGATGTTAAAATAATAAAAAATGGGATGAGTATGGAGATCACGGCAGATATTACCATGAGGAAGCTCGTTGGTGTAAGCTGCCCGACAACAGTGGAGTTTGTACAGGATGGAGAAAACAACGATTGAGATCTGCGCGGATGCGCGCGACATGCAGAATGTGTTCGGAATGAACGATTCGTATTTAAGAAAGCTGGAGCAGGAGTTTTCGGTCGATATTGTGTGTCGCGACGGCGTTTTAAGGATCACGGGAGAAGAAAAACTGGCGGCGAAAGCGGGCGGTATTTTGGAACGGCTGATGGAGCTTTCGAGAAGGGGAAATATGATTGAAGAACAAAACGTAAATTATGCGCTTGACATGAGCAGGGACGGAGAGGACGACGGCATGCTGGAGATTGATTCCGACCGTATCTGTCATACGGTGAGCGGAAAGCCGGTCAAACCGAAAACGCTCGGGCAGAAGCGCTATGTGGATGCCATTCGCGATCACATGATCGTGTTTGGCATGGGGCCTGCCGGAACGGGTAAAACGTATCTGGCAATGGCAATGGCGATCACGGCGTTTAAGAATGAGGAGGTCGGGCGCATTATCCTGACGAGACCGGCGATCGAGGCGGGAGAGAAGCTCGGGTTTCTTCCGGGTGACCTGCAGAGCAAGGTCGATCCGTACTTGCGGCCGCTCTATGATGCTCTGTATCAGATCATGGGAGCGGAGAGCTTTGTAAAAAACACGGAAAAAGGTTTGATCGAGGTTGCGCCGCTTGCCTATATGAGGGGCAGGACGCTTGATAACGCTTACATCATATTAGATGAGGCGCAGAATACAACGCCTGCGCAGATGAAGATGTTTTTGACGAGGATCGGCTTCGGCTCGAAGGTTGTCATCACGGGCGATCAGTCCCAGAAGGATTTGGCGCCCGGATCTGAGTCGGGCTTAGATGTAGCGGTAAATGTGCTGCGCGGTGTGGATGAGATCGCATTTTGTAAGCTGACAAGCAAGGATGTGGTAAGGCATCCGCTTGTACAGAAAATTGTAAAGGCATATGAAACCTATGAAGAAAAAGAACAACACAGGACAAAAGGAAAAGCGTACGGAGAAAAAGGCCGCGGTTCTGCTGCGCGGCATCGCTGAGGTTGCCATTCCGGGAGGAATGACAGCGGGGAGCGTGATTTTTTATGGCTTAGAGACGGCGGAGCAGATCAGAACAGGGATTCTTGTCGGTCTGCTGTTGCTGCTTGTGCAGTTTGCAAAGGAAAGAAGCCGTATCGTGAAGGATTACCTTTACGATAACGACGAGCATCCGAATCGCTTTACGTTCGTATTCTTAGTCATGTTTGGCTTGGCGTGTCTGTTTCCGCTGTTTACACAGATGGGATGGCCGTTTTTGAGCATTGCCGTTGCGCTCACGCTGTTTAGCAACGCCATCATCGGGATGGTGTCGTTTTCGGCCCTGCTGACCGTATCGTGCGTGCTTGCAGGGGCTACTGCGCATATTTTTATCATGTATTTTTTATGCGGAATCTGTGCGGTTATTTTGTTTTCCGTATTGGATGAAAGTTTCCGTGTGGAGATTCCGATCATTCTTTCATGCATGGTGTATGTCACAAGCATGTGCGCGAACACGATCATCACACAAAACCGCAATCTTTCATTTGAGATGTTTGTCATTCCTGTCATCGGACTGTTTCTCAATGTCGTGCTGATGCTGATGCTGTTGTGGTATATCAATACCAGAGTCGTGCGGCGTGAGATCAATCGCTACGTGGAGATCAATGATCCCGAATACGTCCTGATGACACGCATCAAGGAACATGGCATGATTTATTACTACCATGCGATCCATACCGCGTATCTGTGCAATAAGATTGCTTCAAGGGCGCAGATGGATACGGATATTGTACGCGCTGCCGGATTTTATCATGAGGCGGGTGTTCTGCTCGGGGAGAACACCAAGGAGAATCTGATGGCCGTCGTGCGCGGCGAGTATCATTTTCCGCCGGAAGTCTGCGAGATCTTAGTCGAATACAAAAAAGGCGGCAAACTGAAGCACAAGGAGACGGCTGTATTGTTTATGTCCGCGTTGGTCGTGGATACGCTGATGGGGCTGTTTGCGGAGGATAAAGAGGCAAAGGTCAATTACAAGGAGCTGATCGAAGGGCTGTTTCATAAACAGACAGTGAAAGGTCGTTTTTCACAGTGTGATATTTCCATGGATGAAATGACGCTGATGAAAAAAATACTGATGGAGGAAAATCTTTATTATGATTTTTTACGTTGATCGGGATGTTGTCTGTGATTTTTCGTTTGAGCCGGAGGAGATCGGGGAGCAGGTCGCGGAATGCATATTGGAGCGCGAGGGGTGTCCTTATGAGGCAGCGGTCAGTCTGCTTATTACGGATGATAAAGGGATTCAGGAGATGAACCGTCAGTTCCGCGGGATGGACAAGCCGACGGATGTATTGTCCTTTCCGAACATAAGCTATGATAAACCGGGTGATTTTTCAAAGTTGGAAGAGATGTTTGCCGATTGCTTTGAGCCGGATTCCGGCGTGCTAAATCTGGGTGATATTGTCATTTCCACAGATCGGGTTCTTGCACAGGCGGAGGAATACGGACACAGCGTGAAACGGGAATTTGCTTTTCTGGTAGCGCATTCCATGCTTCATCTGTGCGGCTATGATCATATGGAGCCCGGTGAAGCGAACGTCATGGAGCAAAAACAGGAGAATGCGCTTGCGGCGCTTCACATCACAAGAGAAGAGGAAATGAATGCATGATGGATCTGAAAAAACAAAAGCGAAGCGTGAATTTTATGCTGACGGTCACTTACGTCGTGGTATTATTCCGGTTTATACCGATTCATTTTGCGATTGGTGACGCGGGCGTAGGAATTTTTGCGGCGGCATATTTGTTGTTTTTCCTCTATGATTATTTTACAAGGGAGATCTTTTCGGGGAATCTCGCGAAACTGATGAATGGAAGGGTCAAACGTGAGCAGTATCAGGATGCGGAGCAGGCGTTTGATTTTGCAATGTTTTTGTCGCTGGCGGCGGGTATCATCGTTACGATCGTGGTGTTTTTAGCTGCATCGGCACTTGCCGGGAAACTGTTAGGCATCTCTCAGGCGGAAAAAGTATTGCGTTATATGGCGCCAGCATTCTGCTTTGCAACGGTTTCCGCTTCGTTTTCTGCATATTTGAAAGGCATGGGGGAGCATATCAACGACTCCATCGTCCGGCTGGGGACAGAGCTGCTTGTGACGCTGTTATGCATTGTGCTGTCGGGAATTATGTACCGTAAGGGAGAGGCGGTCGGCGCGCTCTTAAAGCAGGATGCGATTGCGGGGATATACGGTGCGCAGGGCTGCGCATTGGCGGTCAGTATCGCGACGTTTTTATGCATGCTGATCTATTTTTTCCTATATCTGCAAATGAAGGTCTCTATGAAGCGGAGACTGATCAAAGATACGCAGAGCAGATATGAGTCCGATGCGGTTTATGCGCAGTATCTCTATATTTCTTCCGCAGTCTACTATTTGAACAGCATGCTGCTGCCGCTCTGTCTGTTACTGGAAGAACGCGTTTTAGTGAGCAAGTTAAAGAGCGCTGCCGTGACGGAGCGCGTCATTGCAGGGACATGGGGCGTCTATGCGGGAGCGGCACTGCCGTTTCTGCTGCTGCCGGCTGCAGCGGCCTGCATTCAGGTGCGGGGAACATGGAACAGCTATAAGCGCGCGATTGCAAGGGATGAGCGGAAGTTTGTGCGTGACACGATACAGACAAAAATGCGGCGTTTTTGTTTGGTATATTCGCCGATTGCCGTGTTTGTGCTGGTTTTTGCATCGCCGCTCATCGGTTTTTTCTACGGAGAGCAGGGCGAGCTATGCGCCGGGGCACTTTCGGCGGGAGCGCTGTCCATTTTGTTCCTTGGGGTCGGTTTTGTGCTGATGCAGGTACTTCTCGGACTGGAAAAACAGTTTTATATCCTTGCCATTCATGCGGCGGGCTTTGTCACACATCTGATTGTTTTGGAGGTTTCCATCAAACCGGGCGAGGTCAATTATTCAGGGCTTGGTGCCGCGTATCTGATCGCATCCGGTGTGATGACTGTCGCATACGGATTTGTGGTTTCCATGCAGCTTAACTACCGTCATCATGTGCTGAACATTGCGAAACCGCTGATTAGTGCGGCAGGTGGTGGATTAGTCGGGTTTATCGTTGTAAAGCTGGCAGGCGCATCGTTAGGAAATCTGCTGACGCTGCTCATCGGAGGCGTATTGTTCTTTGTCGTATATCTTGTGTTGATGATTTTTTTGCGCGGACTGACAAGAAAGGAAATCTCGCAGATTCCGGGTGGCGAATTTATCATGAGGATGCTGTATTAGGAGATTCCGAAATTGGAAAAGGGTAACAGTGTTTGGGAATCTGTGGAATACAAATAAAACAAAGAGGAATGATAGTATCATGAGAAAAAGAAGAATATTATTGCTGACGGCAGTCATCGGGCTGATGCTTACGGCCTGTGGAAACCCTAAAGAAACGGCGGGAAAGACAACACCCGGCGGCATTGGGGAAAACGCAAGCACGGAAACAGAGAATCTTCCGGCTTCTCAGGAATATGTTTCCGAAGACGGCGCTTATAAGGTCATTTTGCTTGAGGGACTGACACAGACAGACGTGCAGATTCAGGCGGGAACTACTATGATGGAACTGGATGGAGGTTCTGAACGGACAGGATTTTCCGGTGTTTTTATGGGAAACTCCAAATTAAATATTCCGGGAAATCCACACGACATTGAAAGCTTGGAGGATTATGCCGATTATATAACAAATCTGTTCTTAGGCGGTTCCGGTATGACGGTGAGCTGGGAAGATACGGATGCTCCATCCGTTGAAGGCGCCGATCGATGTCTGGCAAGAGAAGGCGTGGCCCGGCTCGGTGCAAGCAAAGGACGGGCATATGCCTGCTATGTAGAGACACCAAGCTGTTATTTGACAGTGATTATTCTGGGCAATGACGATGATGTGGAAAACGCCAGACAAGTCGTTTCTATAGAAATTTTAGACGAGGCGGCAGGACAGGGAGAAACCAGGGACTTTTTCAACAGTATGACAGCAGTGCTTGATTCTGTGAACGGAGCAAATCTTCGGGAGACCTTTAAGATGCTGGTGGATATGGATGCAGAAGAGGATCAGCTTGAAGCTTTGGCATCCCAGGCCAGGCAGAGTCTGGCATACAGCTGGGGAATAGAGGATACCGCCGGCCTGATGGAAATGGCGGATTGGCTGATGAATGAGGGGCATAATCAGGAGGCTTTGGAGCTCCTTCAGGTGTATGGCGGAATCAATGAGACAGATCGCAGCGCCTTTGATGCCGGACTTAAGGCACAGGGGCTGGACGAGGGAACCTGTATCTATCTTCTGGCGGCTTATGACGCATGGTCCGCTTATGGAGACGGGGCTATCGCCGCATGGGATCTAAGCCGGGTAGGGACCATTATGGGTTTTGGCTATGCGGCAGGTTATTGCACCTATGAGGAGGCTATGGACAAAATACTGGAGGCGGCAGAGAAAGCGCAGCAGCTTTTTGACTCATGGAAAGACTTTAATACGAGCTATCTCTACGGTTACTCCTATTGGGCGGAGGAGTCTCTGGACGATTTGGAGAGCAGCGCCGCAGAGCGTGCGGAACTGGTGAACGGCATGGAATCCCAGACCAACGGACCTTTTTCCGTAGACTGGAATATGGAGCTTAAGAGAGAGTGGTAATGATGAGCTGGATTCCGGGCGGAGAATTTATCATGAGGATGTTGTATTAGAAATGGAATAAGAAAAAAAGAACTGCCGATACTATGCAAAAGGAGTTTATTATGAAGAATTTGTATAGGATCGGCATTTTTTTGGTTGTATGTGTCGTTACGGGTGTGCTCATTATTTTTCTGTTTGACCGGTTTGTGCTCGATGTGAAGGATATCGGCGGCAGACTGCCGCAGGTTTATGAAAATCAGGCAGAACTCGAGGCGAATCAAAACCGGCAGGCTTATACGGGACAGACGGACACGTTTGGCGGAGAAAACAGTTACGGCGCGGCACAGGGCAATGATTTCCTTAACGATACGACGCAGGATCATGCCGGTCATGATGCGGAAAAACAGAATGATGTGACGGGATTTCGGGATGTTGGAGAGGATGGAACTGGCGAAGGGCAGGCTGTCCATACGGAGACTACGGATGCAGTGGCCTCGAAAACAACCGTGTATGAGATTGAGGAGTATCAACGTCACACGCATGAGACCAATGTGGTGATTGAGCGCATTCCCGCGCAGTATATCGGAATGAGCAGACGGGAACTGGAAAGCGCGCTTGCGCTCTATATGGAAGCACCGTCGCTTAAGGATATGGAACGAGGTCTAAAGGAAATCCGGCTTGTGAGCTTTTCGCCTGAAAAGATCACGGTGCGTAAGAGCTATGAGCTGGAACCGGAATATGATTATTATTATCTGACGGAGGAACAGGGTTATGTTGTGGTGTATTACCGTAACATGGGAACGCTGTTTTGTGAGACGGGCATTGAGATGAACGAGCTGCCCATGCATTTACAGCGTGAGATCCGTCGCATAAAGACGATTGAAACGGAGGAGGAGCTGTATGGTTTTTTAGAGTCATACAGCAGTTAGAACGAATGAAAAAAAGAAGCATTGCAGTCATCGGAGCAGGGGCGGCAGGCATGATGGCGGCGGTCACGGCGGCACGGGCGGGCGCTGCGGTCACAATCTATGAACATCGCAGCGAGGCGGGACGAAAACTGTTAATGACGGGAAACGGAAAGTGCAATCTGACCAATACACGCATGGGGATGTCGTATTACTATTGCGACTCAGAGGACGGAAAACAGATTGTCCGAACGGTGCTTGCGCAATTTGATGAGGTGCGTTCACTTTCCTTTTTTCATGAGATCGGGCTGTTGACCTATGACAGGGACGGTTATGTTTATCCGCAGTCGGAGCAGGCGGTCACGGTTCGGGATGTGCTTCTGCGGGAATGTCTGTTCTGCGGTGTGAATTTTCGGTATGATACGGATGTGTATCCGCTGCTGCGCCGCGAAGAAACGACGGGGCGGTTTGTGATCGGAAAAGAGCGCTATGACCGGCTGATACTTGCATGCGGAGGAAAATCGGAGCGTCAGACCGGCTCGGACGGCAGCGGTTATGAGCTTGCGAAGCGATTCGGACATCGGATTTTAACGCCGCTTCCGGCGCTTGTGTCGCTTTATACGGATGAACCGGATTGGCAGAGCATGGCAGGAGTGCGTGCAAAGGCGAGGGTCCGTCTTTTTGTGGAAGGCAGGACGGCGGGAGAAGCCGACGGAGAATTGCAGATGACCGCGCAGGGGATCTCCGGGATTCCAGTTTTGGAATTAAGCAGGATCGCGGTACATGCCATTCATGAGGGAAAACGAGTTGAGGCGGAAATTTGTTTTTTGAACGGAAGGGAACGGGTGCAGATTGAAGCACTGCTGCAGCGTATGCTTGCGAGAGGGCACGCGGAGGAGTGGGAATCCCCTTCCGATATGTTACAAACAAGATTGACCGGAACGGTCAATTCAAAGATTCTTTCTTTTATTCTGCGCAGGATCTGTAACGACATGGAGCGATTACATAACGGGAGACCGGACGAGGACCGGTTGGCGGCGGCGGTGGCGCAGCAGTTGTTTTCGTGCCGGATTCCGATCAACGGGCACGGGAAATTAGAGCATGCGCAGGTGACAAGCGGCGGCGTTTTGTTTGATGAGGTGACGGAAAAGCTGGAATCGCGCCTGTGTGAGGGATTATTTTTTGCAGGAGAAATGCTGGATGTGGACGGGATCTGCGGCGGCTATAATCTGCAATGGGCATGGTCGAGCGGATATGCGGCGGGACTGTGCGCCGCAGAAAAATGACATTACAAAAGGGAGAGATCAGCATGATACGGATCAATCAGATCAAATGTGAACCCGAGCGGGTGACGATGCCGGACGGCAGCATGGATGAGGCGTTGTTAGTGAAAAAGGCAGCTGCCATCCTGCATGTTCCGACGAAAACGATTCAAGCGCTTTTTATCAGGCGGCGCTCCATTGATGCAAGAAAAAAGCCGCAGATTTTTTACATATTCAGCGTGGATGTTGTGTTATCGGGATTCGCGGAGGAGCAGGTTTTATCGAAAAGCCGCAATACAGACTGCCGGAAAAGTCCATGGGTCGCATATGAATTTCCGAAAGAAGGAAGAAAAGAGATGCAGGGACGCCCCGTGATCGTCGGGATGGGACCGGCAGGACTGTTCTGCGCTTACGAGCTTGCGCTTCACGGGTATCGTCCGATTTTGTTAGAGAGGGGAAAATGCGTGGAGGAGCGCACCGAGGACGTCGCGCGATTTTGGAAAGAGGGCGTTTTATTGCCGGAATCCAATGTGCAGTTTGGCGAGGGCGGTGCAGGCGCGTTTTCCGACGGAAAGCTGAATACGCTCATCAAGGACAAGGACGGCAGATGTGCGGAGGTACTGCGGATTCTCTGTGCACATGGCGCGAAAAAAGAAATCTGTTATGACCACAAGCCGCATATCGGAACGGATGCGCTCTGTGAGGTGGTGCGGAATATGAGAAAGACCATTGCCGCACACGGCGGCGAGATTCGATTTGAGACAAGATTCAGCCGGCTGCATATAGAAAGCGGGAAAGTAACGGGCGTATCGGCGGTTTGTGACGGACAGGAGAGCGATATTGCGTGCGGACCTGTCGTGCTGGCGATCGGCCACAGCGCGCGGGATACGGTGCAGATGCTCTATGAGTCCGGAATCGAGATGGAGGCAAAGCCTTTTGCCGTCGGACTGCGTGTGGAGCACCCGCAGGCATTGATCGATCAAAGTCAGTACGGCAAAGCAGAAGCGGGCATACTCGGCGCGGCGGCATATAAGCTGACGGCGCAGACCAAAAGCGGAAGGGGCGTGTATACGTTTTGTATGTGTCCGGGCGGTTATGTTGTCAATGCCTCATCGGAACCGGATATGCTTGCAGTGAACGGCATGAGTTATTCCGGACGGGACGGCAGCAATGCCAACAGTGCGGTCATCGTCACGGTCACGCCGGACGATTACGGGGATACACATCCGCTTTCCGGCATTGCCTTTCAGCGTGATTTAGAGCGCAGAGCCTATGAGATCGGCAAGGGAAGCATTCCGGTGGAGTGTTACGGAGATTTTAAGGCGGAGGTACTCGCGCAGATGGAGCGGTCAGTGAAAGACACCGGGAATATTCCGGCGTTTGCTTCCTTTAAGCCCTGCATCAAGGGTCGATATACCTATGCAAACGTATCCGCCATTCTCCCGAAGGAGCTTTCGGAAGCGCTTGTAGAGGGAATGGAGGCGTTCGGGCGAAAAATACCGCATTATAATGATGCGCGGACTTTGCTGGAGGGTGTGGAGAGCAGGACATCGTCTCCGGTCAGAATTTTGAGAAATGAGGAGCTTGTATGCCGGATGGCGGATAACCTGTACCCGTGCGGAGAGGGGGCTGGCTATGCCGGAGGGATCATGTCGGCGGCAATGGACGGCGTGCGCGTGGCGGAGGCAATCGTGGAAAAGTACCGGCGTGTGCCATAGACTTTTTTTTCGGAATGTGATAAGGTGAGTAAGTGACAGACAGGCGGAAAGGTGAACGGAAATGAATCAACAAATACGGGAAGCGATTCGGGATAAACAGCGGATCGTCATTAAAATAGGATCTTCCTCGCTTCAGCATCCGGAAACGGGGGATCTGGATTATATCAAAATGGAGGTGCTTGTCCGTGAATTGTGCAATCTGCGCAATCAGGGGAAGGATGTGGTGCTGGTGACTTCGGGCGCAATTGCCTGCGGGAAAAAGGCGGTACAGATCAAGGACGGAGATAATCCGATCGCAGTCAAACAGGCATGCGCGGCGATCGGACAGGCGCGGCTGATGATGACTTATCAGAAAATCTTTGCGGAATATAATCAGGTCACGGCGCAGATTTTGATGACAAGAAACACGATCGTCGATAATCTGAACCGGTTTAACGCCGCGAATACGTTTACGGAGTTGTTAAAGCTTGGTGTTATTCCGATCGTCAACGAAAATGATACGGTTGCGACTTATGAGATTGAGATCGGCGATAACGACACGCTTTCCGCGATTGTTGCGGCGCTCATTCATGCCGATCTGCTTATTCTTTTATCGGATATTGACGGGCTTTATACGGACAATCCCCGAACGAATCCGAATGCGCAGTTCATTCCGGTCGTGCAGGAGATTGATGAGCATATTCTGTGCATGGGGAAGCATGAGACGGGAAGCAGCGTCGGTACGGGCGGTATGGATACCAAGCTGACCGCCGCAAAGATCGCGACAGCGTCGGGCGCGGATATGATCATTGCCAATAGTGAGGATGTGCGCATCATCCACCGGATCATGGACGGCAGGGAATACGGGACGCTGTTTACGGCGCATAAGGATGATGATTTTTACTTGACGGATTTTGTGGAACAGATGCATAACGATTGAAAAGCCGGAAAGGAGTCGGTATGAAGGTTGAAGAACTGACAGGGCGCATTAACGAACTTTATCACAAATCCAAAGCAGAGGGGCTGACGGAGGAAGAAAAAGAGGAACAGGCGCGGTTAAGGCAGGAATATATTGAAAATATCCGTTCCAACCTGCGCGGACAGTTGAGTTCCATCCGAATCCAAAATGAGGACGGCAGTATTACCGATCTGGGAAAAGAACATGGGAACAGGACAAACTGATGAAAAGCGCGCATTGCGAAAAGAAGCGCTTGTAAGGCGGGATCATCTGACAGAAGCACAGCGGATCAAAAAGAGCGGGCGGATCGCGGAATTGTTATTTGATCACCCGTGGTATCAGAATGCGGAGCTGCTGCTTGTCTATGCATCCTATCTGAGCGAGGTTTCTACGGAGGGGATCATCCGTCATGCTTTGCAGACGGGAAAGCGGGTGTATTGTCCGGTTGTGACCGGAAAACGGGAAATGATGTTTTGCGAAGTATCATTATCCGGACTTGCCACGATGGGCAAAGACAGTCATGGAATTCCGCAGCCGGATGGAAAGACATGCGCGCATTATGACTATCAGCCGGAGAAAAGTCTGATGCTGATGCCGGGGTGCGTGTTTAACGATCAGGGAGACCGTATCGGTTACGGGGGCGGATTTTATGACAGCTTTTTAGCAAAACAGCCGATGCGGACGATCGCATTGTTTTTTGACTGCCAGCATACGAAAGCGCAGAGTGTAGGAGAACCTCATGATGTGCGGCCGGATCTGATCCTGACGGAAAGCGGTTTTCGGAAAATAAAAATATGAGCAAAATCACAGGAGAGCGTATGATGAGCGAGATCAGCAAAGAACAATCAGCAATGCTTGAGGAAATCGGTAAGCGTGCCATACAGGTAAAATATGAGCTTCAGGGACTTCGGACGGAACAAAAAAACGAGGCGTTAAAGCGCGTGGCGGACGGTCTTTTGGCGGATGCCAAAAAGATTCTAGCAGCAAATGAACAGGACATGCAGAAAGGAAAAGAGCATGGCATGCACGAGGGACTGCTTGACCGCTTAAAGCTGACCGATGCGCGTATTGCGGCGATGGCGGAGGGCTTACGTCAGGTCGTGGCTCTAAACGACCCGATTGGCACGGTAATGGAGCACTTTACGCATCCGAACGGGATGGAGATCAAGCAGGTGCGCGTGCCTCTCGGCGTGATCGGTATTATCTATGAATCCCGCCCGAACGTGACGGCAGATGCGTTCGGCCTGTGTTTTAAGACGGGGAATGCCGTCATTTTAAAGGGCGGTTCGGACGCGATCTGTTCCAACACGGCGATCACGGAGAGCATTCGGGGCAGTCTTGCGGCTCTTGGTATCTGCGCGGACGCCGTGCAGCTGATTACGGATACGGACCGTGCGGTGACGGCGCAGTTTATGAAAATGAACCGTTATGTGGATGTACTGATTCCACGCGGCGGAGCGGGCTTGATTCGTACAGTGGTCGAGAACGCAAGCATTCCCGTGATCGAGACGGGAACGGGGAATTGTCATATTTATGTCGATCAGGATGCCGACCTCAAAAAGGCAATCCCCATCATCATCAATGCAAAAACGCAGCGGATCGGTGTGTGCAATGCCTGTGAATCGTTAGTCATTCATGAAAAGATCAAGGATGCTTTTTTGCCGATGCTTGCGGAAGAACTGAAAAAAAATCATGTGGAGATGCGCGCGGATGCGCAGGCAGCCGAAGTGATCGGAGACTGTACTGTGGCGACGGAGGAAGATTTTTCCAAGGAATACCTTGATTATATTATTTCCATTAAAACAGTCGGCAGCGCGGAGGAAGCAATCGCGCATATCAACCGTTATCACACGGGGCATTCTGACTCCATTATCACTGAAAACAAAGAGACGGCACAACGCTTTTTGGACGGCGTAGATTCGGCGTGTGTCTACGTTAATGTTTCCACTCGCTTCACGGATGGTTTTGAGTTCGGGTTCGGCGCTGAGATCGGGATTTCCACACAGAAGCTGCATGCGCGCGGGCCGATGGGACTGCGGGAACTGACTTCCTACAAATATCAGGTTGTGGGAGATGGTCAGATCAGGGGGTAAAAGACAAGAAGAATGTAACTAGTAACGGGGAAGAAGATTGAAAAGCTGCAAATTCAGTACAGCAAAAAGCAGCAAAATATGTGGGCTGGATTGGACAGACCAACAAAGTAGCGAAAGAGAGCGTGAGAATAATTTGAAAATTGAGTATAGTAAGAAGACAGTAAAATATATCAATTCTGTTGATAAGCGGGCGAAGAAACTTATTCCGGAGACAGTTCCAGAACCGGATGAAATAGAAGCAATTTGGGAAGGGAGAGAGGACAGGGCAAAAAATGGGACAGTTCCCCATGATGCAATAAATTGGGATTAAGAAAGTACTAAGAATGAGCAATAAGCAAAAGGATAAAAGATGGATTCTTATATTAATTTAAAAAATATTGAGATAGAAGAATTAAAGCATGTAGACTTGGATAGGGTCAATGTTAATTGTAATGTTCCTGATTTTGAACCACAGCGTCAATATTACTATATGGCAAAGTGCCGCGAAAGTGTCCGCGCGGAGAGCGAGAGGCTGGGGCATCCGCTGACCTGTGCCGTCATTACCTTCGGTTGTCAGATGAATGCGCGCGATTCGGAAAAACTTCTCGGTATTTTGAAAGCAGTCGGTTATGCCGTCACGGATTCGGAGACGGCGGATTTTGTCATTTATAATACATGTACCGTGCGGGATAACGCCAATCAGCGCGTTTACGGCAGGCTCGGTCATCTCGGCGCTATGAAAAAAAACAATCCGCATAAACGCATCGCACTCTGCGGCTGTATGATGCAGGAGCAGAGCGTCATTGAAAAGCTGCGAAAGAGCTATTCGTTTGTGGATCTGATTTTTGGGACGCACAATTTATATAAATTTGCAGAGCTGCTCTGTGCGATGTATGAGTCAGACCGTATGCTGATCGATATTTGGAAGGATACGGACGCGATTGTCGAACAGCTTCCGGTCAGCCGAAAATATCCCTATAAATCGGGCGTGAATATCATGTTCGGGTGCAATAATTTTTGTACATATTGTATCGTTCCCTATGTCAGAGGGCGGGAACGCAGCCGGGATGCGCGGGAGATTCTGCGCGAGGTGGAGCATCTTGCATCGGATGGCGTAAAGGAGGTCATGCTGCTTGGACAAAACGTGAATTCCTACGGCACCGGGCTTGCAGACGGCATCTCCTTTGCCGAACTTTTGCGCGAAGTGGAGAAAGTAGAGGGAATCGAACGGATTCGCTTTATGACGTCCCATCCGAAGGATTTATCCGATGAACTGATCGGAGTAATGAAAGAGTCTGATAAGATCTGCCGCCATCTGCACCTTCCGTTACAATCAGGATCGAGTAAGATATTAAAGGCGATGAATCGTCGTTATGACAAGGAGCATTATCTTGCGCTTGCCCTAAAAATCCGGCGTGAGATACCGGATATTGCGATCTCTACAGATATCATCGTCGGGTTTCCGGGCGAGACGGCCGAGGATGTGGACGATACCATCGACGTGATCCGCAGGGTGGCGTTTGACAATGCGTTTACATTCCAATACAGTAGGCGCACGGGAACGCCTGCGGCGGCAATGGAGCAGGTTCCGGCAGTGGAGGTCACAAAGCAATTTGACCGTGTCCTTTCAGCAGTACAGGAGACCGCAAGGGAGCGCGCGGCGCTTCTTAAGGGGCAGACGCTTCCGGCGTTGATCGAGGAAGTGAACGAAAAGGATGATAGCTATGTGGTCGGGAGACTTTCTAACAATACGATCGTTCATTTAAAGGGGACACTTGATATGATCGGTACGATCAGACGGATAAAACTTACGGAATGCCGCGGCTTTTATTATATGGGGGTTATCGAACATGGCTGAGATCACGCCAATGATGCAGCATTATTTAGATACAAAAGAGCAGAATAAGGATTGCATTTTATTTTATCGTCTCGGCGACTTTTACGAGATGTTTTTTGAGGATGCAAAGACGGTATCCAGGGAGCTGGAGCTGACGCTGACGGGAAAAGCATGCGGTTTGGAGGAACGCGCGCCGATGTGCGGCGTGCCGTTTCATGCGGCGGAGACCTATATCAACCGTCTTGTGACAAAGGGGTATAAGGTCGCGATCTGCGAACAGGTCGAAGATCCGAAACTGGCAAAGGGCATGGTAAAGCGCGAGGTCGTCCGGATTGTCACGCCCGGTACAAATGTGGACAATCAGTTCATTGATGAGGGAAAAAACAACTACCTGATGGCGGTCGTCTATCTGGAAAACCAGATCGGAATTTCCATCGTGGATGTCTCCACGGGGGATTATTTTTTGACCGAGGTGGAGGATACCAAACGTCTGCTCGATGAAATCTATAAATATCTGCCGTCGGAGATCATCTGTAATGACGCATTCACGCTCTGCGGCGTCGATCTGAACGATCTGAGCGGCAGGCTGCATATCTGCGTCAATCGCTTAGAACCGTGGTATTTTGATGAGGATGCCTGCAAAAAAGCGTTGATGAAGCAGTTCCGGGTTCATGTTTTGACAGGACTCGGCATTGACGATTTCCCGAACGGAATCGTTGCGGCGGGCGCGATCATGCTGTACTTAAATGAGACGCAGAAGATATCACTTGCGCATATTACGCATCTGTATCCGTATTTGGCAAGCAAATATATGCTGCTTGACAGCGCGACAAGGCGCAATCTGGAGCTGACGGAGACATTGCGTGAAAAAACAAAACGCGGAAGTCTCTTATGGGTTTTGGATAAAACAAAAACGGCGATGGGGGCGCGGACGCTGAGAAGCTATTTAGAGCAGCCGCTGATCGTGCGCAGTGAGATCGAGGAACGCTTAGATGCAGTTTCTGAACTGTGTGCCGATCCGACTGCACGGGATGAGATACGGGAATATTTAAGTCCGATTTATGATCTGGAGAGACTGCTCGGAAAAGTCAGCTATATGAGTGCCAATCCGCGCGATCTGATCGCATTTCGCAATTCGCTTGCGATGCTTCCGGCTATCAAGCTTGTTCTGCGTGGCTTTTCTTCCAAGCTGCTGTTAGGGATTGAACAGGACATGGATTCTTTGGAGGATGTCTGCGAACTGATCGGGGCGGCGATCGACGATGAGGAGCCGCCGGTCACGATCAGGGATGGCGGCATCATCCGCGACGGCTATGATCCGGATATTGACATGCTTCGTAAGGCAAAAACAGAAGGGAAGGACTGGCTCGCCAAATTAGAGAGTGACGACAGGGAGCGCACGGGAATTAAGAACCTGCGCATTAAATATAATAAGGTATTCGGATATTACTTTGAGGTCACCAATTCGTTTAAGAACATGGTGCCGGATGATTATATCCGTAAGCAGACGTTGACGAATGCCGAACGGTATACGACACCGCGTTTAAAAGAGTTGGAAGACACCATATTAAATGCGGAGGATAAACTGACGGCGCTGGAATATGACGCGTTCTGCAAGGTACGCGACAGCATTGCGGCGGAGCTTGACCGCATTCAGCGCACGGCAAAGGCGGTTGCAGCGCTGGATGTATTTGCGTCGCTTTCTCTTGTGGCGGAACGCAATCATTATGTACGCCCGCAGATTAATGAAAAGGGCGTGATCGATATTAAAGACGGCAGACACCCGGTTGTGGAGCAGATGATCGATCATGATATGTTTGTCTCCAATGATACGCATTTGGACAACGGAAAGCATTGCATTGCCGTGATCACAGGACCGAATATGGCAGGAAAATCGACCTACATGCGCCAAACGGCGCTGATCGTGCTGATGGCACAGATCGGCGCATTCGTTCCTGCAAAGAGCGCCGACATCGGGCTGGTTGACCGTATCTTTACGCGCGTCGGGGCATCGGATGACCTTGCTTCGGGACAGAGTACGTTTATGGTAGAAATGAATGAAGTCGCAAACATTCTTCGCAATGCGACGTCGAAATCTCTGCTTGTATTGGATGAGATTGGGCGAGGGACATCGACCTTTGACGGCCTCTCGATTGCATGGGCGGTCATCGAGCACATCAGTAACCGCAATATCCTTGGCGCCAAGACACTGTTTGCAACGCATTATCACGAACTGACGGAGCTCGAGGGAAAAATGGATAATGTGAATAACTATTGCATTGCCGTAAAAGAGAAGGGCGATGATATTGTTTTTCTGCGCAAGATCATGAAGGGCGGCGCAGACCGAAGCTACGGCATACAGGTGGCGAAACTAGCAGGAGTACCCGATATGGTGATCGGCCGCGCCAAGGAGATTGCGGAACAGCTTTCAGATAATGATATTACGGACAAGATACAGAGCATCTGTACGCCGACGGGGTCAGCAGGAAAACATAAGCCGGTGTTGTGCGATGAGGTGGATCGCGGACAGATGACCTTGTTTGACGCGGTGAAGGATGAGGATGTCGTAAAAGAATTAAAAGAGATCGACATCAGCAATTTAACGCCGTTAGACGCCCTGAATACGTTATATCGGTTGCAGAACAAGCTGAATAACCGGTGGTGATCAGATTGTGTAAGATATTAAATATACAATCCAACGCAGGCACGCTTTCGCTGCCTTCCGCTCGTAGCGGTACATAACATGCGAAAATACCGCATGCAAGTACCGACGGCAAAATGAATTTCTGGAAATTCATTTTAGAGCGCCTGCTTATGGATTGTATATTTTACACAGTTGTGAATGTGATCACAGCCGATTGAATGGTAGAATGAAAAACGGATAGAAAAGAAGGAGGAGCGGTATGGCGCAGATTGCGGTACTGGATTCGGAGACGATTGATAAAATTGCGGCGGGCGAGGTGGTAGAGCGTCCGGTGAGCGTTGTCAAAGAGCTTGTTGAGAATGCGATGGACGCGGGTGCAAGCGCGATTACCGTAGAGATCACGGAGGGCGGAACCAGCTTTATCCGCGTGACGGATAACGGAGGCGGTATCCCGAAAGATCAGATGCGCACCGCTTTTTTGCGGCATGCGACAAGCAAGATCCATTCCGTGGAAGATCTGTTGTCCATCCGTTCTCTTGGGTTTCGCGGTGAAGCCCTCTCAAGCATTGCGGCAGTTTCAAGAGTGGAGATCATCAGCAAGACCACGGACGATTATGCGGGCGTCCGTTATCTGATCTCGGGCGGCGCGGAGGAGGAGCTTTCCGAGGTCGGCGCGCCGGACGGCACGACGATCATGGTGCGCAATTTGTTTTATAACATTCCGGTCCGTAGAAAATTCTTAAAGTCGTTTGCAACGGAGGGAAGTTACATTGCCGATCTGATGGAGCATCTTGCGATGTCAAGACCGGAAATTTCTTTTAAGTTTGTCATGAACCGGGATACGCGGTTTCACACAAGCGGAAACGGGGATCTTCGCGAAGTGATCTACCGCATTTACGGACGGGATATATCGGAACATTTACTGCCGGTTGCCTATGAGCGCGACGGCATCCGCATAGAAGGCTATGTCGGCAAACCTGAGATGAACCGCGCAAACCGCAGCTTGGAAAACTATTTCGTTAACCGGCGTTATATTAAGAGCGATGTGATCGCAAGGGCGGTTGAGGAGGCGTATCAGTCCTATCTGATGAAGCACAAGTATCCTGTATGCATGCTCTCGATCACGATTCCGGCGGATGAGATCGATGTGAATGTTCATCCGTCCAAAATGGAGATCCGGTTTATCAGACAGCAGGAATTTTTCGATATTCTTTATCAGGCGGTGAGCGATGCCTTAAAGGAGAAGGAGTTGATCCCGCAGGTCATTCTCGACGAAAAAGAACATCTACAAGATGTTGTGGCGGAGCGGAAAGCCCTAAGCGCGAACGCTCCCGAGCCGTTTGAGGCAAGCCGGCTCCCGATTCCGGCGGTGCGTGAGGAGACGGTTTATGGAGAAAAAGAGCAAAATTTGCAGGATTTCTTTCAAACGAACCGTCCGACGAGGGTCATCGGCGGGCAAAATGAGCCTGATTACGCGAAAAACGACGATATTCATGCAAATATCATAAAGAAGGATGAACACATAATTGTCGAAAAACCGCAGCAAATGGAACTGTTTAGCGATAAAATGCTGAGCGAGTCCGCCAGAGCGGGACACAAGATTTTGGGGCAGATATTTGATACCTACTGGCTGGTGCAGTATGAAGACAAACTCTTTATCATCGATCAGCATGCGGCACATGAAAAGGTGAAGTTTGAACGGCTGATGAAGCATCTGAAAGAAAAAAGCACGCCGAGGCAGATGTTAGAGCCGCCGATCATCCTGCACTTAAACGCCAAAAGCTATCAGGTGTTGATGGAATACCGCACCCGTTTCCTTGATCTCGGATTTGAGATCGAGGAGTTCGGAGGAAATGAGGCTGCCGTGCGCACGGTGCCGATGGATTTATACGGCTGTAATGAACGGGAGCTTCTGCTGAATATGCTGGACGAGCTTGCTGAAGGGCCTGTACGCGGGACGCCCGATGTAATTTATGAGAAATTGGCATCCATGGCATGTAAATCCGCAGTCAAAGGAAATACGGCGCTGACAAGGGCGGAGGCGGAGGAATTGATCGGAGAACTTCTGTATCTTGACAATCCCTACCATTGTCCGCACGGCAGGCCGACGATCATTTCCATGTCAAAATATGAGCTGGAGAAAAAATTCAAACGGATTGTATGAGGAGTAAGAATGATTCAAAATAAGCTTGTGATTCTCACAGGACCGACGGCAGTCGGAAAAACAAAGCTTTCCATTTCTTTGGCAAAAACGATCGGCGGGGAGATCATCTCCGCCGATTCCATGCAGGTATACCGTCATATGGATATTGGGACAGCGAAGATCACCGGACAGGAGATGGACGGTGTGCCCCACCATTTGATCGATGTGCTTGAGCCGGAGGAGGAATTTGATATTGTCCGGTTTCAGACAATGGCAAAGCAGGCGATCAGGGAGATCTACGAAAGAGGGCATGTTCCGATCCTGGTCGGCGGGACGGGATTTTACATTCAGTCCGTCCTCTATGACATTGATTTTTTAGTGCATGAGGAGGAGAGCGGGCTGCGGAAAGAGCTGGAAAAACAGGCTGAGACGCCGGAGGGTGCGGCTGCGCTTTATGAGAGGCTTCTTGCGATCGACCCCGAATCGGCAAAGAAGATTCACGCCCACAATCTCAAACGTGTCATTCGCGCGATCGAGTTTTATGAAGAAAATCAGGCTCCGATCTCGGCGCATAATGAAGATCAGCGAAAGAAAGAGTCGCCCTATGTGTTTTGTTATTTTGTGTTGAATGATGACCGCGGAAAGCTGTATGCGCGCATTGACGGGCGGGTGGAGCAGATGATGGCGCAGGGACTGCTCTCGGAGGTGCGCAGCTTAAAGGAACACGGCTGTACGCGGGACATGATTTCCATGCAGGGGCTGGGGTATAAGGAACTGCTCGATCATTTGGAAGGAGCAATCAGCTTAGACGAGGCTGTCTACCGTATCAAGCGGGATACCAGACATTTTGCAAAGCGGCAGGTCACATGGTTTAAGCGGGAACGCGATGTCATTTGGCTGAACCGCGGAGTCTTTGCGTCGGAGGATGCAATTCTTTCCGGTATGTTGGAACATCTGCGGGAAAAAGGGATTTTAGAAGAAACGAAAACAGAGGAGTGAGATCGTCATGAAGGATACCACATTAGAGGCAATGTATGAGAGCATGGGAATTTCCCGTGAGGTCTATGAAGCGGGCAGACGTGTGCAGGAGCGCCTTAGTCAGCGTTTTTCACAAATTGATGAGACGGCGCAGTATAATCAGTTAAAGGTGCTGCGCGCCATGCAGGAGGCACGCGTATCGGAGGCTTGTCTGCTCGGCACGACGGGCTATGGTTACGGGGATATCGGCAGGGATACCTTAGAGCAGGTCTATGCGAACCTGTTTCACGCGGAGGACGCGCTCGTCCGTCCGCAGATCACCTGCGGCACGCATGCGCTCGCGCTTGCGCTCATGAGCAATGTAAGGCCGGGGGACGAGATCTTATCCCCTGTCGGCAAGCCGTATGACACGTTGGAGGAGGTCATCGGCATCCGGCCGTCCAAAGGCTCCCTTGCCGAGTACGGCGTGACGTATCGGCAGGTCGAGCTGAAAAAGGACGGCGGCTTTGATTACGAGGGGATCCGTGCGGCGATCGGAGAAAAGACAAAACTGGTCACCATCCAGCGTTCCAAGGGCTACTTAGAGCGACCGACGCTGTCCGTTGCGCAAATCGGCGAGCTGATCTCTTTTATCAAGAGCATCAAGCCGGATGTGATCTGTATGGTGGACAACTGCTATGGAGAATTTGTGGAACGGACAGAGCCGACGGATGTCGGCGCGGATATGGCAGTCGGTTCGCTGATCAAGAATCCGGGAGGCGGTCTTGCCCCGATCGGCGGTTATATCGTGGGGAAAAAAGAATGTGTGGAAAATGCGGCGTATCGTCTGACCTCACCCGGTCTCGGAAAGGAAGTCGGGGCGTCGCTCGGCGTGCTGACCAGCTTTTATCAGGGACTTTTCATGGCGCCGACCGTGACGGCGAGCGCATTAAAGGCGGCGATCTTTGCTGCCAATCTCTATGAGCCCTGCGGCTATGTCTGTACGCCGGATGCTGCGCAGGAGCGCTATGACATCATTCAGGCGATCCGGTTTGAAAAGCCGGAGGGCGTGCGGGCGTTCTGTCAGGCGGTACAGGCGGCGGCGGGCGTGGACAGCCATGTTGTTCCGGAGCCGTGGGACATGCCGGGCTATGACAGCAAAGTCATCATGGCGGCAGGCGCGTTTGTATCCGGTTCTTCGATCGAGCTTTCGGCGGACGGACCGATGAAACCGCCATACAATGTGTTTTTTCAGGGCGGTCTGACGTGGGAGCATGCGGGCTTCGGCATCCTGAAGACATTTCAGCGGTTTGTGGATGACGGACTCATCGACAGGGCTGCACTTTCCGGACTGTAAGTGCAGCCAAGCGGCCGCGGGAAAAAAATGATAATAAGGTATACATGATTTTGGTTTTGTGTTACAATGAGCGTTAGCGAGAAGAATGATTGAAAACCCTTATCACGCGCGGATGTACCCGAAGAGTAAACTGAAGCGAACGAGGGTATACTTATGAAAAATCAGACAGATCTGCCATATGAAAAGTTCCTTGCATACGGCGCGCAGAATTTGACGGACGCAGAACTTCTTGCCATCATTATCCGCACGGGAACCAAGGGAGAGGACGCGCTCGCCTTAGCGAAGAGAGTCCTTGAAATGAACGCAAACCAAGACGGGCTTTTGCAGCTTCAGCATATTCATTTGGAGCAGCTCAAATCCATCAGGGGAATCGGCGAAGTCAAAGCAGTGCGGATCAAGTGTATCGCCGAGCTGTCAAACAGAATCGCGGCGACACATATGCGGGAACGCGTGGATTTCAGCAGACCGGAGCTGGTCGCGGATTATTACATGGAACGGATGCGGCATCTCGAGAATGAGCAGGTGAGGATGCTTTTACTTGATAACAAGGGCAGACTCATCCATGATACGGTATTGTCAACGGGAACGGTAAATTTTTCCGTTCTTTCGCCGCGCGATATGTTTATCCGTGCGCTGGAATATCGTGCGGTATATATCATGCTGTTGCACAATCATCCGAGCGGCGACCCTACGCCGAGTAAGGACGACCGCACAATGACCGCAAAGATCAAGGCGGCAGGTTCGTTTCTGCAGATTCCTCTGTTAGATCACATCATCATCGGCGATGGCCGTTATGTGAGTTTTCTTGAGGAAAAGATTCTGTGATAAGACAGATACCATTACGGTTAGAAAGGGGTACATGAAGTGGGAAATAATATATTCGGTATCGACCTTGGGACAAGCAATATTAAAATTTACAGCAGGAATGAAGACGCGATCCTTGTGGAAAAGAACATGATCGCCATTGAGAATAAGAATACGCTGTTTGCATACGGTGATTCGGCGTATGAGATGTTTGAAAAAGCGCCTGCGAACATTCACATATCTTATCCGCTCTGCAACGGCGTCATCGCGGATATTCAAAATATGCAGCTGCTTGTCAAATATTTCGTCGGTGACATCGGAAAGGGAAATATCCGGCCGGCAGATTACTATATCGCCGTGCCGACGGACGTTACGGAGGTCGAGAAGAGGGCGTTTTATGATCTGATCAAAGATGCGGGCGTAAAAGCGCGCAAGATCATGGTCGTTGAAAAGGCGGTTGCGGACGGACTCGGACTGGATATTGACGTCAAAAATTCACAGGGTGTTTTAGTGGTGAATGTGGGCTATGACACGACGGAGATTTCCATTTTGTCTCTCGGCGGGATCGTGCTCAGTAAAATGATCAAAGTAGGCGGACAGAAATTTGACGAGGCGATCCGCAATGCCATCCGAAGGGAGTATAGTCTGCTGATCGGCGGGAAGACGGCGGAAAAGGTCAAGATTTCGTTGAGCGATCTGGAAAAGGAAGGTGCAAATGCGGTTGTATACGGGCGCGATATTGTGACGGGACTTCCCGTGGAGCGCGAAATACCGACCACGCTTGTTGATGAATGCCTGAAAGAGCATTTTGCGACGATCATCGACAATATCAAAGTGATTCTGGAGCGGACGCCGCCCGAGCTGGCGGCCGATATTTACCGTCACGGTGTATATTTAACAGGCGGTGCGTCACAGGTCATCCACCTTTCGGAACTGATCGCCAAGGGAACGGGCTTAAAGATCAATTCGATCGATACGCCGATCGAAAGCGTGGCGCTCGGTCTGGCCAAGATCATCAAGGAAGATAACTATAAATCTGTTGCGTATGCGATTGAGGGAATGAGTAAGTAAGTATGAGTCCTGTCATTAAGAAAAAGGGAGAGCATTTTGAACTGCCAAGTAAATATATCCTCCTGATCCTGACGATCCTGTGTGTCGGCATGATGCTGATCACCCTGACGACGGATTTTACGAAAGGACCGCTAAACGGCGTTGTGGGCGCCGTCATCACACCGTTTCAGGTCGGCATCAGCGAGGTGGGCGGCTATCTGTCGAAACGGGTCGATGAGCTTGTGGAAATCCGCGATCTGATGAGAGAGAACGAGGAGCTGAAACGGCAGATTGACGAGCTGACCTTACAGAACACGCTGTTACAGCAGGACCGCTTTGAATTGTATCAGCTTAGGGAGCTTTATGAATTAGATCAATCCTATGAGGGGTATACGAAGATCGGTGCGCGCATCATCGCAAAAGATGTGGGCAATTGGTTTGCGTCGTTCATCATTGATAAAGGAGAGGAAGACGGGCTTGCCGTCGATATGAATGTCATTGCGGATGGCGGGCTGGTGGGACGCATCACCGAAGTCGGTCCGAGTTGGGCGCGCGTGGATTCTATCATTGCGGATAATGCGAATGTCGGCGGTATGGTATTATCAACGGCGGACCGCGTGATCGTTTCCGGCAGTCTGGAGCTGATGGCAGGCGGAAAAATTTCTTTTTCTCAGCTGATTGATGCGGATAACGAAGTCATGATCGGTGACAAGATTGTGACATCCAATATCTCGGATAAATATCTTCCCGGTATCGTGATCGGCTACATAACGCAGATCAATACGGATGCAAATAACTTATCCAAATCCGGCTATTTAACGCCGGCAGTTGATTTTGAGCATTTAGAGGCCGTTTTGGTCATTCTTGATAGGAAGCAGACTGTCGAGTGGTGAGATGTATTTGGAGGACTATATGAGGAAAATAGTGATCGCGTTTCTGGTGCTGCTCAGTTTTGTGCTGCAGGGGACGCTCATGCAGTGGATCTCACTCGGTGGAATCGTACCGAATCTGCTGATCATCATGACGTCTGCTTACGGCTTTATGAGAGGAAAAAAGAACGGTCTGTTGGTGGGCTTTTTCTGTGGTCTGTTGACAGATATCTTTTTTGGCGAAGTGATCGGATTTTACGCGATCATTTATATGTACATCGGTTATGCGAACGGAATGTTTCACCGCGTGTTTTTTCCGGAGGATATTAAGCTGCCGCTGTTTTTGATCACGGTCAGCGATCTGGCGTACGGCTTTGCGGTGTATGTCCTTCTTTATCTTTTGCGGGGGCGTTTCGGGCTTCCCTATTATTTTTTGCATGTGATCGTGCCGGAGATGGTATATACCATCGTACTGACCCTGCTGTGTTATCCGGTGCATTTGAAGATCAACCGCAAATTTGATGAGATTGAGAAAAGGAGCGAAAAAAAGTTTGTTTAGCAATATTAAGGACTGGTTGATCCGTTTTATCTTTTCACGTTTTTTCATACTTTCGCTGCTTGTGCTTGGTCTGTGTGCCACACTTATTTATCGTCTGTTCGATCTGCAGATCGTCCGCGGAGAATCCTATATGGAAAACTTTAGGCTCCGCATCAGAAAAGAGCGTTCCATCGCAAGCACGCGCGGTCAGATTTTTGACAGGAACGGTAATGTGCTCGCCTATAATGAGCTTGCGTATTCTGTTATCATTGAGGATGTCTATGAATCCGGCTCAACCAAAAATGAGGAGCTGAATACCACCATTTCCCGTCTGATCCGCATGATAGAGGAAAACGGCGATTCCGTGATCAATGATTTTTCCATCGTGATCGATGAGGACGGCAAGTTTTCCTATACCGTAACCGGAAACATACTGCTTCGTTTTTTGGCGGACATTTACGGGCATAGCAGTATCAACGACTTAACCTATGCGGAAAAGACGGCAACACCCGATGAAGTCATGGAGTATCTGGGCGGCAGGACACGTTTCGGTGTCGGTAAGTACCTGCGTGATACAGAGGGAAATTATATTCTTGACGAAAATGGCAACCGGCAGTTCCTTGTCGGGGACGGATACACGAAGGAGGAACTGTTGAAGATCGTGACGATCCGTTATGCCATGAGCTTAAACAGTTATCAGAAATATATCCCGACGACGGTGGCAACGAATGTTTCGGAAGAGACGATCGTCGCCGTGATGGAGAACAGCGACGTGCTTGCGGGGGTATCTATTTTTGAGGGTACGGTGCGGAAATATGTGGATGCAGTCTATTTTAGCAATGTGGTCGGCTATATTGGCAAGATCTCCTCGGAGGAGCTTGTGACCTATCAGTCCCAAAGCGATAATTACGCAAGCAATGACATTGTAGGAAAGACCGGTATTGAGCAAAGCATGGAACTTGAGCTGCAGGGCATAAAGGGCTCTGAGATCGTCTATGTGGATAATCTCGGCAGAGTCATTGAAACGGCGGAGCGCACGGAGCCTACGGCGGGGAATGATATTTATTTAACGATCGATATGGACTTGCAGGAGACCGCCTATCACATATTGGAGCAGAAGATCGCGGGCATCCTGCTCCAAAAGATTCAGAACATCAAGGAGTACATTCCGGCGGAAAATGCGTCTGAAAGCCAGATTAAGATCCCGATCTATGATGTGTATTTTGCGTTGTTTGATAATAATGTCCTGAAAATGCGGGAACTTGACCACGAGGATGCCACGCAGACGGAGAGTATTGTCTATGCCAATTATCTGGATAACAAGGATATGGTGTTGGAGAATCTTCGGACGGAGCTGTTGGAAAAGGGAACGGTGTATAGTGATCTGGAAACGGAGTATGCCGTTTATGAGAGCTATATTGTGACATTGTTACAGTCGGATAATGTAGGCATTCTTCGGTCGGACTTGATCGACACATCGGACGCAACCTACAAGGCATGGAGAAATGACGAGACGATCAGCCTTCAGGAATTTCTGCGGCATGCCATCTCCATGAACTGGATCGATACCGCAAGACTTCCGCTCGACGACCGGTATGCGGATTCGGAAGAAGTCTATACCGTGCTTGTCGATTACATCATCTCTTATCTGAATGAGAGTACGGATTTTGGTAAACGCATGATCAAATATATGATCATGAATGATCGGATCACAGGGAAACAAGTGTGCCAGCTTTTGATCGACAGGAGGATCGTGAATCTGACAGATGATGAGATTGCCGCATTTGAAAATAATGCGATCAGTCCGTATCAGTTTATGCGGAACCGTATCAGCAATCTTGACATCACACCCGCACAGCTTGCGTTGGATCCGTGTACGGGAGATATGGTGATCACGGATGTTAATACGGGGATGGTGCTTGCGATGGTATCTTATCCCGGATATGATACCAACCGCGTATCCGATGCGGATTATTGGAATAAGATCAATACGGACTTATCGTATCCGATGCTGAATTATACAACACAGAGGAGGACGGCACCGGGCTCCACTTTTAAGATGGTGACGGCATCCGCTGCGCTTGAAGAAGGATATCTCACAACCCAGGATCGGATCGTCTGCCACGGTATTTTTGACCGTCTGGACGCAGTGAACCGCTGTTGGATTTATCCGGGAGCGCACGGCTCCTTAAATGTGACGGGAGCGATCCGCAATTCCTGTAACTGCTATTTTTATGAGACCGCCTACCGTATGAGCTTGCAGAACGATGTCTATAGCTCGGAGGAGGGAATTGCCGTACTTACAAAATACGCACAGCTTTTCGGATTGGGCGATAAATCGGGCGTCGAGATTGAAGAGTCCGCACCGAGAATATCGGACGAGTATCCGGTCATCACCGCGATCGGACAGGGAAATGCAAACTATTCTACCGCACAGCTTGCGCGATACGTTACAACAGTCGCAAACAGCGGAACGTGTTATAATTTAACATTGATAGACCGTATTGAGGATGCAGAGGGCAACATCGTGCTTCAAAATCACGCGCATGTCAGAAACACACTGAACTTTGCGGATTCGACATGGGATTCCATTCATACAGGGATGCGCCAGGTGATCGAAAACAAAAAGTATTATGCGGGAGTTGAGGTGTCGGTCGCAGGAAAGACGGGAACGGCGCAGGAGAGCAGAACGCGTCCGAACCATGCGCTTTTTGTATGCTATGCACCGTATGAGAGTCCGGAGATCGCGATTGCAACGCGTATTGAGTATGGATACACATCCGATTATGCGGCTGAGACAACGCGGGATGTGATCAAATATTATTTCGGGCTTGCCTCGCAGGAGGAGCTTGTCACGGGAACGGCAGATTCCATTCAGGCATCCGGCGTCAGAACGGACTAAAAAAGAACGCGAAGCGTTCTTTTGAAAGGAGAGAGTGTATTGAATCCTTTAGTAATGATCAAAAGTTATCCGCATGGCATTGCGCTGCATTTGGATGCAGATGCGCCATTTTCCGATATTCTCGCGGAATTGGAGGATAAGATCAGGGATGCCGCCGGCTTTTTTCAGGGCGCAAGACTTGCACTGTCCATAGAGGACAGAAAGGTCAGCCCGCAGGAGGAGCGTCAACTGATACAGGTTCTGTCATCACATGGCGGGCTTACGATTTTCTGCGTTGCCGAAAAAAGCGGCAGCGCGGACGAGTTTTATGTGCGCGCCCTGCAAAAGGCGGAGCCGCGCGCGGCGGAGGAGCCGTATTTGTTACATAGGGGCAGCCTAACCGATGGAGAAGTACTGGAAAACAACAAAAAATCCATTATTGTGATCGGGGATGTCGGAGAGGACTGCCGCGTGATCTCCGCGCGCAATATCATTGTGCTGGGTTCCCTCTACGGAGAGGCCTATGCAGGAACGGATACCAATGAAAACCATTATGTCGCAGCGCTTGTCATGGAGACTGATCAGATCACGATCGCAGGCTGTAAGAGCGGCAGGGCGGATGTACCGGCAAGGGGAAAATGGTTTTCCCGCACGAAAAAGATGCCGCAGATCGCGGTAGTAAGAAACCATGAGGTCGTAAAGGAAGCAATCACAAAAGAATTACTAAATGATTCCGGCTTGGAGCTTTTTTAACGCCTGACACATTTAGGGGACAACTATTTCAATCTAAACGGAGGCATAATATGAGTGAAGTAATTGTCATCACGTCAGGAAAAGGCGGTGTTGGAAAGACCACAACATCTGCAAATATCGGAACAGGTCTTGCGGCGCTCGGAAAAAAGGTTGTGTTGATCGATACCGACATCGGACTGCGCAATCTGGACGTCGTGATGGGATTGGAAAACCGCATCGTGTACAATCTTGTGGATGTCATCGAGGGAACCTGCCGTATCAAGCAGGCGCTGATCAAGGATAAGCGTTATCCCGGATTGTTTTTGATGCCGTCCGCGCAGACAAGGGATAAGACGGCAGTAACGCCCGGACAGATGATAAAAATGATCTCTTTTTTGCGGGATCAGTTTGATTTTATAATATTGGACTGCCCGGCGGGAATCGAGCAGGGCTTCCAGAATGCGATCGCAGCGGCGGATCATGCCGTGATCGTAACGACGCCGGAGGTATCCGCCATCCGGGACGCAGACAGAGTGATCGGTCTGTTAGAGGCAAATGAGATTGCTAAGATGGAGTGTATTGTCAATCGTGTTCGTCCGGAGATGGTACGCCGCGGGAATATGATGAGCGTGGATGACGTCATTGACATTTTGGCGCTGCCCCTGCTCGGCGCGGTGCCGGATGATGAGAATGTCGTGATCGCGACAAATCAGGGAGAACCGCTTGTCGGAACGGCGACCATGGCAGGGCGGGCATACCGTAATATCTGCGCAAGGCTTCTCGGAGAAGATGTGCCTCTCCTTCATTTTGACAACAGCCGCCATGTGCTGGCAAAGCTCGGCGGCGTATTTCGAAAAGGTCAGGGGGCGAAGCTATGAGAAGACTGTTCCGCCCGAAAAAAACGCGCGCAATAGCAAAAGGACGTCTGAAGATCCTGTTGATCTCAGACCGCGTAAACTGCTCGCCGCAAATGATGGAGCTGCTGAAAAACGATATTTCCAAGGTGATCTCTAAATACATGAAGATCGACGAACAGCAGATGGAGGTACAGATCGGACAGACGGACGGAAACGGACGCCGCTCGGAGCGAAAACCCGTGTTATATATCAATATGCCGATTTTAGAGATCGGGAAAACGGGAATATCATGATCGCATGATGATCGGAGTGTTAACGGATGAAAAAAAAGTACAGAGTCAGAGATTACAATTTTTTACTTGTGATATTTGTGGTTGCCATTTCGGTCATCGGTGTGCTGGCGATCGGAAGTGCAAAGGAATCCCTGCAGAACAGGCAGATGATGGGCGTGGTCTTGGGTTTTTTTCTCATGCTCGTGATCTCGTTGTTTGACTATGGCTTTTTTTTGAAGTTTTACTGGGTGATTTACGTCGGGAATCTTGCCTTGCTGCTGCTTGTGCGACTGATCGGTGTGGACGCCGGTGGCGCGCAGAGATGGGTAAATATCTTAGGTATCCAGTTTCAACCGTCTGAACTTGCGAAAATTTTATTGATTTTATTTTATGCACAGTATATCATGATACATAAGGAGAAGTTGAATAAGCTGAAAACGCTTGTCATGATGATCCTGTTGTTTATTCCGCCGCTTGCGCTTGTCTATCTTCAACCGGACATGTCAACAAGCATCGTCATTGTCGTGGTTTTTGTCGTCCTGCTCTTTGTTGGGGGATTGAGCTGGAAGATCATCGCGGGAGTGGCGGCGGTCGTGATCCCGACCTTTGTGATCCTATTCATGTTGATCCTACAGCCTGACCAAAAGATCATCCGCGATTTTCAGCAGACGCGGATCCTGGCATGGCTGTATCCAGATGAATATGAGAACGCGGAAGGGTACCAGCAGCAGAATTCCATCATGGCGATCGGATCGGGGCAGCTGATGGGTAAGGGGTTAAATAATAACTCCATCGCCTCGGTAAAGGGTGGAAATTTTATTTCAAAAACGGAGACCGATTTTATTTTTGCCGTTGTTGGAGAGGAACTCGGATTTGTTGGGAGTACATCGACGGTTCTTCTGCTGTTCGGGATTTCCATGATGTGTTTTAATATCGGAAGAAAGGCGAAAGATACGGCGGGAAGCCTGATTTGCGCAGGCGTCGGGATTATCATCGGTTTTCAAAGCTTTACGAATATTTCCGTTGCAACGGGCTTATTTCCGAATACGGGAATTCCGCTGCCGTTTGTCAGCTATGGCTTAACTTCGCTTCTCTGTCTGTATATGGGGATTGGTTTTGTGTTAAACGTTCGGCTGCAATGCATAAAAAAATACTAAGAGAAGGTGTATAACGGATGAATATTGGATTGATTGCGCATGATGCAAAAAAGAAACTGATGCAGAATTTCTGTATTGCATATCGGGGGATATTAAGTAAGCACGAGCTGTACGCGACCGGAACGACAGGACGGCTCATCGCCGAGGTCACAAACTTAAATATTCACAAATATCTTGCGGGGCATCTCGGCGGGGAGCAGCAGATCGGAGCGCAGATCGAACACAATCAGATCGATCTGGTCGTGTTTTTGCGGGATCCGCTTTCGGCGAAACCGCATGAGCCGGATGTCAACAATGTCGTTAAGCTGTGCGATACCTATAACATACCGTTAGCGACGAATTTGGCAACGGCGGAGCTGTTGATCAAGTCTTTAGACAGAGGAGACCTTGAGTGGCGTGAAATGTACAAATAAAAAAGGAGCTGCAAAAAGAAGCATGTTTGCGGCGGTATTCGGTCTGCTTATCACGCTGACGGGATGCGGGGAATTAGCCTATGATATGGCGTATGACCCTGATTATCCGGTCAGCAGTTTTCGTGTGGTGACAAACGACCGATATGCGGTCGGAGAGTCCTTTGCTGCCGGATTGTGTGTGACGGCAAATAACGTGACGGAAAACACGGAATTTGTATTCGGCGATCTTGGTGCGGCAGGACTGTTTGATCTGAGTAATTCCAAGATCATCTATGCGAATAATATACACGGAAAACTGTATCCGGCAAGTATGACAAAGGTGATGACCGCGCTCGTTGCGTTAAAATATGGCAATTTGGATGACATGCTTGTCGCGTCCGAGAATGCGGTGATCGATGAGTATGGGGTTCAGACGTTCGGACTCAGGGCAGGGGATCGCATGACCTTAGATCAGGCGCTGCATATCCTTTTGATTAAATCCGCAAATGATGTCGGGATCATGATCGCGGAGCATATCGGCGGCAGCGCGGAAGGGTTTGCGCAGTTGATGAACGATGAGGCTGCCAGGCTCGGTGCGACCAATTCTCATTTTGTCAACCCGCACGGATTGCATGATGAAGAGCATTATACGACTGCCTATGATATGTATCTGATCTTCCAGGAGGCGATGCAGTACGATGAATTTAGGCAGATCATTGCAATGGAATCGTATACGACTGTATATACGAATGCGGACGGGAATGCCAGTGAGGAGACGGTCAGATCGACGATCCAGTATCTGACGAGAAATTATGCCGCGCCGGATAATATTACCGTGATCGGCGGTAAGACAGGGACGACCAATGCGGCAGGCAACTGTCTGGTGCTTCTTGTAAAAGATACTTCCGGCAATCAGTATATTGCCGTGATCATGCGGGCGAGAGAACGCGGTACGCTCTATGAGAAAATGAATGCCCTGCTTTCAGAAATTTACAGACAGTAATTGCTCCTTTGGGTGAAAATGACGGATATGGATGGATAAGGAACTGGTAAATATGGCAAAATCCGGAAAAATAGTTAAATACAGAAGACCGGTGAATCTGAATATCGGAATGATCATATTCGGGTTTATTTTCATATACATCATTTTGTGCGTCATTACTTATTTTCGTTCTGAGCACATTGCGGGATATGAGGTGACGATCGGTTCTCTCTCGAAAAGCAATATTTATACAGGAATCGCGATCAGAGAGGAACGGGTCGTTTATTCCGCGGGAGACGGATATGTGAATTTTTTTGCGGGAGAAGGCGAAAAGATCGGCGCCAATCAGCTTGTTTATACAATTGACGGAAGCGGACGGCTTGCGGAGCTGATGGCTTCCGGGAAAGAAGAAAACACGCTAAGCGACGCAGAGCTTTTGCAGTTGCGACAGGAATGTATTTCGTTCGCGGGCAGTTTTCGCGAACGCTCATTTTATTCGGTCTATGATTTTAAGCATACAATGAACGGCGCCGTATTGCGGCTTGCCACGGTGAACACGCTGGAAAATATCAGCAACATCAATGATGCCGGGATCGCAGGCTCCGTCCACCTCTTTTATGCGCCGGAACCGGGGGCGGTCATCTATTCCGTGGATGGATATGAGGATTTGACGCCGAACAATATCACTAAAGAACTGTTTGACCAGACGCAGTACGAAAAGGACAGTCTGACAAACAATGAACTGCTTGCGCAGGGAGATGTGGCATATAAGCTTTGCACGTCAGAAAACTGGTCGATCGTCATTCCGCTTGATGAGGAGCAGGAACGGGCGCTTGCCGGTGAGAGCTATGTACAGGTAAAGTTCTTAAAAGATCAGACGCAGTCATGGGCGACTTTAGAAATCCTGCATCTGACGGACGGTGTTTACGGTGTGCTGGGCTTTCACACATCCATGCTTACTTATTGTATGGAACGCTTTATTGAAGTGGAATTGATCGTGGAAGAGGAAAAAGGATTAAAAATCCCGGTATCCTCCATCGTGGAAAAGGAATTTTACCTCATTCCGTCCGAGTATGTCTATACGGCGGACAGCGGGAAAACACGTTATGTTTCAAGGCAGGTCTATAGTGAGAAAGGGTTAAGCTGGGAGAGTGTAAACGTCACGGTCTACAGCGAGAGCGACGGAAATCTGTATATCGGTGAAGATATGCTTCAGGGCGGAGATGTGCTGCAAAAAGCGGATTCCGAGGAGACGTTCACAGTCGGTACGCGTGCAACGCTGATCGGTGTATACAATATTAACAAAGGATATGCCGATTTCAGACAGATTAGCATTCTTTACCAAAATGACGATTATGCTATCGTAAAATCGAATACCACCTACGGTTTGTGCGTGTATGACCATATTGTATTAGACGCGTCAGCAGTGTTTGAGGACGACTTTACACATTAAATATTTACATTTTGTGTTGACATAGGAGCAAAAAACAATGATAATAAAGCTGTATGGTTAAAGTGGGAGAACCGATAGCTATGGAAAGGCATAGGTACTGATATGGGTGTAATGGACAAGTTTATTAATGCGATGAAGCTGAATCCTGAGGATGAGGATGATTACTACGATGATTATGAGAGTGATGAGCCTCTGGATGAGAAGCCGCAAAGAAGCAGCTATCGGGAGCGGGAACGCACTTATGACGATAATGATTATGAGGAAAAGGCACCAAAGAAGCCTGTTTCAAAAGTAACGCCGATGAAGCAGACAAGGCGCTCTTCCGGAAGCGGCATGGAGGTCTGCGTGATCAAGCCGACATCCGTGGAGGAGGCAAGGGAAATCACCGATACGCTGTTAGCCAACAGGACCGTTGTTTTGAATTTAGAGGGGCTGGACGTAGATATTGCGCAGCGCATCATTGATTTTACGTCAGGATCAACCTATGCGATCAAGGGTAATCTCCAGAAAATATCTCATTATATTTTTATCATCACGCCTGCGAGTGTGGATATATCCGGTGATTTCCAAGAGATATTGAGCGGCTCCTTTGACGTGCCGATCAGGAATAAATAACCAGCTTGGAAAGGCATAACGACGGCGGTAACTGAACATGAAAAAGATAACTTCCCGCAGACGTTCATCGGAAGCGGGAAGTTTTTTGAATCCTTTAAGCGCAAACAGATAATAAAAGTATATAACAAAGCAAAAACATATATAAATAATATCCAAAAAAGACATTCAGAGCGGCGAATAAGAGGAAGGAACAGGATACAGTATGGAAGAACGGATAACGATCATGATGAATAAGAAACCGAAGTATGACATCGTATATCACACAGATTTTCAAGCGTTGCCGGAGGAGCTTGCGGGGATGGAGATTTCTGCACGCAGACTTTGTATCGTTACGGATTCTCATGTCAAAGAGTTGTACGCGGATACGCTTGTTACGCTGCTTACCCCGCATGCAAAACAGGTGGATGTGTTTGCGTTTCCGGCGGGAGAAGCCTCTAAGACGCTGGATACGGTGCGTGAGATTTATGTCTATCTGATTGAACATCATTATGACAGAAAGGACATGCTCCTTGCCCTCGGAGGCGGGGTGGTCGGCGACATTACCGGTTATGCGGCGGCGACTTATCTGCGCGGCATTGACTTTATCCAGATACCGACCACGCTGATTGCGCAATCGGACAGCTCGATCGGCGGCAAAACGGGCGTTGATTTTGACGGCTACAAAAATATGGTCGGCGCATTTTATATGCCAAGTTTGGTCTACATGAATATCGCGGCATTAAAGACCTTGGATGACAGACAGTTTTATTCCGGTTTTGCAGAGGTCATGAAGCATGGGCTGATCAAAGACGCTCTGTTTTATGA
This sequence comes from uncultured Lachnospiraceae bacterium, assembly GCA_947176965.1. Taxonomy (GTDB): domain Bacteria; phylum Bacillota; class Clostridia; order Lachnospirales; family Lachnospiraceae; genus DLAJ01. The sequence goes on along the minus strand of CAMWSU010000004.1, from coordinate 4,037 downwards.
GTGGCTGTTAGAGAATATGTATGAAATTCATGACAGAGATACGGATGTGCTCATGGAAATGGTCATACGCAGCTGTATGGTAAAGAAACTGGTCGTAGAGAAAGACCCGACTGAGAAGGGAGAGCGCGCGCTTCTTAATTTCGGGCATACGGTTGGACACGCAATCGAAAAATATAAAAATTTTGAACTGTTGCACGGGGAATGTATTGCCTTGGGCTTTGTTGCGGCAGCTTTTATCTCGTGGAAGCGAGAGTTGTTATCCATGGAGGAATACTATGAGATACGGGATATGCTTGTTCCGTTCAACCTTCCGATCAGCATCGACCATATTGAGCCTGACAAGATCGTAGCGCTCACGAAATCGGATAAGAAGATGGAACATGATAAGATCCGGTTTGTTCTTTTGAAAAAAATCGGAAAGGCGGTCATTGAAACGAGCGTTACAGAACAGGAAATACTGGACGCAGTTCGGGAAATCTATTTTGATGAAGAGGATGAGCGTGCATGAGCGGAAAGAAAATAAAGCGGTTAGTATTAGATCTTCTGTTGTTTATCGTGCTGGTGGCGCTTGATCAGGGGACCAAATATCTTGCGGTGCTGCACTTAAAGGATCATGCGCCTGTGCCGATCATTGACGGCGTGTTTGAGCTGCACTATCTGGAAAACCGGGGCGCGGCGTTTGGCATGCTGCAAAACCAAAAAGTATTTTTCATTTTTATTGCGGTGGTGATCCTTGCAGCAATCTGCTATGTGCTGTTTCGTATGCCTGACAAGAAACGGTACCGCAGCATGAATTTCTTCTGCGTTTTGATTGCATCCGGTGCGGTCGGCAATATGATAGACCGGTTTCGCTGCGATTATGTGGTTGATTTTCTGTACTTTGTGTTGATCCGGTTCCCAATCTTTAATGTGGCGGATATTTATGTGACCTGTGCGACCATTTTGCTCGCGATTTTTCTGCTGTTTGTATATAAGGATGAGGAGCTTCGCTTTTTGAGTGTCCGTCCGAAGAAATACCGCGAGGTAAAAAATGAACCTGTAAAAAAGGACAAGGAGCAGGGATAAGACGCTATGAAGGAATATCGGTTTCAGGTATCCGGCGAGCTTTCGGGAGAACGGGTGGACAAGGCGTTGACTGTGCTGGTCGATTTTCTTTCGCGCTCATATATTCAAAGGCAGATCAAAGCGGGCGGAGTGACGATCGGAGGGACGCCAGTGAAAGCGGGCGCGCGCGTGGCGGAAGGAGACGAGATTACCATATATGTGCCCGATTCCGTGCAGCCGGACATAAAGCCCGAGCCAATCCCGCTTGCTATTTTATATGAGGATGAAGATGTACTTGTGGTCAACAAACCGAAGGGGATGGTTGTCCATCCTGCTGCGGGACATTATGACGGCACGCTTGTCAATGCCGTTATGTATCATTGCGGGGACAGTCTTTCGGGGATCAACGGTGTTCTGCGCCCCGGTATCGTACACCGCATTGATAAAGATACGACCGGTTCCGTCATCATCTGCAAGAATGATGCGGCACATCTTTCTCTTGCGCAGCAGTTGAAGGAGCATCATGTGACAAGGGCGTATCATGCGATCTGCCACGGTATCATTAAGCAGGAGACCGGCGTGATCGATACCCTGATCGGAAGGGATACGAAGGATCGTAAAAAAATGGCAGTTCAGGAGGTGAACGGGAAGCGCGCTGTTACGCATTATCGGGTTTTACAGCGTTTTAATGACTATACTTATGTGGAATGCCGTTTGGAGACAGGAAGGACCCATCAGATCCGTGTCCATATGGCAAGTATCGGACATCCTCTTTTAGGAGATGAGGTGTACGGGGTAAGAAAATGCCCGTTTCACCTGCAGGGACAGACCTTGCATGCGAAGCTTCTCGGCTTTATTCATCCGAGGAGCGGGGAGTATATTGAAACGGATGCCCCATTGCCGGAATATTTTCAGCATTTATTGAAAATCCTGTGATTTTAGTGACGATAACCTGCGGCAGAGGGGATTTTGTCGAAGAACAGCGGTAATTTCTGTAAGATTGGTATTTCGGTTGAAAGAATGCATAATATCACATATACTATTCTTACAGTTAAACAAGAAATGAGGTGTGAATGATGGAAACGATTATTACGATTGGAAGACAGTTCGGCTCTAACGGTCATGAGATCGGCAGGGAGCTGGCGGAGCATTACGGGATTGCCTATTATGATAAGGCACTGTTGACACGGGCGGCAAAGGAAAGCGGTTTTTGCGAAGAGATGATCAAGAGTAACGATGAGCGTCCGACCAATTCTTTTTTATATAATCTGGTGATGGATACCTACTCGTTCGGCTATAATGCATCTTCTTTTGTGGATATGCCGATCAGTCAGAAGGTATTCCTTGCGCAGTTTGATACGATCAAGAAGATCGCGAATGAGGGACCGTGCGTGATTGTCGGAAGATGTGCGGATTATGCACTTGCTGATTATCAAAACTGTGTGCATGTCTTTATTAGCGCAGACGAGGATTTTAAGCTGAAAAATATCATGGAGAGCCATCAGCTTACGGCTGCGAAGGCGAAGGATATGATGATCAAAAAGGATAAACAGCGTCAAAGCTACTACAATTATTATTCTTCCAAGAAATGGGGCAGGGCGGACAGTTACGATTTAACGTTAAACAGCGCAAAGCTCGGTGTGAAAGGCTCCGTGGAACTGTTGATCCGTTATATTGAGGAATTTGAAAAACTACGTAAACAATAGCTGAAAAATGGAATGGAGTACATAAGGAATGAGAATAACGAAAGAAAGGGAACGGAAAGCGGGACGCTTTTTTTCCAAAGGGATCCGGCGCATGCTTGCGCTGTTATGCTGTATCTGTATGATTCCTATGGGGAATTTACAGGTTGAGGCAAAGAATGCGGGCGCGGCGATCAGCATTGGCATCGACGTATCAAGGTATCAGGGAGATATTAACTGGGCAGCGGTAGCTGCCTGCGGTGTGCAGTATGCCTTTGTCAGGGTTGGTTCTGTCAGATACGGTATGGATACCAAATTTGACCAGAATATGAGACAGGCGGCAGCAAACGGCATTAAGACCGGTGTGTATATTTATTCGTATGCGACAACCCCTCAGGAAGCGGCAACGGAGGCTGTGTTTGTGCTTCAGGCAATCTCGAACTATACAGTCAGCATGCCTGTCGCCATTGACATTGAGGATTCCGTGCAGCGCACGCTTACACCCGCACAGCTTGCAGAGATCGCAAATACATTTTGCGCGATCATTGAAAGCGCGGGCTATTATCCGATTGTATACGGCAGTAAAAACTGGTATTTGAATTATATCGGACCGATCGCGTATGACAAATGGGTTGCGCAGTACAATACGTCCTGTGATATTGAAGACGCGGCGTTTTGGCAGGCATCCAGCAAGGGTTCTATTCCGGGAATCGCCGGAGATGTAGATATTGACTATCAGTATAAGGATTTATCCGCGAGCATTGTAGCAAACGGCTTTGTGTTCCGCAAAGGATTTTACTATTTTTATGAGAACTATAAAATGAAGAGTAACACGTTCGTTCAGTATAACGGAGGTATCTACTACGTTGATGCGTTCGGACGGAGAGTTTCCGGATTTGCACAGCTTGCGAACAGTATTTACTTTTTTGACGGAAACGGTCTGATGCAGTTTGGCTGGCAGAATTTAGCAGGCAATACTTATTATTTCGGAACGGAAGGAAAAATGGCAATCGGCATGCAGCAGATCGGAGATTCGATCTATCTGTTCGATACGAACGGCTGTATGTATACAGGATGGCTTGCGGCGGACAATCTGTTCTATTTCTACGAGGATGGTCATATGGCGATCGGCTTATCGGCAATCGCTTCGGATTTATATTACTTTAATGAGAGCGGATGCCTGCAGGTCGGCTGGCAGAATATTGGCGGTCAGCTCTATTATTTCAATCCGGCGGATGCGAAGATGGCGTTTGGCTTTATCAACGATGGCACCGGTATCTATTATACAAATGAGAGTGGGCAGATGCAGAC